>DASXCK010000568.1:0-2536 GCA_036491235.1 Xanthobacteraceae bacterium | reverse complement strand
CTGGTCGAGGCTCGCGGTGTTCCTGAAACTGCGCCCGTCGCTGTTCAAGCCCGTCATCGGCCTCGAGCGGGGCCTCACCGATCCGATTACCGACCTCAACATGGGGCAGACCGCCGAGCTCGTCGGCCACTTGTTTCATGTGTCGCGACGCCAGGCCGACGAATATGCGGCGGAAAGCCAGCAGCGGCTCGCCCGTGCGCAGCGGGAAGGCGTCTTCAAGGACGAGGTCGAGCCCGCCTTCGCGCGCGACGGCACGGTCTACGATCACGACGACGGCGTGCGGCCCGACAGCTCGGCTGACAGCCTCGCAAAACTGCGGCCGGCCTTCGAGCGTCCGTGGGGCAAGGTGACGCCCGGCAACAGCTCGCAGATCACCGACGGCGCCTCCTGGGTGATCCTCGCGTCGGAAGAGGCCGTGAAGGCGCATAACCTGACGCCCAAGGCCGTGATCGTCGACAGCGAATGGTCGGCGCTCGATCCCTCGATCATGGGCCTCGGCCCGGTGCTGTGCTCGACCGCATTGCTGCGGCGGCACCAGCTGTCGCTGTCCGATATCGAGCTGTGGGAATTGAACGAGGCGTTCGCGGCGCAGGTGCTGGGCTGTCTCGCGGCCTGGGAGGACGCCGAGTTCTGCCGCGACGTGCTCGGCCTCGACGGCGCTGCGGGCGCGATCCCGCGCGACCGGCTCAATGTCGACGGCGGCGCGATCGGCGCCGGCCATCCGGTCGGCGCCAGCGGCAACCGCATCGTGCTGCATCTCGTCAACGCGATGAAACGGCTCGGCCTCAAGCGCGGCGTCGCCACCGAATGCATCGGCGGCGGGCAGGGCGGCGCCATGCTGATCGAGATGGTTTGAGGGGCCGATCATGACATCGCACACCTATAAGCAGGCGCTCGAAGTCATCGGCAAGCGCGATCTCGAGCTCGGTCCCTTTGCGGCCGTACCGGCCGAGCCCGGCCAGTGGAGCCATTGGCGCATGCGCAGCGACGAGGAGGGCGTCGCCTGGCTCCTCTTCGACAAGAAGGACGCGAGCACCAACACGCTCTCCGAGGAGGTGCTGGCCGAGCTCGACGCCGCGCTCGCCATGGTTTCCCAGCTTCGCCCGACCGGCCTCGTCATCCGTTCCGCCAAGCCCGGCGGCTTCATCGCCGGCGCCGACATCGGCGGCTTCCGCGGCGTCACCGACGCCGGCAAGGTCGAGGCCGAGATCGCGCGCGGCCACGCGGTGCTCGACCGGCTCGATGCCCTTCCGCTGCCGACCATCGCGGTGATCCACGGCTACTGTCTCGGCGGCGGCCTCGAGATCGCGCTCGCGTGCGATCATCGCATCGCGATCGACAATGCGAGCTTCGGCTTCCCCGAGGTGCTGCTCGGCCTGCATCCTGGACTCGGCGGCACGGTGCGCGCGCCGCGCCTGATCAATCCCGTGCAGGCGATGACCATGATGCTGACGGGGCGTACCGAGCGCGCGCGGCGGGCGAAATCGCTCGGCCTCGTCGATGCGGTGACGCAGGAGCGCCACGTGCGTGGCGCCGTCAGCGATGCGGTCAAAGGCAAGCTGAAGTCGGTGCGCCAGGGCACGCTCGGCCGCCTGCTCAACACATCGCCTGCGCGAAGCTTCCTCTCCGGCCGCATGCGGCGCGAGGCCGAGAAGCGGGCGCCGCGCATGCACTATCCGGCGCCGTCCGCGCTCATCGATCTTTGGGCGCAGCATGGCGGCGATGACGCGGCCGCGCGGCAAAAGGCCGAGGTTTCTTCCTTCGCCAAGCTTCTAGTCGGCGACACCGCGCAAAACCTCGTGCGCGTCTTCTTCCTGCGCAACAAGCTCAAAAGCCTTGCCGACGGCAAATGGGACGGCCGCCGCATCCATGTGCTCGGCGCCGGCGCCATGGGCGGCGACATTGCGGCATGGTGCGCGTGGCACGGCTTCACGGTGAGCCTCGCCGACATGAAGCCGGAGCCGCTCGCCGGCGCGATCAAGCGCGCCGCCGAGCTCTACGGCAAGATCGGGCGGGACAATCGTCGCGCCGTGCGCGACGCGCTCGACCGCCTCATCCCCGACCTGCACGGCGACGGGGTCGGCGGCGCCGACCTCATCATTGAAGCGGTGCCCGAGGTCCTCGATCTCAAGCGCAAGGTCTATGCGGGCATCGAGCCCAGGATGAAGCCGGGCGCGATCCTCGCCACCAACACGTCGAGCATTCGGCTCGAGGAGCTGCGCGACGGCCTGCAACGTCCGGAGCGGCTTGTCGGCATCCACTTCTTCAATCCGGTGTCGCGTATGCAGCTCGTCGAGGTGGTGAGCCATGACAAGGTCGCCGACGACGTGCTGGCCGACGCGCGCGCGTTCCTGGGCCGCATCGATCGGTTGCCGGCGCCGGTGAAGAGTGCTCCGGGCTTTTTGGTCAACCGCGCGCTCACGCCGTATCTGCTCGAGGCGTTGGTGATGCTCGACGGCGGCGTGAAGAAGGAGGCGATCGACAAGGTCGCCGAGGATTTCGGCATGCCGATGGGACCGATCGAGCTCGCCGACAC
>DASXCK010000567.1:0-12776 GCA_036491235.1 Xanthobacteraceae bacterium | reverse complement strand
GAAAGGCAGCGGCCCGTCACGTCCTCGGTCGGCGGGTCGAGCAGCGCGCCGTGGTCGGCGAACGGAATGTTGTTGAGGTACTGGAAGTCGTTGTCGACGTCGAAGGCGCCCCAGCCGCCGTTGCGGCTCTGCATGCCCTCGATCCATTCGCGTCCGCGCGCAATGGCGCCGTCGTATTCCCTGGAACCGCGGTGCTGCTGCAGGCGATCCATCGCCATCACGACGACGGCGGTGTCGTCGAGGTCCGGGTAGTGCGGATTGGCATATTGAAAGGCCCAGCCGCCGGGGCGGACATCGGGTCGTCGCACCGCCCAGTCCCCCACGGTGTCGAGCACCTGCAGCGGCTTGAGCCACGCAAGACCTTTACCGGCGCGGTCGACCGCGCGCTCCGAGCCCTCCTCCAGCAGCGCGTGGCAGACAAGCCCGGTGTCCCACACGGGCGAGACGCACGGCTGGCAGTAGGCCTCGTGCTCCTTGATCACCAACAGCTTCTCGACCGAATTGCGCGCCGCCACCACGTCGGGATGGTCAGGCGAGTAGCCGAGCACATCGTACATCAGCACCGAGTTGGCCATCGCGGGATAGATCGCGCCGAGGCCATCCTCGCCGTTGAGCCGCTCGGTCACGAATGCTTCTGCCTTGGCGATCGCCCGCTTGCGCGGGCCACGCGGCATCCACGGCTCGACCAACCGCAGCACTGCATCGATCCCGCGGAACACCAGGTACCATGACCATTTCTGATGCGGCGCCTTCTTGCGCGGCCCGACCGCGAGCGGTGGCTGCGTGAACAGCTCGTCGATCTTCACGCCGCGCGGGTTCTTTGCCTTCGGCTTGAGCGACATCAGAACGAGGAGCGGCACCAGCACGGTGCGTGCCCAGTACGAGACCTTGTCGAGATGGAACGGAAACCATTTTGGCAGCAGCATGATCTCGACCGGCATCACCGGAACGGTGCGCCACGAGAGCACGCCGTAAAGCGCGAGCAGGCTGCAGGTGAAGACGTTCGAGCTCGCAGCGCCCCCACGCGCCAGGATCGCATCACGCGCGCGCTTCATGTGCGGCGCGTCGGGATCGTCGCCGATCATCTTGAGCGCAAAATAGGCTTTGACGCTCGCGCTCATGTCGAAGTCGCCGTCCTGGAACAGCGGCCACCCGCCATGTGAACCCTGGACGCGGCGCAGGTAGACGGCGATCTTCGCCTCGAGCGCCGCATCGACCGGCTCGGCACGGAAATGACGCAGCAGCACATACTCGGCCGGGATCGTGCAGTCCGCCTCGAGCTCGAACACCCAATGGCCGTCGGCCTGTTGCCGATCGAGCAGCGCCGCCGTCGCACTGGCGATGCTGCGATCGAGCACGTCGTCCGCAATCCGCGCCGTGGCCGTCATGGTCTATCGCCCGTCATCGAAAGAATTGTCAGTGCTGCGCCAGATCGGCCGCGCGCTCGCCCGACCGGATCGCGCCCTCGATCGTCGCCGGCAGTCCGGTCGCCGTCCAATCTCCGGCGAGCCAGAGATTGCGCCACGCCGTCGTGGTGCCCGGCCGCTTCTTCTCCTGCGCCGGCAGCGCCGCGAAGGTCGCCCGCCGCTCGCGTACGATCTGCCAGGGCGGCACGGCATCCGTATTGCTTATTCGCGCGACCGTCGCAACCTCGCGCCAGATCGTCTGCGCGAGCGTCTCGCGCGGCGTGTCGACGAGCCGGTCGGCGCCGCTGATCGTGACCGAGAGCCGGTCCGTGAATGCAAAGATCCATTCGACCGTGCCGTTGATGACCCCGACGATCGGCGACATGGCGTCGGGCGGCTTGATGCGGAAATGCGCGTTCACGATGGCGCGGAATTCGTCCGGCGCCGGCAACGCCGGCACCAGCGCGGCCGCGACCACCGGCGGCACCGCCAGGATGACGCGGTCCTCACCGCCGAGCCGTATCGTCTCGTCGCCGAAATCGAGCGACGCGGCCTTGTCGCCATCCAATCCGAGCGCCCGCAACCGGCGCCCGAACCCGACCGTGACGCCGCGCGCGGCGAGGAACGCGAGCGCCGGCGCGATGAAGGTCGGTCCCAGCCCGTCGCGCGCGATCAGCGGCCGGCACGCGCCCCCTCCCCGCGCGACAGTCTCGCGCAGCACGGCCGCCGCGAGTGACGCCGTCGCTTCGGGCGGCGCCGTGTTGAGCGCGGCGAGCAGCAGCGGTCCGACCAGCCGATCATACAGCGCGCCCCTGCACGCGATCACCTCGCCGACCGTAGCGCCTTGCGGCGGCCGCAGCAGACGCACGATCGCGAGATAGTCGGACGCGCGGGTGCCCGGCACGCGCCGGCTTGCATCGAAAATCCACCATGGCAGGCGGCCGTCGTTGATCCGCAGCGTCCAGCGTTCGTTGCTCTTGAGATCGACGAACGAAAAATCCGCGTGCGACGGCCCGACCAGGCGATCCGCGCTGCCCACGGTCGCGAGGAAGCGAAGCGCCGCCTCGTTCGCCGACAAGAGCAGGTGGTTGCCGTTGTCGATCTCCATGTCGAGCGCCGGATCGTGGTAGGAACGGCAGCGCCCGCCGGCCTGCCCGGCAGCCTCGTGGACCACGACGGTCTCGCCGCGTTGCGACAGCCGAACGGCGGCCGTCAGACCGGCGAGACCCGCGCCGATCACGTGTGTCGTGCGTCCCATCAGATCACCGCGTGACGCAGGATGATCCACAGGAGGCGGACGCGGCCGATCCGAACCCGCTCGCGCGGCGGCGCGAAGCCACGGGCCATCAGTGCGCTCAGGTAACCCTTGTAGGCCTCGCCCATGATGCGCGGCGCGCGCACGGCCCGGCGCGGTGCGGCGCGCATGATCTCGTCGGCGCGCGCGAAATGGTCCTGCGCGCGCGCGAGGATCGGCGCACAGGCCTGGCCGAGCGCCGGATGCGCCAGGACGGCGGCCGGCTCGGAGCCCGGGATGCCGGCGTCGCGCAGCGCCTCGCGCGGCAGGTAGAGCCGCCCCATGCCGGCGTCCTCGTCGAGGTCGCGCAGGATGTTGGTGAGTTGCAGCGCGCGACCGAGATAGTGCGCGAGGTCGTGGCCGTTCTTGGCATCGAGGCCGAACACCTTGACGGACAGCCGCCCGACCGCGCTCGCGACGCGGTCGCAATAGAGGTCGAGCGTCGCGAGGTCAGGCGCGCGAATGTCGGCCTCGACGTCCATCTCCATGCCATCCACCACGGCGAGGAAATCCTCGCGCGCGAGATCGAACGCGCCTACCGCTTGCGCGAGCCCGCGTAGATTCGCCGGCGCATGCCCGCCGTAGACCGCGTCGATGTCGCGCCGCCATTGCTGCAATTGCGCGCGCCGCTTGTCGCGGTCGCCCGGATCGTCCGCGATGTCGTCGACGGCGCGGCAGAACGAGTAGATCTCGAACATGGCCTGCCGCTGCGCCGGCGGCAGGATGCGCATCGCGTGATAGAACGAGCTCCCCGACGCGCGCTTGGCCGCGTCCGCGCCCGTGTCTGGCTCGACGTTCGAAACGGTCACGCGCCCTGGTGCTCCGGTGATGCGGCGCCGCGCCGGCCGATCCGCCGCCACAGGCCGTGCAGAACGCCAAGCATGCCGACGCCGGCGAATCCCAGCGACTTGAGGTGCACCTTGTCGCGCAGCGGATCGCGCACCCTCAACGCGCGCACAAGCTGGTCCGCGAGCCTGTGGATGACGGAGATTTCGAGGCTCAGGCGGAAATCACGGATCTGGTCGGGCAGCATATAGCCGTCGCGCAAGAGCCCGGCGGTGCGCCCCGCCAGCTGGTGCAGGCAGGCGAGCATCTCGGGCGAGGATTGCGCCGCGCCGAGCGCCGCGACGCTCGTGCCAGCCGCCGCCATGGCGTCGAGCGGAATATAGACGCGGTCGAGGTCGCGGAAGTCGTTTCGACAGTCCTGGATGTGGTTGATGATCTGCAGCGCCGCGCAGACCGCATCCGACGCCGGCCAGGTCGCGCGGCTCTCGCCATGCACGTCGAGCACGTAGCGGCCGACCGGCATGGCCGAGAGGCTGCAATAGTGCATCAGCTCGTCCCAGTTGGCATAGCGCAGCTTGGTCACGTCAAGCCGAAAGGCGTTCAGCAAATCCTGGGCGTGACGCGGGCTCAAGCCGCGCTCGGCCAGGATGGCGCGCAGCCGCACGCCCTCGGGATCGGCCTCGCTGGTGCCGAGCAGGCTTGCCTCCAGCCGGTCGAGCAGCGCGAGCTTGCGCTCCGGCGCGAGCTCGGCGTGGTCGGCGATATCGTCGGCGACCCGCACGAACTCGTAGAACGTCAGGATCGGCGCGCGAAAGCGCGGATGGATGAGATGGGACGCCACCGGGAAATTCTCGTCCCGGTGTCCCTTGCCCGATCTCATCTCGCCCGCCAGCGTCATTTCGGCTCCGCCGTTTCGACTTTCGTTCCGACTTGCGCCTGGACGCGGCCCTTCCACAGGCCGCCCCGTCCGCGCCCATGCTGATAGGCGGAATCGAGCGTAAATGCCATGTAGGCGAGCGCAATCAAGGGCAGCGCCAGCCCCCACCACGGCGAGCGGCCGTAGAAGCGCAAGATCGGCACGTAGGAGACGAAAATGAGCGCGAACGCGGCGGCGCCCAGCGCCTGCGCGACGCCGCTCGCGAAAAAGGCCAGCAGCGGCGCCGCAAGGTACGTCAGTGCCATGCCGAGGATGCAGCCAAGCAACATCAGCGGCGAATAGCCGAGTTGTGCATAGGCCGAGCGCGCCACCATGCGCCGGATGTCGTCGAGGCGGTCGTACGGGCGCGCGCTCACCACCCGTTCGGTCAGGCCGAGCCAGATCGGGCCGCGCGCCTTCAACGCCGCACCGAGCGCGCAGTCGTCGATCAGCTTGCCGCGGATCGCCGCAATGCTGCCGGCGCTCGCCAGCGCCCGCGGCCGCACCAGCATGCAGCCGCCGGCGGCGCCCGCCGTCGCGTGATCGCGCCGGTTCACCCATCCGAACGGATAGAGCATCTGGAAAAAGTAGATGAAGGCCGGCACGAAGATGCGTTCGGCCAGGCTGTCGCAACGCAACTTCGCCATCAGCGAGGTGAGCACGTAGCCGCCCTGCTCGGCCCGCGCCACCAGGTGCGCCAACGCCTCGGGCGCATAGGTGATGTCCGCATCGGTGAGCAGCAGATAGTCTGCGGCGTCTGCACCCGCGGTCGCGCGCTCGACGCCCTGGCTCACGGCCCACAGCTTGCCGGTCCAGCCCGCCGGCAGCGGCCGGCCCGCCAGCACCGTGAGCCGCTCCGACGCGCCGGCCTGGGCGGCGGCGGCGCGGGCAGCGTCGGCGGTCCCGTCGCGGCTCTCGTCGTCGACCAGCACGACCGAGAACACGCCCGGATAAGCCTGGCCGAGCAGCGACCCGACCGTCTTGCCGATGGTCTCCACCTCGTCGCGCGCCGGAATGACCGCGGTCACGCGCGGCCAGACCGCCGGCGGCGCGGGCTCATTGAGATCGTCGCGCTCGCCCGCCAGCCAATAAAAGCCGCGGCCGACCACGAGGTAGACCCATATGGCGAACACCAGGGCTGCGATGACAATACCGACCAAGAACTTGTTCCTGTTGAGGATTGCGGCCCTTTAATTTAGGTCGGCAATCTGCCATTGGAACACCCGAATGCCAAACCCGGACGGTTCCATCCAGGGGGCATTGCCCAGGCAATGCCCAAGGGGAGCCCAATGAGCACCCCCGACCGCGTCCTCGTGACCGGCGCCAGCGGCTTCGTGGGCTCGGCGGTCGCCCGCAAGCTGGTGGAGCGCGGCTTTGCGGTGCGCGCACTGGTGCGCCCGACAAGCCCGCGCTTCCACCTCGAGGGCCTCGACCTTGAATTCGCCGAGGGCGATTTGCGCGACGCCGCGACCGTGCGGCCCGCCATGGCGGGCGTGCGATATGTCTTCCATGTGGCAGCGGATTACCGGCTGTGGGCACGCGATCGCAACGAGATCCTCGCCAACAACCTCAACAGCACCCGGATCGTGATGGAGGAAGCGCTGCGCGCCGGGGTGGAGCGCATCGTCTACACGAGCAGCGTCGCGACCCTCGCGGTGCGCCGCGACGGCACCTCGGTGGACGAGACTTTTCCGCTCGACGAGGCGAAGGCGATCGGCGTCTACAAGCGCAGCAAGGTCATGGCCGAGCGGCTGGTCGAGCGCATGATCGCCGAGCAGAAGCTGCCCGCCGTCATCGTCAATCCGTCGACGCCGATCGGGCCGCGCGACGTAAAACCGACGCCCACCGGGCGCATCATCGTCGAAGCGGCGCGTGGGCGCATGCCCGCCTTCGTCGACACCGGCTTGAACCTCGTCCACGTGGACGATGTCGCGGCCGGGCATCTGGCGGCGCTCGATCGCGGCAAGATCGGCGAGCGTTACATCCTGGGCGGGCAGAACGTGCCTCTTTCCGCGATGCTGGGCACGATCGCGACCCTGCTCGGCCGGCGCCCGCCGCGTATCAAGATGCCGCGCGCCCCGATCGTCCCGCTCGCCATCGCGGCCGAGGCCATCGCACGCTTCACCGGACGCGAGCCGCTCGTCACCATGGACGCGCTGCGCATGTCGAAGTACCAGATGTTCTTCATCACCACGAAGGCCGAGCGCGAGCTCGGCATCACGGCACGCCCCTTTACGGAGGCGCTCGCAGATGCCATCGCTTGGTTCCGCGGCGCCGGCTATCTCGAGCACTGACCCGCCTTTCCCGACCCAACCGGATTTCACCGTGAGCAACGAAAACAGCTTCAATTCTCGTCTCAACTCGATCGCGGCCGACACCGAGACCTTGCTCGATCGGCTCATGCAGGGCGCGCCGCTCGACGGCGAGCGCAGCCGGCCCAAACGTCTCCTCGACTCGATCCGCTATTCGAGCCTCGGCGGCGGCAAGCGTTTCCGTCCCTTCCTGGTGGTCGAGTCCGCAATTCTGTTCGGCGTACCGCACGCGCAGGCCCTCATGGCCGGCGCCGCGCTCGAATGCGTGCATTGCTATTCGCTCGTCCACGACGACATGCCCGCGATGGACAACGACGACCTGCGCCGCGGTCGCCCGACGACGCACAAGGCCTTCGACGACGCGACCGCGATCCTCGCGGGCGACAGCCTGCTCACCTACGCGTTCGATATCCTGTCGCGGCCCGAGACCCATCCGAGCGCCGACGTGCGCGTCAAGCTCGTGATGGCGCTTGCCCGCGCCTCCGGCCTCGGCGGCATGGTGGGCGGGCAGATCCTTGATCTCGCGGCCGAGGGCCGCTTTGCCGACGTGCCGCGGCCGCAGACCTTGGCCGACGTCGAGACGCTGCAGGCGATGAAGACGGGCGCCCTCATCCGCTTCGGTTGCAACGCCGGCGCGATCCTGGGGCAGGCCAATGACGAGCACTACCGCGCACTCGACATCTACGGCGCCGCGGTCGGTCAGGCGTTCCAGATCGCCGACGATCTCCTCGACATCGAGGGCGACACCGCGACGGTCGGCAAGGCGACCGGCAAGGACGCCGCCGCCGGCAAGGCGACGATCGTCGGCGTGCTCGGGATTGCCAAGTCGAAGGAGCGGCTGAAGGCGCTGGTCGCGGAGGCGTCAAATGCACTGTCGGTGTTCGGCGAGCGCGCCGCGGTCTTGAAGGAGGCCGCGCGGTTTGTGGCCGAGCGGCAGACGTAACAAATTCGGCCGCCCGCAACCGCGTCGGTATCAATAGAACCGATAGTTTACGCCGACGCGAACGGTATTGATCGTAAGATCTCCTTCGCTCACCGTGAAGGTGCCCGCCGGAACTGTGAAGCCGAACGTGCTGCTGCCGAGGTTCATGAAGAGGTATTCAAGCTTCGCGGACCAGTTGCGGGCGAAGCCCCATTCGATCCCGGCGCCCGCGGTCCATCCAATTCTCGTACCATTGTCGGAAGCGACGAAACCGACCGGAGGCGTCCCGCCGTTACCGGTCAACTGCGTCCGCGTGAACTGGTCGTCCGCCCACGCGAGGCCGCCTGTGCCGTAAAATAACCAGTTATTGGCAATCAGGCCGACGCGACCGCGGGCCGTTCCAAAGAAATCGGTCTTCTCGTTCCAGCCTGGACCGGCTCCCGTGAAATTGAATGTTTGAGTGCTGGCGTTGAGTCCAGCGCCCGATACGTCAGCCTCTAAGCCGAGCAAGATGTTGTTGACCGCCCAATTGTACCCGATCTGGCCTCCCCCCGTGACGCTACTCGACGCGAGCGTGCCAGCTTCCACCAATGGGCCCGCGGTGGTCGCCTGCGAGAAGCCTCGATGTTCCCATGCGCCGCCGATATGGGCGCCGACGTAGAAGCCGTTCCAATCGTATGCCACGAAGGAAGGCGGAGCCTTGTAGACGGGGCGCAGGTCCGCCGCCATGGCAGACCCCACCAACAGCGCAACGAGCGAAACAACAGCTTGCCAGATTTTTGTCACAGGAAAATGGCCCCTCGTTGTCGCTCCCACCGTCGTCACATAAACTGAACTGCGCCGCGGTGTCTGTTACCTCCTGGCCACACCTCCTAAATAAGTTGCAATCAGAGGTCAGGCTGACCGCGACGTCGAGACGCTGCTCGCACCGACGACCGTCGCCGCGGCCGGCCAACCGCCCACCGTGCCTTCGACGCGGGGAAAGTGGGAAGTTGGTTCAGGTCGTGAGCGCCTTTGCCGGATCGAACGGCACCTTTGCGTGATGCAATTCACGGGCAAGCTCTGTCTTCCAGTGGCTATCGGAATCGAAGCTAATGTATGCAATTCCATCGAAGTCCGACGGCTTCTCGACATTGCCGTTTAAGAGTGCAGCAACCCTACCAGGTCCAAGTTTGCCGATGAAAAAACCAAGCTCGAACACAACATTCTGGCGTGCCCTTGGCCGCCGATCGACGGCGCCGGCAATACCACCTTCATCATCAGGAGTCATAAGAATGACTGCAAAGGCGGCCCCCTCCGACTCCTCTCTGAATTTTGTAAGCAGGTGTCGACCGCCATTTGGCCGCAAATGGAGAATGATCGGCTCAAGGCCCATGGCGCGCAGGAACAGGGCCACCTCATTTTTTGCCCCATCGTCGCGACCGTGCACGACAAAGACTTTACTCGATTTTTCCGACGACCGCTCCGGTATTGACGCGGGAGCAGACATGGCGGCCGCGCGCGGAATCATCTTCTCGATGTCGGTATGAAAAAACGAAACATCAAACGCTCTGAGGCGCGTTGTGTGCTTGATCCATGTTTCAAAATCGCCAGTTGCCCAATTCTGCTTTAGTGGTTCATTCCCCTCCGCCCATCAAAACTCTTTCGGCAACTTCGCATTCGTCTGTCGATTGATCATCAACCATCTCTTGAAGCCCGTTTTCAACAGTGAGTTCACGGCCAAGATGACAATCTGCCAGCGCGCGCACGCTGCTTTGATCCGTGCGCGAGCACGACGTTTTAAAGCCCGCTCCCCTAACCAAGCCGATTTCAACATCGCGCAGCACGCCATCCAGCGCTGCTGGAAAACAGCGCGGTACTGACGAGTTAGATGCTGATGATCCTGCGGAAAGTTGTTTGGTGGCACCACACCAAGAAGCGAATTGCCGGTATTCTCGAGATGAGGACGCGCCCAGCCAACAACCTCGGCCGGCGGTCGCCCCATACGTTCGATGAAGTCGAGCAGGATAGCGCTGGCCTCATTCGTCGCATCTTTGTGCAGATCATCGGCCACCTTCACGCCTGTTACGATGACTCTGTTGCCCTGAAGAGCGTCGACTTTTCTCGCGTCCGACTTGATACGATTGCATGCGTCCATCAGCTTGTGGCGATTTTCGTGCATCAACAGCGATCAGCTGCGGTCCAAATCGCCTTTTTCGGGCGCTCAACATAAACTGCCTACCGACTCGCGTCCGCCATCCGATACACCCCGCGCTCGAACGTGTCATATACGCTGAGCGCCCGCTTCTCCGCGAACGGCAGGAACTGCATCATGATCACGCCTGAGATGCCGCGGGCCGGATCGATCCAATAGAACGTGTTGTCGATGCCGCCCCAACTCAGGCTTCCCGCCGAGCGCTTGCCCGCGACCGCGTCGGTCGTGATGAGGAAGCCGAGGCCCCACTTGTCGCGCCCGTCCGCGATGAAGGAGAAGTCCGCGCTGCGATCGGGCATCGCCGACTTGAGCGCCGGCACGCCGACCGCCCCGATGTGGTTCTGCCCCATCGCGGTGACGCTCTTTGCCGAGAGCACGCGGGCGCCATCGAGTTCGCCACCGTTGAGAACCATGCGAGTGAAGCGGATGTAGTCCGCCGCCGTCGACGTGAGCCCGCCGCCGCCGACCGGCGTGAACCCCGATGTCGGCGGCTGCACCGAATCCTTTGCGAGCCCGCCGTCGGCAAGCCGGCGGTTGACCGTCACGAGACGCGTCGCCTTGTCCTTCGGCACGAAGTAGAACGTGTCGGGCATGTTGAGCGGCACGAAGATCTTCTGGTGGAAATAATCCTCGAGCGACAGGCCCGAGGTCTTCTCCACCAGCCGCCCGAGCCAATCGACGCTCGTGCCGTAATGCCAGCGCGTGCCCGGGTCGAACAGCAGCGGGCCGACCGGATAGCTTTCGCCGGAGCGCGGCTTGAAATCGCGCAGGATGTCGCTGGTGAACGTGTAGCCGAGCCCGGACGTATGGGTGAAGAGATGCTGCACCGTGACGGGCCCGGCGGCCGGCCGCAGCCGATAGGCGCCGGTCGCGTGATCGAAGGACTCGAACACCTGCAGCTTCGCGAACTCCGGGAAATATTTGGAAACCGGATCATCCAGCGCGAAGCGACCCTGCTCGATGAGCTGCATCGCGGCCGTCGAGGTGACCGCTTTGGTCATCGACGCGATGCGAAAGAGCGAGTCCATCTTCAAAGGCCGCGCCGTGCCGATGTCGGCGACGCCGAACGCGCCCTGATAGATCGCGCCCTTGCGGTCGGCCGCCATCACGACGACGCCGGCCGCGTCCTTGCGCTCGACCGCATGCTGCAGCTCGCCGTCGAGCGATTGTGGTTGCTGCGCGCGTGCAATCATCGGAAAGGCCGCTGCACCACCAAGCAATGTCATGAAGTCGCGCCGTTTCATCGTTTTGATCCCCGGGTTGACGTCCGAGAGGCTACGTCAACTTCCGGTGCGCGCAAAGGGCCGCAAAGGCCGCGCGCACGTGGGACTTGTCCCATCAGGCGTCGCCGAACCCGCCGAGGCGATAGCCCGCGTCACGCGCCGCCGCGACGCACGCCGCATCGGTGAGCGCCGCGAGCTCATCGGTATAGCGATAGCCCGGCGCATGGCCCGCGAACCCATTGGCGGTGGCCGGATGGGTGTAGATCTCGATCACACCCGCGGGCAGTCGCCGCAACAGGCTCGCGATCCGCCCGCTCGTCATCGCGCCTGACCAGGCGAGACCGAACACCGCGTCCGGCGCGGCCATCCCGGCGCGCCGCGCCTGCCCGCGCAGGATACGCGTCCACTGCGCCAACAGCGACGACGACAGCGCCGCCGATGCGGGCTCGATCCCACGCACGACTGCAACCGGCTCGGTGGGCACGCGGATCGCGCGCGCGCCGAATTTTTTCCCGAGCGTGATCGCGGCGGCGCCGATTATCGGATGCAGATGAAAATGCTTGTGCGCGTTGACGTGGTCGAGCGGCAAACCGGTCGCGCGAAACGCCAGAAACTGCGCCGCGATCTCGGCGATCATCTGCCGGCGCACGCGCGGCTTGAACGCGATGTCGAAGCCGAGCCGCGCCATGTCGGTGCGGAACATGCCGTCCGGACCGACGAGGTCGGGAACGCGCTCCGGCGGCAGCGCCGGCTTCGCCTCGACCAGCACGATGTGGAGCCCGACTGCGAGCGTCGGCATGGCGCGCGCCCGGCGCACCGCGTCGGCGGCGGCGGGGCTCGCCACCATCAGGCTCGTCGCGGAGAGAATCCCCGTCCGGTGCGCGATCTCGACCGCCTCGTTGACCTCGGCCGCGAGGCCGAAGTCATCCGCCGTGACGATCAGGCGGTTGCCGCTCAGTGCACTGGTGCCTTGTGCGCGCGCAGGAAGGCGAAGAACTCGACGCCCTCGCGCAGCCGGCGCTTCATCATCTGCGGGCTGCGGATCATCTCGCCGACGATCGACGCAATCTTGGGCGCGCGGAAATAGAAGCGCTTGTAGAAGTCCTCGACCGAATGGAAGATCTCGGTATGGCTCAGGTGCGGATAGTGCAGCGGCGCGATCTGCACGCCCTTGTCGTCGATCAGCTCGGCATTCTTGGCGTCGAGCCAGCCGTTCTCGACCGCCTGCTTGTAGAGGAACGTGCCCGGATAGGGCGCCGCCAGCGACACCTGGATGGTGTGCGGGTTGATTTCGGTCGCGAAGCGGATCGTCTCCTCGATCGTCTCCTTCGTCTCGCCCGGCAGGCCGAGGATGAAGGTGCCGTGGATTGCGATGCCGAGCTCGTGGCAGTCCTTGGTGAAGCGCTTGGCGACGTCGACCAGCATGCCCTTCTTGATGTTGTGCAGGATCTTCTGGTTGCCCGACTCGTAGCCGACGAGAAGCAGCCGCAGCCCGTTGTCGCGCATCACCTTGAGCGTCTGGCGCCGCACGTTGGCCTTGGCGTTGCACGACCAGGTGACGCCGAGCTTGCCGAGCTCTTTGGCGATCGCCTCGGTGCGCGCGACGTCGTCCGTGAAGGTGTCGTCGTCGAAGAAGAACTCCTGCACCTGCGGGAACGCCGCCTTGGCGTAGCGGATTTCGTCGATCACGTTGCCGACGCTGCGGGTGCGGTAGCGATGTCCG
>DASXCK010000566.1:0-27749 GCA_036491235.1 Xanthobacteraceae bacterium | reverse complement strand
CCGCAGCAGCACCTCCTCGACCTCGCGCGGATAGATGTTCGATCCGCCGGAGATGATCAGGTCGTTGGCGCGGTCCTTCAGCGTCAGGTAGCCATCGGCATCGAACGCGCCGATGTCGCCGGTGTGCAGCCAGCCGCCGGCGAGCGCCGCGGCGCGCCGGCTCGTTCTTCCAGTAGCCCGCCATCACGACGTCGCCGCGGCAGAGGATCTGGCCGGTTTCGCCAAACGGCAGCGGCCGGTCGTCCGTGTCCGCCACCATGACGTCGAGGGCGGCGAACGGCCGGCCGGCGGAGCCGAGCCGCGCCAGCCAACGCCGATGCGTGCGGTCGGCGATGTCCTCGCGCGCGAGGGTCGTGATCGTCATCGGGCTCTCGCCAAGCCCGTAGATCTGCACGAGCCGCGGCCCGAAGCGGTCGAGCACGGCGCGCGCATCCTCCACGTACATCGGCGCCCCGCCCCAGATGATGGCGCGGATGTTTTCCGCATGGGCGTCGCCGCCGTGCGCCACCAGGCGCTTCACCATCGTGGGCGCGGCGAACATCGAGGCGCGCGGCCAGGCGCCAAAGAGGGCGAACACCTCGTCTGGCTCGAACGCGCCCGACTCCGGCACGACGTTGACGGCGAGCCGCATGACCTGCGCCATGATGTAGAGGCCGGAGCCGTGGCTCATCGGCGCCGCGTGCAGCAGCGCATCACCCGGCGCAACGGGATCGACCTCGGCCGCGTACGACTGGCTGACCCGTGCGAGGTTGCGATGCGTGAGCATCGCACCCTTCGGCCGCCCGGTGGTCTCCGAGGTGTAGAACAGCCAGGCGAGATCGTCCGGCGCGCGCGGCACCATCTCGATCGGTTCCGCCGTGGGAAAGGACGCGTAATCCGCGCCGCCGATCGCGATCAGCCGCTCGAGGTTCTTCGGCGCATGCGGCGCGAGCGCCGTCTCGACATCGGCCGACGCGAAACAGACGCGCGCGCCCGATTGCTCGACGATGTAGCCGAGCTCGGCGCCGTGCAGCTTGGCATTCGCCGGCACCGCGACAAGGCCCGCGTGCCAGACGCCGTAGAGCACGTCGAGATAATCGGGCGCGTTCTTCGTCGCGATCACGACCCGGTCGCCCGGCACGAGACCGCAGCGCTGGCGCAGCGCCCCCGCGATCCGCGCCGCGCGGCCGGCGAATTCGCCGTAGGTCCGCAGCACCCGCGCGCCATGGCCGACCGCCGGCCGATCCGCCTGCCCGCGTCCCGCGCGATCGAGCCACAGCGCGATGTTCATGCTTCTTTGCCGCAAACTCGGTGGTTGGTCCCCCTTCCCCGCTTGCGGGGGAGGGGAAAGCGACGAGCACCGCGTCTGCCGACTGGCCCCCTCCTGCGCGCCTGCGGCGCGTATTCCTCCCCCGCAAGCGGGGGAGGGGCAGAAAGAAGTTTCACACCGCGTTGAGCCAGCCGAAATGAATCGGATAGCCCTCGCCCGCGAGCAGCGCGGCGGTCTCGTACAGCGGCAGCCCGACCACGTTGCTGTAGGACCCGACCAGCTTGACGATGAAGCTGCCGGCGAGGCCCTGCGCGGCGTAACCGCCGGCCTTGCCGCGCCATTCGCCCGACGCGAGATAGGCTTCGATGTCCTGCGGCGAGAGCCGCTTGAAGCGCACGCGCGTCTCGATCAGGCGTTGGCGGAACGCCTCCTTCGGCGTCGCGAGGCAGACCGCGGAATAGACGCGGTGGTTGCGGCCCGACAGGAGGCGCAGGCACTGCGCCGCCTCGTCGAGCAGCTCGGCCTTGGGCAGGATGCGGCGGCCGACCGCCACCACGGTGTCGGCCGCGAGGATGAAGGAGCCCTTGAGATCCTCGTCGACGCGCACGGTCGCGAGCGCGGCCTCGGCCTTGGCGCGCGCCAGCCGGTTGGCGCAGGCGCGCGGCAGCTCGCCCCGGACCGGGGTCTCGTCGACGTCCGCCGGGCGCAGCGCGTCCGGCTCGATGCCGGCTTGGTTGAGCAAGGCGAGCCGGCGCGGCGAGCCGGATGCGAGCACGAGTTTGGGGCGACCGATCATCGATTGTGGTTGGTCTTTCGCGGATGGGATCGCGCGGAACGTAGCGGATGGCGTCAGGGTCGACAACCGGCGGATCCATTCCACCTCCGTCATGCCCGGCCTTGTGCCGGGCATCCACGCCTTCCTTACGGCACCCCGGCAAATGAGACATAGACGGCCGGGCAAGCCCGGCCATGACGGCGCAATTCATTCAATGTCACTCGTTCGCCACCGGGGCCGTTCCGAACCGCTCCTTGATCCGCGCGAGCAGCATGTCGCGCACCGCGCGATAGGCGTCGAGCCGCTGCTCGCGGCTGCCCTCGGTGTCGGTCGGATCCGGCGTCGGCCAGTACTCGACGTCGGCCGCGATGGTGCGGGTGAGCTCGAGCGCCCTGTGATGCGCCTCCGGCGACAGGGTGACGATCAGGTCGAAGTTGAGTCCCTCCCAGTCGTCGAGCTCCTCGAACGTCATCGGCCGGTGCTTGGAGATGTCGAGGCCGAGCTCCTCCATCACGATGGCCGCGAAGGGGTCGAGCTCGGCGGTGCGAACGCCCGCCGACGCCACATAGGCGCGATGCCCGTAGAGATGCTTGAACAGCGCCGCCGCCATGGGCGAGCGCACCGAATTGAGCCCGCAGGCGAACAGGACCGCGTGCGGCTGAGCGCCGGTCGGTGCGGCCGCCTCCCCGCTCACCCTTTGCCTCTCCAGTGCAGCACGGTGATCAGCGTGAACAGGTGGCGGGCCGTGTCGTGGTCGAGGCGGATCTTGTTCTTCAGCCGCTCGATCAAGAGCTCGGAGCCCTCGTTGTGCAAGGCGCGGCGGCCCATGTCGATCGCCTCGATCTGGCTCGGCGTCGAGGAGCGGATCGCCTGGTAGTAGCTGTCGCAAATGAGGAAGTAGTCCTTCACCAGCCGCTTGAGCGGCGTCAGCGACAGGTGATGGGTCACGACGACGCTATCGTCGGCGGTGCGCACGTCGAGCACCAGCCGGTTGCCGACCACCGCGAGATGCAGCGCGTAGGGGCCGCCCTCGTGGCCGATCGGGTCGAACGAATTGTCCTGCAGGAGGTCGTAGATCGCGACCGCCCGCTCGTGCTCGACGTCGGGGCTCGAACGGCCGATCGAGTTCTCGTCGAGCGTGAGCTTGACGAGCCGCTGGTCACCCGCGGGAGGCGTCGCGTTCATCTCTGGTTGAGCCGGATCGCGACCGAGCGCGCGTGGGCGCTGAGTCCTTCCGCCTCGCCGAGCGCGATCGCGGCGGGTCCGAGCGCCGCGAGCTGGTCGGGCCCGCATTTGAGCATGGAGGTGCGCTTCATGAAGTCGAGCACACCGAGGCCGGAGGAGAAGCGCGCCGAGCGCGCCGTCGGCAGCACGTGGTTCGATCCCGCGACGTAGTCGCCGATCGCCTCCGGCGTATGGGCCCCGAGGAAGATCGCGCCGGTATTGCGGACGCGCGCCGCGAGGCGCTCGGCGTCGCGCGTGACGATCTCGAGATGCTCGGGTGCGACCGCGTCGACCAGCGCCACGGCGTCGTCGAGCTTCTCGACCAAAATGGTGGCGCCGAAATCGCGCCACGAAGCGGCGGCGACTTCTGCGCGCGGCAACGTCGCGAGCTGGCCCGCCACGGCGATCTCGACCTCGCTCGCGAGCATCGTGTCGTCGGTGATGAGGATCGACTGCGCCGCCGGGTCGTGCTCGGCCTGCGCGAGGAGATCGGCCGCGATCCAGGCCGCATTGGCGTCGCGGTCGGCGACGATCAGCACCTCGGAGGGGCCTGCGATCATGTCGATACCGACCTTGCCGAAGACGAGACGCTTCGCGGCCGCCACATAGGCATTGCCCGGGCCGACGATCTTGTCCACCGGCACGATCGTCGCGGTGCCGTAGGCGAGCGCCGCCACCGCCTGGGCGCCGCCGATGCGGTAGACCTCGTCGACGCCGGCGAGCGAGGCCGCTGCGAGCACCAACGGGTTGAGCTTGCCGTCCGGCGCCGGCACCACCATCACGAGGCGCTCGACGCCCGCGACCTTGGCGGGCACCGCGTTCATGAGCACCGAGGACGGATACGCGGCGGTGCCGCCCGGCACGTAGAGGCCGGCGGCGGCGATCGCGCGCCAACGATAACCGAGCTCGACGCCGATCTCGTCGGTGAAACGCTCGTCGCGCGGCAGCTGGCGGCGGTGATAGGCCTCGATGCGCTCGCGCGCGAGCTTGAGCGCCGCCAGCGCGACCGGGTCGCACGCGGCCGCCGCGGCTTCGATCTCGTCCGGCGTGACGCGCAGGCCGACCTCGACGAGATCGATGCGGTCGAACCGGCGGCTAAGCTCGATCAGCGCCTCGTCGCCGCGCGCGACCACATCGGCGATGATCGCCCGCACGGCCTGCTCGACATCCTGCGCGGCCTCGCGCTTGGTGGCGAGAAACGCGGCAAAACGCTCGGCAAAGTCGGCGTCGCGCGTATCGAGACGAAGCGGCATGGCGGGGCCCTTTGACGATCGCTCAATGGCCCGCCGTCGCGGGGACGTCAACCCTTGGTGACGCGCGGGTGCGCCCTGGATGCGGTGCAGCGGCGCGCCACTTGCGCGCCGCTGCACCGCCGATCCGGGCCCAGTGACGAAAAGGGTAAATTGTCCACGAAAGCCGGGTCGCGGTCTGCAGCGCCCCGCTTCGCGCTGCGCTGTGCCCGGACACGAGGCCTTTCTAAACCGTCCTCACGGCGCCGAGCTCGTCGGCATGGGCCGGGCAGGCGGCCGTGGCCCAGACCGGGCCGAGATCGGCAAGCTCGGCCTCGAGGCATTCGACCTCGAGCCGCAGCGCCGCGCCGCCCGAGAACGTCAAGATCACGGCGCCGCCGGGCGCATCGCCCGGGATGAATTCGACGGCGAGGAGATTGAGCACCGTGTCCTTGGCCGCACAGGGGATATTTCGATGGCGGAACGCATTGACGCGCTCGAACCGCAGAGCGGCGCGCCGGCGGCGGTAAGGCGGCGTCGGGCTCTGTGAGCTTTCCCAATCGAACCGGTTAAGGATGACGATCGCGCGCTTCTCGGCCGGTCGCCACATGATGTCGGCGACTTTGACGACCGAGTCCTGAGCATGCGTCGACACGACCGCAAGGTCGTCCGTGTCGAGCGCCACGAGTCTCAGCAAATCCATGACTGCGCCCTGATTGATCCTGCCCCGCCTATCTGGGGAGGTGCCTCACGGCACGCAATGCTCGACGGCAAGATTTTTGCGGGCAGGAGGCTACGCAGTAAACCTCATGTCGCTGCGTCCGTTCAACGACGGACTGCAGGTGGCGACGTTCTGCAAGGCCTTGGACTGCGCGGAGCGCGCGATCCCCCTAGGTGTTGACCACGCCCCGCTCCAGCAATGCGGGCCGCAACACGAACGCAAGCGGAACGGTGATCAGCACCACGCAGGCCAGGACCACGAGCGCCGGGCGCACGCCGAGGAGATCGCCCAGGAAGCCGTACGCGACCGGCGCCAGCGCCCCGGTCCCGATGGTGCCGGTGTAGAAGATGCTGAAGGCCCGCGCGCGCTTTTCCGGCGCGACCAGCGCCGGCATCGACCCATACAGCACCGAGGAGGTGCCGTTGAGCACGATGCCGATCAGCGGCAGCAGCGCGTAGCAGGCCTCGAGCGGCAGCACGAGCAGCGCGAGGATGCCGAGGGCGGTCCCCGCCTCGGTCAGCACCACGGTGGTGACCACGCCCAGGCGCGCGCCGATGAAGGCGCATACGAGCTTGCCGCAGGCGCCACCGGCGAACACCAGCATCAGCGCGAGGCCGATGCCCTGGACGCTCGCGCCCTTGGCGGTGAGGAGGAACGGCAGAAAGGTGAGGAGCGGCATGCGCGTGCCGCTGTCGATGACGCCGATCGACACGAGCAGCGGAAAGCCGCGGCGCGCGCTGCCGCGCGCAGCGGCCTTGTCCGACTTGGCGGCAGCCTTTTCGTCGCCCGCCTGCCGCGGCATCAGCACGATGATCGCAAGCGCTGCCGCAAAGCCACAGACGCCGAGCAGCGCGACCGTCGGCCGCCAAGGCATCCAGGTCATCAGCAGGGCAGCCGCCGCCGGAACGATCATCTTGCCGATGTCGCCGGCAAAATTATAGGTGCCGATCGCCTTGATCGAGCGTTCCGTGCCGAACGCACGCGCCACCAGCGTCGAGGCGAGCGGATGCTGCGTGCTGGCGCCGAGCCCGCCGACGATCAGCGCAACCATCAGCATCGTGAGCCCGGCGCTCGCCCCGGCGATCAGGTAGCCACCGCCGACGAGCGCGGTGCCGATCGCGAGCACGCGCGCCGGCCCAAACCTCTCGGCCAGCAACCCCGAAGGAACCTGGAAAGCGGCGAGCGTGCCGGAAAAGAGGCCGCGCAGAAGACCGACCGCCGCATAGCTGAGGCCGAACTCGGCCTGCCAGATCGGCAGTAGCACGTAGATCATGTCGGTGTAGCCGTCGTGCAGCGCGTGCGCGCCGCCGGCGACGCCGAGCGCGCGGCGCTCGTCTTGCGTTTGCGGAATCACAGAGGATGTATTGGCGACGACGGTCATGCGGTCACTCTAAGGCACGTTCCGCGTCGATGGAATCGGTTCGTGGCCCCGATTGAGCGCAGCGAAATCCGGGCCACGATTTCTACGCCTTCACGCGCTTCTCGGCGAACTTCGCGCCGACGAAGGACAGCACCAGCTCGCCATTCTGGTTGATGCCGGTGTTGTGCGCCACCATGAGGCCCCAGCCGGGCCGCCGGCTCGCATCGCGCAGCTCCATCACCTCGCGCGCGAAGCTGATGGTGTCGCCCGCATAGACCGGCCGCACCCAGCGCAGCTCGCGGATGCCGGGCGAAGGCCCGGCCTTGGCGGGCGTCTCGCCGCCGGCGCGCATGCGCTCGGCCTCGGCGCGCTCGAAGTCGACGAAATGACGCATGTAGACCGCGGTCGTGTGCCAGCCCGAGGCGCACAGCCGGCCGAAATGCGAGCGCGCCGCCTCCCCCTCGTCGACGTGGAAACGCTGCGGGTCATAGCGCCGCGCGAACGCCTTGATCTCATCCGCCGTGAAGGTGTGGCTGCCGAGCTCGGTGCGCTCGCCGACGCGCAGGTCCTCGAAATATCTCATGCGGCGCCTGCCCTTTCGCCGGCGCTTCCGCCGGGCCGCCGCTCGAGCATCATGTTCGTCGTCACCGCCATGACGGGCACATCGGCGGCGTTGAGCATGTCGAAGCGCGCATTGACGAATCCCATCCCGGGCCGCGTCTTGGACACGCGGGTGTCGAGCACCTGGACGCGCACGCGCAGGCGGTCGCCCGGTCGCACCGGCGCGATCCACTTGATCTCGGGGCAGCCGGTCGCGCCCATCGAGGCGGAATCGAGCACAAAGCCGTCCGCGATGATGCGCATCATGATCGCGCAACTGTGCCAGCCCGACGCGCACAGGCCGCCCACGATGCTGGCGCGCGCGGCCTCCTCGTCGAGATGCATGGGCTGCGGGTCGAATTCGGCCGCGAACGCCTTGATCTCCTCGGCGGTCACCTCGTAGGTGCCGTACTCGGCCACGTGGCCGGGCGCGAAGTCTTCCCAGTAATATTTTGGCACAGCTTCCCCACGACATGGGTTCGGCCGAGTGGGTAGCGAGTGCTGTCGGGAGGCGT
Source organism: Xanthobacteraceae bacterium (assembly GCA_036491235.1). Classification (GTDB taxonomy): domain Bacteria; phylum Pseudomonadota; class Alphaproteobacteria; order Rhizobiales; family Xanthobacteraceae; genus JAVDCA01. The sequence continues at coordinate 20,076 of DASXCK010000566.1, read as the reverse complement.
CAATGGTATCGTGCGGTGGGCGTAGCGCGGACATCATTTCGCCGTGCGCCTGCGCCCTGTCGTAAACGATTTGGTTACCCAGATTTCCGTACGAATCGGCCGACACGGGGTCGACAGGAGGGCGGCATGTTCGACATTCGCGACCTTTTTCGGTGGGAACGTTTCGTCACGCCGTCGATCATCAAGATCTTCTACTGGCTCGCGCTCGCCGGCGCGGTGCTGGCCGGCCTGCGCGGGCTGGTCTACGGCCTGCTCGAAATGACGGCGAGCCTGCTCAACGGGATCGTCATCATGATCGGCGCGCTGCTGACGATGCTCATCGGCATCATCCTGGCGCGCCTCGCGGCGGAGTTCGTGCTCATCGTCTTCCGCATCAATGAGCATCTCGGCGAGATCCGCCGGCAGGGCGACCCGCGGTAGAGAGTCTCGTCATGCCCGGCCTTGTGCCGGGCATCCACGACTTCGCCGGGACAAGCCCGGCCATGACGGAGAGGACTACGTCGCAAATCGAAAATGCATCACGTCGCCGTCGGCGACGGGGTACTCCTTGCCTTCGAGGCGCAGCTTGCCGGCATCGCGCGCGCCTGCTTCGCCGCCGCACGCCACGTAGTCGGCGTAGCCGATCGTCTCGGCGCGGATGAAGCCGCGCTCGAAGTCGGTGTGGATCACGCCTGCCGCCTGCGGGGCGCGCGCGCCGCGCGTCACCGTCCAGGCGCGCGCTTCCTTCGGGCCGGCCGTGAAGAAGGTGACGAGATGCAGCAGCGCGTAGCCGGCGCGGATCAGGCGATCGAGACCCGCCTCTTTCAAGCCGACTGCCTCGAGGTAGTCGGCGCGCTCGTCGGCCGGCAGCACGGCGATCTCCGATTCGATCTTGGCCGAGATCACGACCGCGGCCGCGCCCTCCTGCGCGGCGCGCTCCTCGACCCGACGCGACTGCGCATTGCCGGTCGCCGCCGAGGCCTCCTCGACGTTGCAGACGTAGAGCACCGGCTTTGACGTGAGCAGGCCGAGCATCGCGAAGATGCGGGCCTCCTCGGGCTTGCGCTCGACCATGCGCGCCGGCTTGCCGTCGCGCAGCAAGGCGAGGCAGCGGTTGACGAGATCGAGTGCCTCCCGCGATTCCTTGTCGTTCTGCTTGGCCTTCTTCTCCAGCGCGTCGACGCGCTTCTCGAGGCTGTCGAGATCGGCAAGCATCAGCTCGGTCTCGACCGTCTCGATGTCGGCGATCGGGTCGATCTTGCCCTCGACATGGGTGACGTCGTCGTCCTCGAAGCAGCGCACCACATGCGCGACCGCATCGACCTCGCGGATGTTGGCGAGGAACTGGTTGCCGAGCCCCTCGCCTTTCGAGGCGCCGCGCACCAGGCCCGCGATATCGACAAAGGTCAGCCGTGTCGGAACGATCTGGACGGACTTGGCGAGCTTCGCCAGCACGTCGAGGCGCGTGTCCGGCACCGCCACCTCGCCGACATTCGGCTCGATGGTGCAGAACGGATAGTTCGCCGCCTGCGCGGCCGCGGTCGCGGTCAGCGCATTGAAGAGCGTCGATTTGCCGACATTCGGCAGCCCGACGATGCCGCACTTGAAGCCCATTATGTGAAACCCGTGCTCGATCTCTGATCAGTCGGTTCAATCGCCCGCCTGCGGCTCGTAGAAGCCCTTGGCTTGCATGGTCAGATGCACCTTGTTCTGGAAGCTCGCATCCTCGCCGCGCAGGAGGAGCGCGACGTTGTCGGCGATAACCTCGCAGAGCGCCTCCACCCATGCGTGCTCGGACTTGGCGAAGTCGCTGAGCACGTAGCCATGGACGCGGTTCTTGTCGCCCGGATGTCCGATCCCGATCCGCACGCGGCGATAGTCTCGACCGAGGTGCTCGGTGATCGAGCGCAGCCCGTTATGGCCCGCATCCGTGCCGCCCACCTTTACGCGCACCTTGCCAGGCGGAAGATCAAGCTCGTCGTGCACCACCGCGATGTCGTCGAGCGCAAGCTTGTAGAAATGCGCGGCCTCGCCGACGGCGCGGCCGGATTCGTTCATGTAGGTGGAGGGCAAGAGCAGCAATGCCCGCTCGGACCCGAGCGAGCCTTCGGTCACCGCGCCCTGGAAGCGCCGCCGCCACGGGCCGAAGCCGTGGCGGCGGGCAATCTCCTGGAGCACCATGAAGCCGACATTGTGCCGGTTGCCGACATGCTCGGCACCCGGATTGCCGAGCCCGACCAGGAGGCGCATCGTGATGGCCTCCCTGCCGGCTTATTTCTTCTCCGCTCCGCCGGCCGGCGCCGCAGCGCCGCCCGCCGGCGCCGCGCCCGGGGCTGCCCCCGGCGCCGCACCAGGCGCGCCCGCCGCTCCCGCCGCACCAGGCTCGGTCGCAGCTGCTGCCGCCGCCGCCGCCGCCGCTGCCGCGTCCGCGGCCGCCTTCATTTCTTCGGCGTAGCCGGACGGCGGCACGATGGTGACGAGGGTCGCGTCGCCGTGCACGATCGGACGCACGTTCGGCGGCAGGTTCACGTCGCTCAGGTGCTTCGAATGGCTGATCTCGAGGCCCGCGATGTCGACATCGATCGACTCGGGAATGCCGTCGGCCGGGCAAATGACCTCGACATGGTGGGTGACGATGTTGACGGCGCCGCCGCGCTTCACGCCGGGCGACTGGTCGGTGTTCATCACGTGCACGGGGATGCGCACGCGGATCGTCGCGCCCTCGCCGAGGCGGAGGAAGTCGACATGAATCGGATTGTCGCGCACCGGATCGACCTGGAAGTCGCGCGGGATGGTGCGGTGCTTCTTGCCGTCGATCTCGATGTTGCAGATGCTGACGAGGAAGCGGCCCGCATGAATGCGGTATTTGAGCTCCTCGAAATCGAGCGAGATCGCGAGTGGGGGTTGGTTGTCGCCGTAGATCACGCCCGGCACGCGGCCTTCGCGACGCACGGCCCGGGCGGCCCCCTTGCCGGCCCGCGGACGCGCCGTCGCTTTCAATTCATTGACGGTCGCCATTGTGAAAACCCTTCAAGTTTGGCTGTCAGTTCTGATTGTTGGAGTGCCCCGCGGCGTGCCTCCAGGGGTGTCGGGTCCGCGGGACCGCGCGCTTATAGCGGGCGAACCGCGCCATGACAAGAAATCCGCGCGTGCCGCGTGCACGCGCGACCTGCCGGCTCGGCAAATTAACCTGTTGAAACGCCTACATTCTCGGCGGCTGACCTGGTCCCGGTGCAGGCTGCTCGGGGCCGCCCGGCAAGGTCACGGGCGGCCAGGCGCTGGCGCCGAGCTTGGCCTCCAGGGCGGCAATCCGTGCCTGCAAGGCCTCGTTTTCCTCGCGTGCGAGCCGCGCCATCTCCTTGACGGCCTCGAATTCCTCCCGCCGCACCAGGTCGAGATCGCGCAGGACCCGGTCGGCCTGGTGGCGGACCAGGGTGTCGAACTCGCGCCGCACCCCGGAGGCCATGCCGGCCGCGTCGTTCATCAACCGCGCAAATTCGTCGAACAGACGGTTCGAGGTCTGGGTCATTTGTTCTCTCCGCACGCGCCGCATGGTCGTCCCAACGAGGCAAGTTGGACGCAAACCGGACGCAACTCTGGCGCATCTTGCCGAAGAATGGCGATCCTACCGCTCCGCCGCAACCCTTGACGCCATCCACGCCGTACCGCATCACCGCGGGGGCCGCTTCACGCAGGCTTGATTCCATGCCGCTCTCGGTTCTGCCGTTTCCGAATTTCGATCCGGTCCTGGTGCGGCTCGGTCCTTTCGCTATCCGCTGGTACGCGCTCGCCTACATCAGCGGCATCCTGCTCGGCTGGGTCTATGCCCGCCGGATCGTCGCCAACGAAAGCCGATGGGGCGGCGCCGCGCCGTTCACGCTCACGGATTTGGACGACTTCGTGCTCTGGGTCACGCTCGGCATCATCCTGGGCGGACGCCTCGGTTACGTACTGTTCTACAATTTCGACTCCTATCTCGCGCATCCGCTCGAGATGCTGAAGGTGTGGAACGGCGGCATGTCGTTTCACGGCGGCTTCCTCGGCTGCGTCATCGCGGTCGTGCTGTTCGCGGGTACGCGCCACATCTCGATACTTTCGCTCGGCGACATCACCTGCGCGATGGCCCCGATCGGCCTCTTCCTCGGCCGCCTCGCCAACTTTGTGAACGGCGAGCTGTGGGGCCGCCCGACCGACGTGCCATGGGCGGTCGTCTATCCGCGTGATCTCAGCCACCTCCCGCGCCATCCGAGCGAACTCTACGAAGCGACGCTCGAGGGCCTCGTGCTGTTCGTGCTCCTCATGTGGCTGATCCGTCGCGGCGCCTTGAAGCGGCCCGGGCTCATCATCGGCATCTTCGCGACGTGCTACGCGGTGATGCGTTCGTTCTGCGAGTTCTTCCGCCAGCCCGACGTGCAGATCGGCTACCTGTGGCACGGCGTCACCATGGGTATGCTACTCTCGGTGCCGCTGTTCATCGCCGGCGTCGGCTTCGTTGCGTTCGCGTTACGCCGCCAACCCGTGCGGAGCCCTGGATGAGCGATGCAAGTCCGCTCGAGAACGACATCCGCCGGCTGATCGCGCTCGCCGGGCCGATGCCGGTTTCGGAATTCATGGACTTGTGTCTCTGCCATCCGCAGCACGGCTATTACGTCACGCACGACCCGTTCGGCACGACCGGCGATTTCACGACGTCGCCGGAAATCAGCCAGATGTTCGGCGAGCTGATCGGGCTGTGGGCCGCGGCCGTGTGGCGGCAAATGGGCTCGCCCGCCGAGGTGCGGCTGATCGAGCTCGGTCCGGGCCGCGGCACCATGATGGCCGACATGCTGCGCGCCGCCAATGTCATGCACGAGTTTCGCGCAGCCATCTCAGTTCATCTGGTCGAGGCCAGCCCGGTGCTGACCGAGCGCCAGCAGCAGACCCTCGGTCACCCCGAGGTGCCGCTCGCTTGGCACGACACGCTCGCCGACGTTCCCGAGGGTCCGGCCATCATCGTCGCCAACGAATTCTTCGACGCCTTGCCGGTCAACCAGGCAATCAAGCAGCCGGACGGCTGGCACCAGCGCGTCATCGGCGTCGACGCCCAGGGCCAATTGGCGTTCGCGCTCGCGCCTGAGCCGCTGAAATTCTTTGAGCAGACGCTGGCGCCGCAGGTGCGCATGGCCGAGGTCGGCTCGATCTACGAGTGGCGCCACGACTCGCAGGTGCTCGAGGTCGGACGGCGCGTGGCGCACGGCGGCGGCGCCGCGCTGATCGTCGATTACGGCCATGTCGACAGCATGGTGGGCGACACGTTCCAGGCGTTGCGCGGCCAGCGCAAGGCCGACCCGCTGGCCGCGCCCGGCCTCTCCGACGTGACCGCGCACGTCGATTTCCAGGCGCTCGGCAGCGTCGCCGAGAGCATCGGAGCGCGCGTGCACGGGCCGCTCGACCAGGCGACCTTCCTGCGCCGGCTCGGCATCGAGCAACGCGCCGCCAACCTCAAGGTGGTGGCGCCGCCGGACAAGGCGCAGGCCATCGACCTGGCGCTCGCCCGCCTCACGGCCGGAGGCGCGGCCGGCATGGGCGCGCTGTTCAAGGCGCTGGGCCTGTCGGCCCCCGCACTCAGCACCTTGCCCGGGTTCGAGGCGTGATGCTGCAGGCGAAATCGCTCGCGGGCCTGACGGGCATCCGCCACGCCTTCTTCACCCGCGCGGGCGGCGTATCGGAAGGCATCTACGCAAGCCTCAATGGCGGCGTCGGATCGGACGACGACCGCGCTCACGTCGCCGAGAACCGCGCCCGCATGGCAAGCGCGCTCGGCGTTACGGCCGAGGCGTTCCTCACGCCCTATCAGATCCACTCCGCCGATGTCGTGGTCGCCGACGCACCATGGACACACGAGACGCGCCCGCGCGCCGACGCAGTCGTGACGTGCGTTCCGGGGCTGGCGATCGGCGTCTCGACCGCCGACTGCGGGCCGGTGCTGCTCGCCGACCGCGACGCGCGGGTCATCGGGGCCGCGCATGCGGGCTGGCGTGGCGCACTCGCCGGTGTGACCGATGCGGCGATTGCCGCCATGGAACGGCTCGGCGCCGTGCGTGGCCGCATCGTCGCGGCGATCGGCCCGTTGATCCGCCAGCCGAACTACGAGGTCGGCGCCGAGCTGGTCGAGACGTTCGTTAAAGCCGACGCCGCCAATGCGCGCTTCTTCCGGCCCGCGGCCAAATCCGGGCACGCCATGTTCGACCTGCCCGGCTACGTCGCGAGCCGGCTCACGCACGCCGGCGTCGGCGCGGTCGAGGACATCGCCGCCTGCACCTATGCGGATCCGCAGCGCTTCTTCAGCTTTCGCCGCACCACCCATCGGGGCGAGCCCGACTACGGCCGCCACGTCAACGCCATCGTGCTGACCAAGGCCTGACGACCACACGTCATCAGCGTCAGCCTGTTGTTCACGCACGATCTTTTCCGACAACCCGTCGCCGCCGCGAAGCAAGCCGGGGCAGGCCTTATCGGGATCACGCTTGGGCAGCACCCGGGAGCATGGTTAGCGGTTCGTTAATGTGCTGGACCGCACAGGCGGGACAGGCTACGGATTCACATCGGCCGAGCAGCCTAATACCGCTCGCAATGCAGGGCATTTGGGGCGCGAGCGAACGCAAGCGGCTGCCGGGCGGAGGGGATGGTGGATGGACGGGCGCACGCGCGCCGTGGGCGCGCCCCCCCAATCGTTAATCCGGGTTGGCGCCGGCGCGATCGCGTCGACGGTCCTCTGCCTGTGCGCGGCGGGATGCTCGACGGCGCCACAGGGTCCGATGGCGGCGGCGACCCCACGCGGACCGACGGTCGCGTTTGAATCGATTGACGGACCGCCGGCCGCGATCTTCACCCTGCTCGTGCAGGATCTCGGCGAGGAAGCGAGCGCCCGGCAGGTCGCGGTGGTCTCGCGCGAGGGACAGGCGCAATACCGCGTCCGCGGCTATCTCGCCGCGCTGGTGGAAGGCAAACGGCGGAACACCGTCATCGCCTGGGTCTGGGACGTCTACGACGCCGACCAGCAGCGCGCCTTGCGCCTCAGCGGCGAGGTGCCGGCCAGCGGTTCCGGCCGCGGCACCTGGGCGGCCGCGGACGAGGGCGTGCTGCGGCGGATCGCGACCACCAGCATGGATCAACTCGCCGCTTTCCTGGCCTCCCCGCCGGGGGCGCCGTCGGCCGTGCCTGGCGACCCTGGGCCGAATATTGCGGCCAATGGCCCCGACCCGGCCGCCGTCCTGTCATCGGCCCTCGCCTACGCGGGCAATCGGCCCTAGGAGTATCTCCTGCGGTTTGAATGACTGCGTCGTGCCCGCGCTTGTCGTGGGCATCCGCGTCCCTGATGACCAAGATGCGGATGCCCGGTACAAGATCTACACTCAGGCAGGTTGGACCCGGGTGCCGGGCATGGTGGATTAAGTTAATGGCCGGCGCTGCCGGCGAAAAAGTTTCGGGACAACAAATACCGTCATATTGCAACGCGCATGGCCTCCTTGTTATCACGACGCCGCCCGGCGGCAGTACATCATGCCGCGCGGAAGGAGGCGGGAATGGCGGCTAAAAACGGGGCAATCAAGCTCGTCGCCGGTAACTCGAATCCCCGCCTCGCCGAAGCGATCGGCGCCTACCTCAAGAGCCCCCTCGCCAAGGCGGTGGTGCGGCGCTTCGCCGACATGGAGATCTTCGTCGAGATCCTGGAGAATGTGCGCGGCACCGACGTGTTCGTGCTCCAATCCACGTCGTATCCGGCGAACGACCACATGATGGAGCTGCTCATCATTATCGACGCGCTGCGGCGCTCGTCGGCGCGGCGCATCACGGCCGTGGTGCCTTATTTCGGCTACGCCCGGCAGGACCGCAAACCGGGGCCGCGCACCCCGATCTCGGCCAAGCTCGTCGCCAACCTGATCACCCACGCGGGCGCCGACCGTGTGCTCACGCTCGATCTGCATGCCGGCCAGATCCAGGGCTTCTTCGATATTCCGACCGACAATCTCTACGCCTCGCCCGTGATGGTGCGTGACATCCGCGAGCGGTTCGACCTGTCCAAGGTCGCGGTGGTGTCGCCCGATGTCGGCGGCGTGGTGCGCGCGCGCGGGCTCGCCAAGCGCATCAACGCCCCGCTCGCCATCATCGACAAACGGCGCGAGCGCGCAGGCGAATCAGAAGTGATGAACGTGATCGGCGACGTCGAGGGCCGCACCTGCATCCTGATCGACGACATCGTCGACTCGGGCGGGACCCTGGTGAATGCCGCCGACGCGCTCATGGAAAAAGGCGCGACCGCGGTTTCGGCCTACATCACCCACGGCGTGCTGTCGGGCGGCGCGGTCGCGCGCGTCACGGCCTCGCGGCTCAAGGAGCTGGTGATCACGGATTCGATCCAGCCGACCGAGGCGGTGCGGGTCGCCGCCAACATCAGGGTACTGTCGATCGCGACCCTGATGGGCGAAGCCATCGCCCGCACGGCATCCGAGGAGTCGGTGTCGAGCCTGTTCGACTGACGGCGGCTCTGCCCACGCGGTCCCGAGTCAACTTGTCGCACGAACGGCTGTGGACGGCGGCGTCCCGCGAGTCGCGGATTCCACAGAAACTTCAACCACTCCCACGCGAAGCCGTTTTGGTGGCTGGACTCGGAGCGGTTATAGTCGATTCGCAGGTGATTCGGCCCTCGCGGGTCAATTCGCCTCGATAGCGCGGAACCTGCGTCACAGAATCGCGTCTAACTGGATGAATTGAGTATCCGCGCTTGCGCGCGGACGAACCGGTGCGTCGCGTGAGCAGGATGCGTCGGCATCCACTTTCGAGCGGCGGCAGGCAAACGGAAGCAGGGTGGAACGGCATGTCTTTGAGCGAATACGCGGACAACCTCCAGATCAACCCGGTCGACGTGGTCGAGCACATGGCGTCGACCAACGACTGGTCGTTCGCGCGCGCGAGCGAAGACGAGGTCACGCTGGTCGTCGCGGGCAAGTGGACCGACTACCAAGTCTCGTTCACCTGGATGTGCGACATCGAGGCTCTGCATCTGGCGTGCGCGTTCGAGCTCAAGGTGCCGCTCGCCCGCCGCAACGAAGCGCTGGAGCTGGCCGCCAAGATCAACGAGCAGCTCTGGGTCGGCCATTTCGATCTGTGGTTCGCCGACGGGCTCGTGATGTTCCGCCACGCCATGCTGCTCACCGGCGGCATCGCGGCCTCGGGGGCGCAATGCGAGTCGGCGCTCGGAACCGCATTGGACGCGTGCGAGCGCTACTTCCAGGCGTTCCAGTTCGTGGTCTGGGCCGGCAAGAGCGCGACCGAAGCCCTCGCGGCGACCATGTTCGAGACCTCGGGCGAGGCCTGAGGCTACTTCCACAAGTAGGGCATCCGCGTAGGATGGGTTGAGCGAAACGAAACCCATCACGGGCCGCTTGCCGTGACACGATGGGTTTCGCTTCGTTCAACCCATCCTACGAGGTAGGCGATGGACTCGGCATCCCTCAGCGATTTCACCGGGACCCTCGTCCTGGTCGGCGCCGGCAAGATGGGCGGCGCCATGCTGGAGGGCTGGCATCAGCTCGGCTTGAAGTTCGACAACATCGTCGCGATCGACCCGCAGCCGACGCCCGAGATCATCACGCTCGGCGAACGCGGCCTGCGCATCAATCCGTCGCTCGACACGATGGCGGCGACCGCGATCGTCATCGCGGTCAAGCCGCAGGTCGCCGCGGATGTCGTGCCGCCGCTCGGGCGGCTCGTGCGCAACGATACGGTCGTCATTTCGATCATGGCCGGTCGCCCGCTCGCCTTCCTGGAAAAATCGCTGCCGCCCGCGACCGCGCTGGTGCGCGCCATGCCGAATACGCCGGCCGCGATCGGCCGCGGCATCACGGTCGCGGTCCCCAACGCGCGGGTGAACAAACAGCAGCGCCAACTCGCCGACACGCTGCTGCGGGCGGTGGGCGTGGTCGAATGGGTCGACGACGAAGCCCTGATGGACGCCGTGACCGCCGTCTCGGGCTCGGGTCCGGCCTATGTGTTTCTGCTCGCCGAGAGCCTGGCGCGCGCCGGGGCCGCGGCCGGGCTGCCGGCGGACCTCGCGGCGCGGCTCGCCCGCGCGACCGTCGCGGGCGCGGGCGAGCTGCTGCATCGATCGCCGCTCGACGCCGCAAAACTTCGCCAGAACGTCACCTCGCCCGGCGGCACCACGGCGGCGGCGCTCGACGTGCTGATGTCTGCGGACGGCCTCGATCCCGTCATGAGGCACGCGGTCGCGGCCGCGACCCGGCGCGGGCGCGAGCTCGCCGGCTAGCGTATTCCTGCCCTGGAACGGCCACGGTCGGCGACCTACATTCGATGTGGAACAACCGCATCGGAGAACGCCATGGCCCGCAAGCCTGCCCGCGCGAAAGCCGATCCGCCCACGCCACCGACCGGGAGCGATCGGGAGCGCATCATCGCGAACTTCATGGCGCTGCTCGCCGAGAAGGCGATCGAGCGCATCGATCTGGCCGAAATCGCGGCCGGTGCCGACGTATCGCTGGGCACGTTGCGCGGCGAGTTCCCGTCGAAGCTTGCGATCCTGGCCGCACACGTGAAGACGATCGACCGGGCCGTGCTCGAAGACGGCGACGGCGACATGGCCGAGGAGCCGCCGCGCGAGCGGTTGTTCGACGTGTTGATGCGGCGGATCGAGGCCTGGGCGCCGCACAAGGAAGCGCTCGCCTCCCTGATCCGCTCGGCGCGGCGCAATCCGGGGCTTGCCCTCGCGCTCAACGCCATGGGCGTGCGCTCGCAGCAGTGGATGCTCGCCGCCGCCGGCATCCATGCGGCGGGCCCGCGCGGCATGGTGCGCGCGCAGGGCCTCGCGGTGCTGTTCGCCCGCGTGCTGCGCACCTTCGTGCATGACGACGACGATGGACACGCCCGCACCATGGCGGAGCTCGACCGCGCGCTCGGGCGCGGCGCGCGCCTCATGGGGATCCTCGGCGACCTCTGCCGCTTCGTGCCCGGCGGCCGCTCGCGCCGGCGTCACCGTCGCGACGACTGGGACGAGGGCGAACGCGGCGAGGAGGCGCCGGTCACGGCGTAAGACATTTTCTACGTCTTTCTTGGGCCCAGGAAAGACATGCATGGCCGCGACGAGCCCGGCCATCAAGGATCGAGAATCAGCGCGATCCGCGGCCTGCCCGATCGAACAGCGGCAGCGTGCCCTCGACCTGCGCGCCCTCGATCGCGAGCAGCCGCAGCTTCGTATTCACGCCGCCACGCGCGGAGAAACCGCCAGCCTTTTGCCCGGCCGCGACCACGCGATGGCACGGCACGATGGGCGGAAACGGATTTTGCCCCATGGCCGTTCCGACATCGCGCGCGAGTTCCGGCCCGCCGCCGAGGCGTGCTGCGATCTCGCCATAGGTGATCGTCGCACCCGGCGGAATGCTGCGGGTGATCTCGTAGATGCGCCGGTTGAATTCCGGCACGCCATCCATATCGAGCGTGACGTCGGAAAGCTCCGTCGTGCCGCCGGCGAGCAGCGCCACGACGCCGTCGATGGCGCGACGCACAGCGGGCGGCGGCGCCTGCTCGGTCGCACCAGGGCAGCGCCGCAGGAGCCGCGCACGCAGCTTGTCGTCATCGGCCTCCGGCAGTCCGGCGGCGACGATGGCGCGCGTATTCCACGCGATGCCGCAGCGGCCGATGGCGGTGTCGAAGATCGTGTAGCCGTTGTCCGTCATGCTCCTAATATAGCAAGTGGCGGCGCGGGCTTTAGTCCCGTTTCTTGCTTTTCCAGCACAATCGGAAGCAGGTTACCGGGCTAAACCGGTATCCGCACACTCGCCCTCAGCCCCCCGAGCGGGCTCTCGCCGAGCGTGATATCGCCGCCATGCGAGCGCGCGATATCGCGTGCGATCGCAAGACCGAGGCCGGTGCCACCTTCGTCCTGGTTGCGCGCGTCGTCTAGGCGCAGAAACGGCTTGAACACGTCCTCGCGCAGGTGCGGCGGAATACCGGGGCCATCGTCGTCGATCGTCACGGTCAGCCAGCGATGGTCGCGGTGGCCCGTGATGGCGATCGCATCGGCGTGGCGCGCCGCGTTCGACACGAGATTGGCAAGACAGCGCTTGAAGGCGTGCGGCCGCACGGTCACCACCGGGTAGCCGTGGAAAACCACCGCGGTGTCGTGGCCGTGCCGCTCGGCATCGGCCTTGAGCTCCTCGAGGAAGGCCTCCATGTCGGTCGGGGCCGCTTGCTCGCCGCCGTCGCCGCGCGCGAACGCGAGGTAGGCCTCGAGCATGCGCGCCATCTCGTCGACGTCGCGCTTCATCGCGTCGGCCTCGGCTGAGTCGCCGATCAGCGCGAGCTCGAGCTTGAAGCGGGTGAGCACGGTGCGCAGGTCGTGCGACACCCCGGCCAGCATGGTGGTGCGTTGGTCGATGGTGCGCTCGACGCGCGCCTTCATCTCGATGAAGGCCGAGGCGGCGCGGCGCACCTCGCGCGCGCCACGCGGGCGGAAATTGGGCACATCGCGCCCCTTGCCGAAGCTTTCGACCGCCTCGGAGAGCCGCAAGATCGGCCGGATCTGGTTACGCAGAAAGAGGATCGCGACGGTGAGCAGCACCAGCGAGGTACCGACCATCCACAAGAGGAAGATCTGCGAGTTCGACGCATAGGCAGCGTTGCGCCGCGCAAAGATACGCATCACCGCGTCGTCGAGCTTTACGCGGATTTCGACGATCGAGGAATTGCCGACCGTGTCGAGCCAGTACGGCTTGCCGATCTGCTTGCGGATCTCTTCCGACAGCGCCTGGTCGAGCAGCGAGAAGAATGGCTTGGGGCCGACCGGCGGCATGTCGGTCACGGGCAGAAAATCGACCTGCAGGCCCATCCGCTCGGCCGCGATCCGGCGGATGCGCGCGTTGTCGGCGTCGTGCGGATAGACCTTGTACATCTCGATCAGCGCCGCGATGTCCTGGGTGACGGCGGCGGAGAGGCGACGCGTCACCGTGTTCCAATGGCGCTCCATGAACACGAACGCGACCACCGACTGAAGCAGCACCATCGGCACGATGATGATGAGGAGCGAGCGGGCATAGAGGCCCGTCGGCATCAGGCTCTTGATGAACGAGCCGAAGCGATCCCACCCATCGTAGATGCGGTGCGCCGCGGTGCGCAGGCGGGCGAGGCCGGTGTCGATCGTCGTCACGTCACCACCAGGCGGTAGCCAATGCCGCGCACGGTCTGCACGAACAGCGGATTAGCCGGGTCGGCCTCGATCTTGCGCCGCAGGCGATTGACCTGCACGTCGACGGCGCGCTCGCCCGGCGAGACGCCGTTGCCGGCGAGCGCGAGCCGGGTCACGGTCTCACCTGGCGCCGTCGCCAGCATGCGCAGCATGTCGCGCTCGCGATCGGTGAGATGCACGGCCTCGTCGGCGCGGCGCAGCTCGCCGCGACCGATGTGAAACACGAAGGGACCGAAACGCACCGACTCGGGCGGCGACGCCGGCGGCGGGCTCGCGCGCTTGAGGATGTTGGCGATGCGCAGCGACAGCTCGCGCGGCTCGAACGGCTTGGCGACATAGTCGTCGGCGCCGAGCTCGAGGCCGGCGATGCGGCTTTCCTTCTCGGCGCGCGCCGTCAGCATCAGGATGGGTACCGTCGAGCCGTTGCGGATCGATTTTGCCAGATCGAAGCCGGTCTCGCCCGGCATCATCACGTCGAGGATGAGCAGGTCGAAGCTCAGCCCGTCGAGCTTGGCGCGCGCTTCCGCGGCGGTGTCGGCGGTCGTCACGCGGTAGCCCTCGCGGTGCAGATAGCGCGACAGCAGATCGCGAATGCCCCGGTCGTCGTCGACGACGAGCAAGTGGGGCGCGTCGTCGGCCAGCGGAGCGGGGCGGGCAGACATGCGCGAAGCCTCCCCTCAGCGAAACCGGCGCGCGGTCTCGGCGCGATCGATCAGCCGCATCACCCGGTCGCGGCCGTCCGCGTCGATCATGGCGGCAAGGAATTTGCGCGACGCCTCGTGCGCGCCGGGGCCGACCTCGGCGAGTGCCCGGGCAATGCGCGCCGTCTGCAGGCGCGCGAGCCGCAGGGCAAGCTCAGCCCCCTTCGGGGTGGCAAACAGTAGGCGCTGGCGGCGGTCGCGCTCGCCCTCCTTTTGCTCGATGTAGCCTTCGTCGACGAGTTGCTTGAGCACCCGGCCGAGCGACTGCTTGGTGATCTTGAGGATGTCGAGCAGTGCCGCGACTTTCATGCCGGGGTTGCGATTGACGAAATGGAGCACCCGATGATGCGCGCGGCCGAAGCCGAACTTCGCCAGCACCTCGTCGGGATCGCCGACGAAGTCGCGATAGGCAAAGAACAAAAGCTCAATCAGGTCCCAGGTCGGCTCGGCCGCCGGCTTGGCGTCCGGCGCGGCCGGGCCCGACCGCCGGGCTGCACTCAGATTTATGTCAGCCATATTGACATATTTTGGTTTGTTTGTTACCCAACGCCAAGCTTACGCGAAATGATCGTGCTCGCGGGCCGGCAACGGCTTGCGACCGCCGAGCAGGCCGCTTGGACGCGGGACGATACCGGGACTTGCGACCCAAGGCAAAAGCGCCCGAAACAGCAAAACCGCGGTTACCCACCCCAGGCGCATATCCCAAGGAGCTTATGATGACTGTCCCCCACCTCGACCGCCTGCGACATGTTGCGCCGACGAACTCCTCGGTAGCAGCCGTTGCGTCTTGGTTCGCGCCGGTCGCGATCTGGAGGGTCTTCGAACGGCCTTGACCTGGCGGCGATTGCCCGCCCTTTACGCTAGGCCGCCCGCCCACACCAAAGCGACGCCCACGAGATCGCCATGTCCGTGTCTTTGCCTCTCGCCTTCGTGACCGAACCGCATCCCGCGCCGACGCCGCCGGACCGGCGCATCGCTGCCCTGCGAGATCCGGGCTTCGGACGCGTTTTCACCGACCACATGGCCGCGATCCGCTACCGTGACGGCGAGGGCTGGCATGACGCCAAGATCACGGCACGAGCCGCCATTCCGATGGACCCGGCGGCGGCGGTGCTGCACTACAGCCAGGAGATCTTCGAAGGGCTGAAGGCTTATCGCACCGCCGACGGCGGCGCCGTGATGTTCCGCCCCGAGGCGAACGCACGGCGCTTCCAGAAGTCGGCCGAGCGCCTGGCTATGCCGATCCTGCCGGAAGATGTGTTCGTCGGGGCGCTCGACGCGCTGGTCAAGATCGACCGCGACTGGATCCCGGAGGGCGACGGCAGCCTCTATCTGCGGCCCTTCATGTTCGCCAGCGAAGTCTTCCTCGGCGTCAAACCGTCGTCGGAGTATCTCTTTCTCGTGATCGCCTCACCGGTCGGCTCATACTTCAAGTCGAAGGACAGTGCGGTGTCGGTGTGGGTGTCGCAGGAGCTTACGCGCGCCGCGCCGGGCGGCACCGGTGCCGCCAAGTGCGGCGGGAATTACGCGGCCAGCCTGCTGGCGCAGCTCGAGGCCGCCAAGCACGGCTGCGAACAGGTGGTGTTCCTCGACACTGTCGAGCGGCGCTGGGTCGAGGAGCTCGGCGGCATGAACATCTTCTTCGTGTTCGACGATGGATCGATGCAGACGCCGCCGCTCGGCGGCACGATCCTGCCCGGCATCACGCGCGCCTCGATCATCACCGTCGCGAAGGGCATGGGCATCGAGGTTCGCGAAGAGCCCTACGCGTTCAGCCAATGGCGCGAGGATGCCGCCAGCGGCCGGCTCAGAGAGACGTTCGCCTGTGGCACCGCGGCGGTGCTGACGCCGATTGGCAGCGTCAAGTTCGACGGCGGCAGCTTCGCGGTCGCCAACGGCGGCTCAAGCAGCCAGACCGAGAAGCTACGCGCGACCCTGGTCGACATCCAGCGCTGCCGCGCCCCCGACCCGCACGGTTGGGTCCACCGCGTCTTCTAATCCGCAGGGTGCGCAAAGCGACCCGCCTACGCTCGCTACGCGACCTGCGGCGAGTTGGGAGTCCGGCGTAGCGCTGAGCACGAAGGCGGAAGCGTGCGCACCGGCTGAATCCGCGTGGGCATGGCGCGTTCCGCGCCTTTGCGCCCTTACTCCGCCGCCTTCGGCTTCGCCCAGCGCCCGGCCGCGGCGTCGTCGGTCTGCTTGGCCTCGACCCATGCGGTGCCCTGCGCGCGCTCTTCCTGCTTCCAGAACGGCGCGCGGGTCTTGAGATAATCCATCAGGAATTCCGCAGCTTCGAACGCAGCGGTGCGGTGCGCCGAAGCGGTCGCGACCAGCACGATATTATCGCCAGGCATGAGCCGTCCGTAGCGATGGATGACGGTGACGCCGAGCAGCGGCCAACGTGCCTGCGCTTCGGCGACATGTCGCGCGATCTCCTCCTCGGCCATATCGGGATAATGCTCGAGCGTCAGGGCCGAAACGCCGTGGCCGGCCTCGTGGTCGCGACAGATTCCCGTGAATGTGACGACGGCACCGATATCGGTGCGTCCGCACGACAAGGCGGCGGCCTCGGCAGCGACATCGAAATCCTCGCGCTGCAGCCGCACTGTCATGAGTTTCTCTCTGGGAGCATGAGCTTTTCCGAAAACCGGTGCCCACTTTTCGGGATCATGCTCACCCACCCGTCATCGGCGGAAAGAACGCGATCTCGCGCGCCCCCGCAACGGCGGCGTCCGCCCGCACATGCGCGCGATCGATCGCGGCGCGCACGACCTTCGGATTCTCGAACGCATAGGCATACTCTTCGCCGCGTCCCGCGAGCCACGCCACCACGTCACCGATCGTACGAATGCCGGCGGGCAGATCGACGACCTCTTCGGTCTTGCCGATCCGCTCGCGCACCCAGGCAAAGTAGCGAAGCGTCACGCTCATTCGCTGATCAGATGCCGCACGCCGGCGCGGAAATAGTCCCACCCGGTATATAGCGTCACGAGCGCCGAAATCCACAGGAGGCCGATGCCGAGCTCGGTGATGATATGCGTGGTGTGGCCGAGCGCCCCGCTGATCACCTGATCGCCCGCCTCGCCGGCGAGCAGGAAAGCGATGGCGACGAGTTGCACGGCCGTCTTCCATTTGGCGAGTTGCGTCACCGGCACGCTGACGCGCAACTCGGCGAGGTACTCGCGCAGGCCCGACACGAGGATCTCGCGACACAGAATCACGATCGCAGCCCAGACCGTCCAATTCCTGATCGTCTCGTCGGCCGCCAGCATCAGCAGGCAGGAGGCGACCAGCAGCTTGTCGGCGATCGGGTCGAGCATGCGACCGAAGGTCGACTGCTGCCCCCACATGCGAGCGATGTAGCCGTCGAGAAAGTCAGTGATGGCCGCCACGATGAAGATCGCAAGCGCGAGCCAGCGCAGCCACAGGGCGCCCTGCAGAAAATCCTGCCAGTACATGCACGCGACCACGGCCGGCACCGCCACGATCCGCGCATAGGTCAGAAGGTTGGGCAGCGCGAGCGGCCGAGCCGGCAGACGCTGGGTCGTGCTCACATCCATACCTATACAATAGCGGCCCCGCGGCATATGCGCCAACCCCACACAAAAACTTGTCCGGCGCCGCGACCTTGGCCAGATTGCCGCAGCATGAACGAGACGAACATGGACGAGTCGAGAGGTGGCCGGTGAAACCTGGATGGATGCGGGTGGCGCTGGTGATGGCGCTGACGGCGGCGCCCGCGGCCGCGCAGAACCTGATCGCCCAGGATGGGTGGGAGGGCTTCGCGATGCGCGATGCGAACAACAAGTTCGACCGCTGCGTCCTCTACAATCGGACGGTCGCGGCGCTCACCATCTCGCCCTATGGCATGCTCGGGATCACGCGCGACGCCGCCGGGCACATGGGCCTCCTCGTCTTCTACGACCCACGCGCACTGACGCGCGGCAAGACGACGGTGCGCATCAAGCTCGATCAGCGCCCGGCGGCCGCGCTTCCCGGTGACGCGCTGTCGGACTTCCATGTCGATGTGCCGGTGCTCGATCCCGATACCGTAGCGGCGTTGCGCACCGCAAAGACGCTCGAAGCCATGGCCGACGGCCACACCATCCGCTTCGATCTCAACCATGTCGGCGACGTGCTCGACCACCTCGACACCTGCGTCAAGATTTACGGTCCGAAATCGTAGGATGGGCTGAGCGCGGTGGGTGCCGGACTATCGCACGGCCTCGTGGAAAAAATCGAAGATGCGCTTCGCGGTCTCGTCGTTGATGCCGGGCACGCGCGCAAGATCGGGGAGCGAGGCGCGCTCGATCGCACGCAGGGTGCCGAAGTGGCGCAACAGCGCACGCTTGCGGGTCGGACCGATGCCCGGAATTTCCTGCAGGCCGGCCTCGCGAATGTCGCGCTTGCGTCGGGCGCGGTGCGAGCCGATCGCAAAGCGGTGCGCCTCGTCACGCAGCCGCTGTACGAAATAGAGCACCGGGTCACGCGGCGGCAGCTTGAAACTCGCCTTGCCGGGCATGTGGAACGTCTCGCGGCCAGCGTCCCGGTCCGGCCCCTTGGCGATCGCGACGAGCGGCACATCGTTGACGCCGAGGGTCGCGAGCGTCTCGCGCGCAGCGCCGAGCTGGCCCTCGCCGCCGTCGATCAGCACGAGATCAGGCCAAGGATTTTCGGCCGTCTCGGCCGGCTCCTCCGCGGGCGCTTCGGCAAGACCATTCGCCTCCGCATCGGCGACCGTCGCCACCTCCGGTCCGACCGCGAGCGAGGCCGGCGCCGCGCCCTCGGCAAGGCTGGCGGCGCGCGGCACCTCCGCCATCAACCGCTTGAAGCGGCGCGTCAGCACCTCGCGCATCATGCCGTAATCATCGCCAGGGACAAGATCGTCCGAGCGGATGTTGAACTTGCGGTACTGATTCTTGCGAAAGCCTTCCGGGCCCGCGACGATCATGCCGCCCACCGCATTGGTGCCCTGGATGTGGCTGTTGTCGTAGACCTCGATGCGGCGAGGCGCGCGCGTAAGCCCGAACGCCTCGGCCACCCCGGCGAGCAGCCGCTGCTGCGAGGCCGTGTCGGCGAGCCGACGCCCGAGTGCCTCGCGCGCATTGGCCATGGCATGGTCGACGAGGTCCTTCTTCTCGCCGCGCATCGGCACCGCCACCTCGACCTTGCGCCCGGTCTTGATACCGAGCGCCTCGGCGAGAAGCGCGCGGTCGGGAATCTCGTGCGAGAGAAAGACACAGCGCGGCGGCGGCTTATCGTCATAGAACTGGGCCAGAAATGCGCCCAGCACCTCGCCGGACTCGAGTGAACGGTCGGCGCGCGGAAAATACGCGCGGTTGCCCCAGTTTTGCCCGGTGCGGAAGAAGAACACCTCGATGCAGTTGAAGCCGCCGTCCTGATACGCCGCGAAGACATCCGCCTCCTCGACGCCGCGCGGATTGATGCCCTGATGCGATTGAACGGCGGCGAGCGACGCGAGACGGTCGCGCAGCACGGCGGCGCGTTCGAAATCGAGAGCCTCGCTCGCAGTCTCCATCTCGTGTGCGAGCTGATCCTTCACGGCGCCGCTACGGCCGGACAGGAACGCCCTCGCCTCGCGTACGAGCTCGGCATAGTCGCCATGCGATATCTCGCCCGTGCACGGCGCCGCGCAGCGCTTGATCTGGTGCAGCAGGCAGGGACGCGTACGGCTTTCATAGACCGCGTCGGAGCACGAGCGAATCAGGAACGCGCGCTCGAGCGCCGTGATGGTGCGGTTGACTGCATTCACGGCCGCGAACGGCCCGTAGTACTCGCCCTTGCGGTTGCGGGCACCGCGATGCTTGAGGATCTGCGGCGCCGCGTGATCCCCGGTGATGAGGATGTAGGGGAACGACTTGTCGTCGCGCAGCAGCACATTGAAGCGCGGGCGCAGCCGCTTGATCAGGTTTGCTTCGAGCAGCAGCGCCTCGGTCTCGCTACCGGTGGAGACGAATTCCAGCGCCGTCGTCGCCGCGATCATGCGGGCGATGCGGCTGTCGTGGCCCGTCGGCCGCGCATAGGAGAGAACGCGCTTCTTCAGGCTCTTGGCCTTGCCGACATAGAGCACCTCGCCGGCCGCACCGATCATGCGGTAGACGCCGGACGAGGCCGGGGCGAGCTTGGCGTGGCGAGCGA
>DASXCK010000565.1:0-2484 GCA_036491235.1 Xanthobacteraceae bacterium | reverse complement strand
CCGCCGAGGCGCTCGGCCACCGCGAATACTCCCTCACCAAGCTCTACCGCAGCGCCTGACCTCCCACACCGAGCGCAAGCCCGGTTAGAAAGCGGAAGCCCCATGGCGGAAGCCTCCGTCACCACGGTCCCGGTCTGGGCGGCCACGATCCGCCGCCTGGCGCCCGGATTCGTCTTCGCGTCGCTGGTCGCCGTGCTGGCGGTGGTCGGCGCGCCCTATGTGGCGCGGGTGATCACCATCCCGGCGATGGTGCTGGCGCTGCTGATCGGCGTCGTGCTCAACCCTGTCGCGGCGCGGCCGACGTTTCAGCCCGGCCTCATCTTCTGCGTGAAGCAGCTGTTGCGCTGGGCGGTTGCCCTGATGGGACTGCGCATCGCGATCAGCGACATCACGGCGCTCGGCCTCGGCACCGGCGTCGTGGTGGTGATCGCAATGATCCTGACGATCACGTCGGGCTTCCTCGCCGCACGCGCGCTCGGCCTGCCTTCCCCTTACGGGGCGCTCGCCGGCGTCGGCACGGCCGTGTGCGGGGCCTCGGCGACGCTCGCGACCTCGGCGGTGGTGCCTGAATACGAGGGCAAGGATGCCGATGTCGTCTTCGTGGTCGTCGCCATCAATGCGCTGGCGACCCTCGCGATCGTGCTCTATCCGCCGATCTGCACCGCGCTCGGATTCGACCCGCAGACCACCGGCGTGATGCTCGGCGCCACCATCCACGACGTCGCCCAGGTGGCGGGTGCCGGCTACGCGGTCTCCGACGCAGTCGGCAACGCCGCCGTGATCGTCAAGCTCTTCCGCGTCTTCCTGCTGCTGCCGGTCGTGCTGGTAATCGGCTGGTGGTTCATGCGCAAGGGCGCCGCGGCCCGCGCGGCACGCGTGCCGGTGCCGGTGTTCGCGTTCGTGTTCCTCGCGCTCTGCATCGTCAACAGCGTGCTGCCGTCGGTGCAGGCGCTCGCGCCGCTCTACGGGCACGCCAAGACCGTGCTGGTCGAAGCCTCGACCGACGGTTTGCTGATCGCGATCGGCGCGCTCGGCCTCAACACTTCGCTGACGGCGATCGCCTCGCTCGGTTGGCGGCACATCGTGACGGTCTGCACCACCACGCTGGTGATCCTTATCGTCGCGACCGGCGGCCTCATGCTCCTGCGCTGAGTGGTCTATTCTTTGAGCATCATCTTTTCCGAAAACCGGTATCCACTTTTCGGGATCATGCTCTGATGGCTACGCTGACGCTCGCCGAGGCCGAAGATCTCGTCGCGCGAGCGTTGAAGCGGAGCCGCACCAGCGACGCCAACGCTGCCTGCGTCGCCCGCGCCCTCGTCGCCGCCGAGGCGGACGGGCTCAAGGGACACGGGCTCTCCCGCGCCGCGAGCTACGCGGCGCAGGCGAAGATCGGCAAGGTCGACGGCTTTGCGGTGCCGAAGGTGGAGCGCCATCGGCCCGGCGCCGCCGCGATCGATGCCGCCAACGGCTTTGCCTATCCGGCGATCGACGCGGCGCTTGCGGCGCTACCCGCGATGGCGCGCGAGGCCGGCGTCGCTACCGCCGCGGTCCGTCGTTCGCACCATTGCGGCGCCGCCGGTCAGCCGGTCGAGCGCCTGGCGGCGCAAGGCCTGGTCGCGCTGATGTTTGCCAACACGCCGGCCGCCATCGCGCCCTGGGGCGGCGCCAAGGCCGTGTTCGGCACCAACCCGATCGCGTTTGCGGCCCCCCTCGCGGGCCGCGAGCCACTGGTGGTCGATCTCGCGCTGTCAAAGGTCGCACGCGGCAACATCCTGGCCGCCAAGCAGAAGGGCGAAAAGATTCCGCGCGGCTGGGCGCTCGACGCGCAAGGCGAGCCGACGACCGATCCGGACGCCGCGCTTACCGGCACCATGCTGCCGCTCGGCGATGCCAAAGGCACGCCGCTGATCCTGATGGTCGAGCTGCTCGCGGCGGGGCTGACGGGCGCGAATTTCGCGGCCGACGCGTCATCGTTCCTCGACGACAAGGGGCCGCCCCCTGGCACCGGCCAGCTCATCATCGCGTTCGATCCGGCCGCCTTCGGCGGATCAGCGCAGCATTGGGTGCGGCTCATCACATCGATCGAAGCCCAATCCGGCACACGGCTGCCCGGCTCGCGCCGCCTCGCGGCCCGGCGCAAAGCGGCGAGCGACGGGCTCATGGTGGACGATACGCTCGTCGGCACCATCGAGAGGCTGTAGGGTGAACGCAGGCGGCTCCGGCGTTGGCTTGATGCTCGGCGCCGGCTTCCGCTGCCCACGCGTCTGCCTGCAATCTGCCGGGCACGGCGGGACAAACATCGTGCTCGGCTGTCGGCGCATCGGCCGCCTTTGCCCACCATACGGATCATCGCATGACCACCCTTCCCAACCTCCGCATCGACGGCGCCCGCCTGTGGGACGAGTTGATGGAAACCGCCGCGATCGGCGCGACCGCAAAGGGCGGCATCAATCGCCTCACCCTCACGGACCTCGACCGCCA
>DASXCK010000564.1:0-38945 GCA_036491235.1 Xanthobacteraceae bacterium | reverse complement strand
TCGTGCTGATAGAAGAAGGTGAACACCGTCGGCGCCAGCACCTGCATGTCGACGCCATGCGCATCCATGTCGCGCAGACGCCGCTCGGTGTCCCACAATTCGCGCGGAAACGGGTCCTGCACGACCGCGCCGTCGATGATGAGTCGGCAGGCCGGATCGCCGCGCTTGTCCATCACGGGCGCGACTTTTGCCGACTCCTTGGTGAGCCGCCGCATCGCCTCCTCGCCGAGGATATGCGTATGGCAATCGATGGTGCGCGGGCGGGGCATGGTCAGCTCGTGCGTTTCCTCATGCGGCCGCGCGGGCAGCGCGGATGTCGGCAGCGATCTTCTCCGCCACCATGATGGTCGGTATGTTGGTGTTGCCGCGCGGGACCGATGGCATGATCGAGGCATCGGCGACGCGCAGGCCGGCGAGGCCGCGCACCCGGCCCTGGGCGTCGACCACCGCGTCGCGGTCGTCCGCGCGGCCCATACGGCAGGTGCCGCAGACGTGGAACGTGCCGGCGACGTTCTGCCGGACGTGCTCGGCGAGCGCGTCGCGATCCTGGACCAACGCTGCGAGATCGATGCGCCGGCCGGTGAGCTGGCGGAAGACGATGTCGCTCAGCCCCGGCACGGCGTCGAGCGCGCCGGCGATCAGTGCGCTGCGGATCGCATTGGGACGATTGAGCTGGTTGAGCCGGCGGATGCGGTCGGTGAAGCGGACCGGGAACACGGTGGTGCAAAGACCGCGGATCGGCGGATAGGCGACGAGCTCGACGATGCGGCGGAAGCCGTCCATCAGTCGCGTCAGGTCGAGCTCATGGCCGGCGAAATTGAATTCGACGCAGGGCGAGGCCGCCGGATCGTCCGCGCGCAGCGTCACGCGGCCGCGGGCACGCGGCTTGAACAGCGTGGCATTGACGTTGGCAATCGACGCGCCGAGCGCGCTCCATGACGACTTGCTGTGTGCCGCGATGTACATGTCGCTGATCGGGGCTCCCGGAAAACCGGACGAGTAGCGGAAGCATGTCATCGGATGCGGCCGCACCGCCGGCGACTGGCGGGCGCCGCGCCGCAGGTGCGCCGCGATGAACAGGAGCGCGTGGTTCTGCAAGTTGCGGCCGACGCCTGGCAGGTCGGCGAGGACGGTGATGCCGAGCGTCTTGAGTTGGGCTGCCGGGCCGATGCCGGCGCGCATCAGCAGCGCAGGCGAGTGGAGCGCGCCGGCGCAGAATATAATGTCTGCGCCGCGGAACTCGCGGCGCTCGCCCTCGACGGTCGCGGTGACGCCGACTGCGCGCCTTCCCTCGAAGATGAACCCCGTGACGGTCGCGGACGGCGCGATGGTGAGGTTCCGGCGCGCACGCACGCCCGCATCGAGATAGCAGATCGCCGCCGAGGCGCGGCGCTCGGTCGTGTTGGCCATCGGCAGCGACCCGTAGCCGTCGCGAAAGTCGCCGTTCATATCGGCGAGGTGGGGCATCTGCCGTTCCAGCGCATATTGGTGGACGGCGCGCGACAGCGGCGCCCATTGCTCTGGCGGCGTGCGGCGGATCGGCGTCGGGCCCGATGCCCCATGCAGGTCGCCGGCGAAATCGAGATCGTGCTCGAGCTTTTTGAAGTAGGGCAGGACATCGTCCCAGCCCCATCCGTCGGCGCCGAGATCGACCCATTCGGCGTAGTCGTCCGGCGTGCCGCGCAGCGCGATCATGCCCATGACCGAGGACCCGCCGCCCATGATGCGCGCCTGATCGTAGGGCGTCGCCGGCGAGTTCTCCCGCGTGCGCCAGTGGCAGGTGAGGGCGGGCCACTTGTAGGATTTGTTGTAGTAGGACGACGCAAAGGTATCGAGCACGTCGGCGGGCTCGGCGCCGGGCGGGGTGTCGGGTCCGGCCTCGAGCAGCAGCACCGAGCGCGTGGATTGCTCCGACAGTCGGCTCGCGAGCACGCAGCCGGACGCGCCGCCGCCGATGATGATGGTGTCGTAGGTGGCACTCATGGCAGGGCGCCCGCGCGCCCTCTGCCCGCAGGGGAGAGGGTCGGGGTGAGGGGCTCTCGGAGCCGGTAATCGGACTCCGAGAGTCCCTCACCCGGCTCGCTTCGCTCGCCACCCTCTCCCCGAAGGGGAGAAGGGAAGAAGCCCACGCCGTGAATCACGCCGATCACTGCCGCGCCAAGCCCAAAATCTTCCTTGCCTCCTTCGGCGTCGCGACCTCGCGGCCTAAATTCTGCGCGATCTTCACCATGCGCTCGACCAGCACGGCATTGTTCTTCGCGAGCTCGCCGGGCGCCATATAGGGATTGTCCTCGTAGCCGACGCGCACATGGCCGCCGAGCGAGACCGCGAGCGAGAGCAGGTCCCACTGCTTGACGGGATTCATCACGCTTACGTTCCAGACGCAGTTCGGCGGCAGGTGGTCGACCAGGTAGATCAGCGCCTTCTCGGTCGGCGGCGTCCAGGTGCCGCCGGGCCAGCCGAGGAATAGTGTCGTATAGGCGTTCTTGAGGTAGCCCTGCTTACGGATGAACTCGAGGTTCCAGAACGCGCCGGTGTGGAAGCATTCGACCTCGAGCGTCACCTTGTGCTGCTCGGCCGCCTTGGCGTAGCCGAGCAATTCCTCGACCGGGTGGATCGCCATCATGCGCTTTGGCGCAAACTGCGGGTCGGGGTTGAAGTACTCGTCGTGCGCGTTGAACGCGACCGCCATCATGTCGGGGCCGAGCGTCATCAGGCGCACTTTTTCCTCCAGCCGTGCGCTCGCGACACCGAACTGCATCACGGGCGCGGTCTTTGCCAGGATCGCCTCCTGCAGCGCTTTCCAGCCCTCGTGGTGGATTTTGGACACCTGCTTGCCGTCCGCCTGCATCGACTCCTCGAGCGTGCGCACGCCGTGAATGTGCGCGATCGCGGCGCCCGCATGGATGCCGTCGATGTATTGCTGCGCGACGCCCGCGATGTCCTCCTGCGGCGGACAGAGATGGTTGATCGGATAGGAGGTGCGCGAGTCGCACGCGACCGTGATGATCAGCTTCTCCATGAGCGCTCCCGATAAATATTGCTTGGCGGTGGACGACGGTGAGGATCGACTTGGCGATGCGCAACGGGCGGCGCCGCCCGGCCCTGTTGCCGGTCATGCGCGACCGCGGATTGCCGATTGCGCCGACCGGATGCTTGCGGAGTGTGGCCGGCCGCATTGTCACGGTTTGCGGAAACCCGTCAAGCTGGGACACGCGGCGACGGCGCCCGAGCACGGCTGCATTTCGGCGGCCCGCATCGCGATCCGACATCGATGAGGAGGCTTTCGGCCTCACGGCGTGCATTCGTCAGCAATCCGCCCCACTCGCGTGACAGAAGCGTGTCTTGGCGGCGTGCAAAACGGGGCGAGCGGTACCCGAACGATCTTCAGTCGTTGCAACGACGGTACGGGAATGAATTGCGGAACGATGTCGTCGCGTCATCGTTCGTGCCTGAAGGGGTGATATCCGCAGCACCTGAAGGGTATCGGCCATGACGCAGGTCGGGCAGAGGGCTGGCGTTCGCGCATGATTGCGATCTGGTCAGATGCACTGTTGTCGATCACCGCTTGTCCGCGGTGCCGCAGCCGCATCGTTCCCTGCGCGGATGCCGACCACAAGCGCGCGTACCGCTGCAGCAACCCGCGCTGCGAGCTCGCGGAGGACGGATTCCCGCTGCTGCACGAGCAACCGGTGCTGATCGATTTCGCCGCGAGCATCATCGACCGCGCCGGGCTCGTCACGCGAAACGGCGGATCGGTGCAAAGCCGCGACGTGAACGGTAGCGGGCTCAAGACGCATGTCCACCGATTGCTCTGTGGTGACAATCACAACGCCCGGCGCATCGCCGGCGAGTTGACCCGTGAGCTGAAGAAGCGCGACGGCAGGCCGCGGGTGCTGGTCATCGGCGGCGGCACGATCGGCGCGGGATCGTCGTCCCTTTGTGGCGATCACGACGTCGACGTGATCAGCCTCGACGTCTTCGCCTCGCCGCACACGACTTTCGTGGCGGACGGTCATCGGCTTCCGCTGGTCGACGGCAGCATCGACGCGGTGTGGATCCAGGCGGTGCTCGAGCACGTGCTCGACCCGGGGGCGGT
This sequence comes from Xanthobacteraceae bacterium, assembly GCA_036491235.1. Lineage (GTDB taxonomy): Bacteria > Pseudomonadota > Alphaproteobacteria > Rhizobiales > Xanthobacteraceae > JAVDCA01. The sequence goes on along the minus strand of DASXCK010000564.1, from coordinate 34,846 downwards.
GGTCGCGGAGATCCATCGCGTCCTCAAGCCCGACGGCATCGTCTTCGCCGACACGCCGTTCATGCAGCAGGTGCACGAGGGCATCTACGATTTCACCCGCTTTACGCTGCACGGCCATCGTTGGCTGTTTCGCCGCTTCGAGGTGATCGACGCCGGCATCACGCGCGGGGCGGGTACCGGCCTCGTCTGGTCCATCCGCTATTTCATCCGCGCGCTCACCCGCAAAAGCAGCCTCGGCACCGTGCTGACCCTGCCGTTCTTCTGGCTGCGCTATGCGGACCGGCTGCTCGACAACGGCCTGAGCGCGGACGGTGCGTCAGGCGTCTTCTTCCTCGGCCGCCGTGCGCAGAAGAGCATTGCGCCGCGCGATATGGTCGGGTTCTACGACGAACTCCGCCGGCTGCACGAGGAACGGCCGCATGGGCTGTATCCTGCGCGCGACGCGAGCGTGGAGAAGAACGCGCCTCGCCGCTTGCGGGCCTAGATAGGATCGAGTGGAATTTAGATAAACGGAATTTAGATACGTTGCCGCGCACGGCGCACAAGAGGGCAGTCCAGACGAAAATTTTCAATCGGATATCGAGTTCACCGGAACGCGGGCGAGTCATCGCCGTTTTCCCTGAAAGCACGGCCGAGGGTGCTGAAAGCACGGCCGAGTTTTTGCGTTCTGAAGGTGGATAAGACGCGCCATAAGCGCAAATGACGCGGAAGCATTGAAGCCGCGGGAAACGTTCAAGCCGAGAGCAATCGCCTCAATAAGTTCCGATCCCGGATCGGGAGCGGAACGAGGATTCGTGGTCGAAACGTATCGAGGGTGTCAGCCACCTGCTCATCGTTACCGCAGAAAGGAGAAATTCATGCGTGTTCCTTCGAAAACCACTTGCACCATGGGGGTGCTCGTAGCGCTTGCTTTGACCGCCTCGGCGGCGGATGCTCGTCGTGTTGACACCACGCGGTTCGGGGGCGCTTACGACAGCGTCGTCGCGCCATCCGCCCCCAGCACCCCGGGCGGCATCTCTTATGGCGCGAAAAGCGTTCCTTACCCGACCGGCCACGGAGGCAATAGCAGCTCTCCTGACTTTCAGCTGGTGAAGTGATCGGCCCGCTGCTTTGCAGTCCGAAGGATGATGGCAGCAACCAACCTGTTCCCCAGGCCGAGAGCCGGGGGGTTCTTTGGCTGTGCCCAACGGGCGGCATGCGTGTTCGGCGCGCTGCCCTTGAGAGCGTGTGCGGCGACCTCGGCGCCCAGGCGATGGTGGATGGGAGCTAGAAACAAAAGCCGTCAAGGCGATCCGTGGCCGACGATCCGTTCGCACGGGGTGGCGCTGCCGGACGAGATGTCGACCGCGCGCCCCATGCTGGCGACCATCGGCAGCTCGCCACGGGTGATGAAGCGCGCGGTCCCGGTCGGATAACGGCGGCAGAATTGCGCGAGCGTGTCGGCGGTCGCGGCGAGATTGTCGATCGTCGGCACGATCGCGATCCCGCCGTCACGCAGGATGAAGGCGTCGCGCACGTTCGACATCGTCAGCGTGTTCATGCAGACCCGGAACAGCAGCTGGTAGGCCGAGGGTTGCCGCGGCAGCTCGGCGGTCGAATCGGTGAGGATGTATTCGCGGCTGCGGGTGCAGTTTTCCGCGTCCGCCTTCGCGGCGCCAAGCAGCGCCGCGGCGAGCGCCAGCGGGAGCATCGGTCGCATTCTCACGGGTCCCCGTTGTGCTGGCCCGTCGCCGCAACCTCGATTCCGTCGAGATCGGCAGGCGCGAGAACGACGGCCGTGCCGTCGATCGGGGGAAGCCGCAGGTCGTCGACCGGCGCAAGTCCGTAGGTCTCAGCCGCGCACCGGTCCCAGCTCAGGCGACGCGTATGTGTCAGCGCACCGCGGCCGAGCATGGTGCGCAGGTGCTCGTTGGCGGCGAGCCGCGCGATGGCGTCGGCGATCGCCGACGGCGCGGATGCGACGAGGAGGCCGCTGCGCCCGGCGACGACGGCCTCGGCGACGCCGCCGATGTCGCTCGCAACGCTCGGCAGATCGCAGGCACCGGCCTCGAGATAAACGAGGCCGAACCCTTCGACCCGGCCGGACGTGTCCGGGACGCCGGTGAGGCAGAAGAAGTCGGCACATCCGTAGATGTCGCGGATGTTCTCGTCCGCCAGGCGGCCGAGAAAGCGGATGTCGGTCTCTGCGGCGTCGGCGGCGCCGCGCAATTCGGCCACGTAGTCCGCCTCGCCGTCGGGGCCGATGATGAGCCATGTGATCCGCGCGCGCAGCGACTCGGGCAGCAGGCGCAACGCCGCGAGCGTCGCGAGATGGCCCTTGCGGCGCGTGAGGCGCGCGACCGTCACCATGACGATCGCGTCGGGATCGACTGCGAGCCTTTGGCGCACGTCGCCTGGATCGGCGCGCGGGCCGAACCAGAATTCGGACACGCCGAGCGGGACTGCGCGCACCCGCTCGGCGGGCACGTCGAAACGCGTGAGGAAAAGCTCGCGCGTGAAGCCGCTGTTCGCGACCACCTCGGCACGTGGGCCGAACGTGCCGGTGAGCCGCACGGCGAGGCGCTTGGCCCTCGTCTGCATCTCGTTGATCTCGGTGCCATGCACGGTCAGCAGCAGGCGGGCGGCGGTGCGCCGGCGCGCGAGCGCGAGCGGCAGGAAAAATGGCCAGTCGACCGCGTGCACGACGTCGTGCCGGCCGGCCGCGACCATGGCCTGGGCAAGCCGGATCTTCTTGGGCGTGTCGCGCATCGAATGCAGGCCGCCGGGAAAGCGCCGGATGCGGAAGGGCGCGGCGCGGTCGACGCGCGCGACCTCCGTATCGGCATAGTCCGGCGCAACGACAGTCACGTCGGCGCCGAGCCGCACCGCGGCTGCCGCCATCTCGCGCGCATAGGTGCCGATCCCGCCGGCCGCGGGCGCGAATTCGCTGGTGAGCAACAGGATATTCATGAGCGAGTATTGGGCGTGTGCCTGGCTTAATGCGCGGTACGCGCTGCCCGCATGCCGGGCGGGGCATCGGAGCGCTGGATTTCGCGGTGGAAATGGAAGACGCGTGCGAGCTGGGTGCGCGGTGTGAACGGATCGACTTTGCGCGCGACGGCGCCGGGGTCGATTTCCTTGTTGAGGATCGCGACGCGCAGGTCGATAAACCGGTCGGCGAGGCGCTCGGCGAGCTCGTCCTGCGGCGCATTACGCGGCACGATGAAGCCGCTCTCGCGGTCGTGGATGACCGTGTCGAGCTGAGGCAGACGTGTCGCCACCACAGGGCGCCCGACCGCGAGCGTCTCCAGCACGCAACGCGGCATGCCCTCGAAATTCGAGGTGAGGATCCCGGCATGCACGCCCGCAAGCGTCTCGGCTATGCCGGCTGCGTCCTTGAAGCCATGCGCAACCGTGACGGGGGCGATCTCCGCGTATTCGGCAAAGCGCTTCGGGTCGCTGGTGCCGATGTAATGGAATTCGACCTTGTCGGCGAGGCGGCGGCGGAGTGCCGCGATGGTCTTGAACATCAGTGGCGGGTTCTTGAATTCGTCGAGGCGGCCCGCGAACGCGATGCGGAACGTGTCGCTGGCGTCGGGCATCGGCTGCGGGCGGAAGATCTCGGTATTGGCCCAGGTCCACAACGTGTCGATCTTGCCGCGATGGCGCGGATAGGTTTGCTGAAGCCGCTCGGTGATGAACGGGTTGACGCAGAGGAATTTCCGGCTGGTCGCCATCGCGAAGCGCTCGCCGAGATTGTGCACGAAGCGATATTTCTTGAGCAGCGAATCCATGTCGAGCTTCGGCGCGCCCTCGCCATGCAGCATCTGGATGAAGGGCCTACGCAGCGCGACCGGCACCCAGGCATATTCGACGCGGCGCAAGTCGAGCGAGCAGCGGCGCGAGCGGATCGCACGCGCGACCGCGCGGAAGCGGCGCAACAGTGCGAAGAAGAACTGCGCCGTGATCGACTCGCGCACGCTCCGCGCGGCCTCGCGGGCGCGCTCGTCGGGATAATGCAGGATCGGCAGGAATTCGAACGTGCGGCCGCGGAAGGTTGCCCAGTGCGTTTCGCCGAGCGTGAGATCGCCGCGTCCGTCGACGCCGATCAGCAGCACGTCGACGTCGGGCGGGTGGAAGCCGATGAAATCGCGGATGTAGGTCTCTAGTCCACCGACCTTGCTGCCGCGCGGATCGAATGGGTGCAACAGGCAGATGCGGCTGCGCCGCATCCCCTCCTCGGGTGGGAGCGTACCGCTCATGCGGCGTGCCTCCGGGTTGCCAGAATCTGCGGCAGGCTCAGCGCCACGAGCCGCGGCATCGCCGCCAGGCAGCGCATGTAGCGCGGCGCCAGCCGCCACGGATCGCTCGTCATTCGCCAAAGCCATTCCAATCCCGCCTGCTGGGCAAAATGCGGGGCGCGCGATTGCGTTCCGCCGATGAAGTCGAGTGCGGCACCGATGCAGACGAGCGCGGTTCCGGGCAATTCGTCGAGGCAGCGCGCCGCGAAGATCTCCTGTTTCGGCGCGCCGAGGGCGAGGAAGCAGATGCGTGCGCCGGATCTGCGGATGCGCGCGATCGCGAGATCCGCGTTCCTGGAACAAGGGTCGAAGCTCGGGCCGGGCGCGAGGCAACCCGCGAACGTGAGGTCACGGTAGCGCCGTGTGAGACGGCGCACGCTCGCGGCAAGCGCGAGGCGCGTCGCGCCGAGCAGAAAGACTGGTAATTGGTGACGCGCCGCCTCGCGGCAGAGCGGCTTTACCAGATCGGCGCCGGTGGTGCGCGCGATCGGAACGCCGGCGAGGCGGCCCATCATCACGATCGGAAATCCATCCGCCGTGACGAAACGCGCTTGCGCGTAAGCGTCGCGGAACGCAGAGTTGGACCGCAACTTGACGAAGTGATCGAGGTTGAGGGTGTTCACGCTGAACGTCTCGCCGCGCCGCGCCGCGAAGATGATCGAATCGACGGCCTGCGCCATCGACATCACGTTGATCGAGACGCCGCCGACCCTGAAGGCTTGCGCGGCGATGGTCGCCCGATCGGTCTGCGTCATGATCATGGCCCTGTTGAGCTGCACGGCACGCCGATTGGCGGGACACGACGACCGGGTCCAACCGGTGTCATGGTGTCGGAGGCGATCGCGCGAGTTGATTTAGAGTTTCGTCAAACGATCCCCGATGCCCACAAGCTCGCATGCAATCGCAATATTGCGACGCATCAATGGCCGTGACTCGCAAAAAAGAAAAGCCGCCATGCAATCTGGAAAGCTGCGCGGCCGTACGCGTTCAATTCATACCACCTACGAGTCACGTGACATTAAGAAATGCAAAACGATACCGACGCATCGCGCGTCAGTGCGGAACATCGGCCTGCGTCTTTGGTTCAAGCTGCATCGGGGATATCGCCAAACGACTCGTCAACATAAGTGCAGGCGATCCACGATGTTCGTTTGTGCTTCGCTACGAGCAATGATGGAGAAAAGGTGACGCGGTTGATGCCGATGGCGCTTTCTCGCCGCCGATTCGTCCGTATGGCGGCCGCTGCGGTAATGGGCGCGGAGACACGCGCGCAGAACGCAACGGCCGTGCCGGCCGATCATGCGGACGCATCGTCCGAATTGCGCACGCTGGCGCAGGCGCGAAACATCGTGTTCGGTGCGGCGGCGGTATCGCGCGTGCTGCAGTCCGATCCCGCGATGGCGGCGATCTATATGCAGCAGGCGGCCATGATCGTCCCCGATTACGAGATGAAATGGGGGGTCATCCGTCCCAGCGAAGCGACGTACAATTATGTCGGCGCGGACGCGCTGGCGCAGTTTGCCGCCGCGCACGGGCTGAAGCTGCGCGGCCATTGCCTGGCGTGGGAGGAGTCCAACCCCGCATGGCTTGCGACGACCGTGACGCCCGCCAATGCAGAGCGCATCCTGGTCGATCACATCACGCGCACGGTCGGCCGCTACGCGGGACGTATTCATTCCTGGGACGTCGTCAACGAGCCGATCTGGCCGGATCACCGCAAGCCCGGCGGATTGCGCGACGGCGTATGGCTGCGCGCGCTCGGGCCGCGGTACATCGATATCGCATTTCGCGCCGCGCGTGCGGCGGACCCCAAGGCATTGCTGGTCCTCAACGAAGCGGGCACCGAGGTGACGGATTCACTCGGCCGGCGCCGCCGGCAGGATTTCCTCGCGCTGCTCGATCGCCTGCGCCAGGATCAGGTGCCGGTCGATGCCGTCGGCCTCGAGTGCCATTTGTCGACCAAGTCGGCGGTCGAGCCGGGAGATTTTGCCAACTATCTCGCGGCGCTCGCCGGGCGCGGTTTCAAGATATTGATCACCGAGCTCGACGTTTCCGACTACGACGAGCCGTCGTCGGACATCGCGGTGCGCGATCGGGCGGTCGCCGCCATCTACCGAACGGTGGTCTCGGCGGCCGTGCAGCAGCCGGCGGTCGTGGCAATGCTGACCTGGGAGCTGGCGGACAAATACAGCTGGCTGCGTGATCGCAACCTGTCGCCGCGATACCGACGTACCGATGGCGCGCCGCAGCGGCCGCTGCCGTATGACGATCGGCTGCAGAAGAAGCCATGTTGGTCGACGATGGCGCACACGCTCGCTTCGGCGAGCTGAGGCATGCGGCCGACGCATCCGCGCGCCGCGTGATGGCATGCAAACACACCGTCAACACAATCGGCGCCCACAAGACGTGATACGGTCCGAACGCGCGGGGAGCGGGGGCCAGACTGGCGGGGCGCCTGCAGTCATTCCAAGTTGGTCTCCGATGCAAACTGATCGCCGCTGCCGCCTTTGCCTTGGTTCCGATATCCACGATACCGGCCTGCGGGCGCTCGACCAGGAAAGCGGCGACCTGCTGCGGGTGTTCGAGTGCCGCGGCTGCACTGGCCGCTTCATCGCCGAGATACCGCCGCTTATCGAGAAGGTTCAGAGCGACAAGGCGGCGGCGTTCGACGCGCCCGAGCGCCGCGCGGCGCATCGTGCGCATTTCGCCGCAAAGAAGACCGCCGACGAGCACGACTATCCGTACTCGCTCATTCCGCTGGTGCGTCGCTACGCGCCCGGCACGCGCGTCCTCGACCTCGGCTGCGGCGCATCGCAGTTCCTGCCGTTGGTCCAGCAGGTCGGCTACGAGGCGGCCGGCTTCGAGGGCGACCCGGCGCGCGCCAAGATCGCCCGCGAGCAGGGCGTCGAGGTGCGCTCGGGCGATTGGTCGCGCATCGGCGAGTGCTTTTCCGACCGGCAGTTCGACTGCATCGTCTCCGACCAGGTGTTCGAGCACATGCTCGATCCGATCGGGACGCTGACGGCGTTGGGCGAGGTCCTTGCACCGGACGGCGTCATCATCTTCCGCTTCCCCAACGAGGGCAGCCTGCGTCGCCGACTCGAGCTGGCGATGTGCCGGCTGAAGGGGAGTACGCGGCCGCTGTCCTATTTCGTCGACCACTGGAACTACTTCAACGAACGGGCGGCGCGCCGCACATTCGCGGCGGCCGGCTACGAGGTCCTGCGCGTCAAGAAGGACCTGAGCGTGCACGGCTATCTCGCCCGCAGGCTGTTCGACCCGCTCGCCGCGCATCCGGCGGCGGCCCGCCTCGTCGCCCGCACGATCGCGAAGGTCGACAGCAATCTCCTATCGAACGGCCTCACGGTCGTGGCGCGCCGAAAGGCGGGCGAACGTGCCGGCGGAATGGCTGCCTGATGGCGCACAAGAAGCCGCCCCTTGCGCCGCGCGCGGTGCGCCTCGTGCGCGGTCTCGGCGTCCGGTCGGGCACACGCGCTTGTTATCTGCTGCTTCGCAAGGAGCTGGCGCCGCAATCAACGGGTGCCGCGCGGCATCTGCAGATTCCCGCCGTCCCGCACCCGATCTGGCTGCGCGCGGCCACCAGCGACTTCGACGTGATGGAGCAGATTTTCGTTCGCCGCGAATACGACTTTAGCGAATGGACGGCGCATCACACGGCGATCGAAGACGCCTATGCGGATTGCCTGGCCGACGGCAAGCTGCCGATCATCGTCGACTGCGGTGCCAATATCGGTTGCGCAAGCATCTGGTTTGCGCTGCGCTACCCGGAAGCCGTCATCTACGCGGTCGAGCCCGAGCCGCGCAATTTCGCCATGCTCAGCCGCAACGTGGTCGACTATCGCAACATCGTGCCGATTCACGCGGCGATCTCCGACCGCGCCGCGCGCGTTTCGCTGCGCAATCCGACCGACGAACCCTGGGCCTGCCAGACCGAGGAGGACGCGCACGGCGCGATCGCGGCCGTCACTATTTCGGACCTGGTCGCGCAACGGCCGAACGGCGCGCCGCTCATCGTCAAAATCGACATCGAGGGGCACGAGACGGCGTTGTTTCGTTCCAACACGGGCTGGGCGCAGTCGACGCCGCTCGTCGTGTTCGAGATGCATGACTGGTTGTTTCATTGGCGCGGCACCGGCGACGCCATGTTCCGCTGCCTGACGCGCCGCCGGCGCGACTATCTGGTGCGCGGCGAGAACATCTTCGCTTTCGCGCACCCGCCGCCGGCCCGCGCCGTCATGGCGCCGGACGACCAGGCTGCAGCCGACGGCCGGCTTGCGCTTGCCGCGCGCGGCTACGCGCAATGACGTCGAGAAGCTCATCCGCGCGCTGATCCCAGCCGAGTACCGGCCCCGCCAGGTTGCGGCGCGATGCGGAATCCCGCTCCAGCCGATCCGCGGTCGCGACCACGTCCTCCGGCGAGCCCGCGATGTGGATCCGCTCGCCCATGCGGCGCGCCTGCGGAATGTCGGTCGAGATGACCTCCATCCCGCTGTTGAGGAAGTAATAGTATTTGTCGGGGTTGATGAACTCGGTGAGCGGGTTCTGCGCATAGGGTGCGAGCGCGACGGCGTACGGCCGCAGGATCGTCGCGATGTCGTCGTACCGAAACGCGCCGCGATACACGATATTCGGTCGGTCGCCGCAGAGCCGCTCGAGCCGGTCGGGGATCCCGACGCGACCGTACAGCACGACCTTGCGCTCCGGCGCGAGCTCGGCGACGCGACGGACGAACGCGATGTCGAACCGCGCGTCGATCGAAGAAAGTAGCACGAGGTCGCGTGTGTTCGCGTCCTGCCGTTCGATCCGTCCGATGTGGGCCGCATTGTCGAGGTGGATCGCCCGCGGAAAGAGGCGCAGCGTCTCGCCTGACAGCACGAGCTGCACCGGCGACAGGGCGCTCAGGAGGCGGATTGCCGCCCACGTTCGCAGCCGCAAGAAGCCGCGATAGTCGTACATCATGTTGTCGAAGATGTCGTAGCACCACAGCCCCGGCCCGAGGCTGGCGCGTAGCGCGAGCGAGCGCCCCGGCACATAGGGACCGGTGGAGTCGAGGAAGACCGGAAGCGCGGGACCGCGGGCGCGGGCGCGCAGGAAATGGATCAAGCCTGGAATTCCGGATACGCCCACGAACGTGACGTGCTGTCCATCCGCGCCCGTGACCTTGGTCGCACGCCCGATGTGGACATGCCAGACCCGGTGCCCGCGCTCGCGCAGGGCACGGATCAGGAACTGGCGAAAATCGACCGCGTAGGCGCGCACCGAGAGGACGAAGAACTGGGCGCGGCAGCAGTTCTCGTTGGCAGCCGCGATCGGAAACGGGGCGGTGACGGCCGTCATGGCGAGGCTTCGGAGCGGCGAAACGGGGCGATCAACCATTGTGTCCGGCGAGGTGCGAGGATGACGACGATCAAGGCGTAGGCGGCCATACCGGTAACCACCTCGGCAACGACGCGGCCGAGCAGTGAGCCGCCCGGGAAGCAGCCGCGGTCGCGCAGCAGGAGAATCAGGATCGACATCGCGGTCGACGCCACCAGCGGCGTGATGAACAGCGTGAGATAGCGGGCGAGCCGCAGGTCGAGCAGGCGGGCGATCATCCAGAAGTGCAGGGGGGTCATGAGCACGAACATCGCGAGTGAGCTCGCCGCGACGGCCTCGATGCCGTAGGGGCCCGCGACGATGAAGCCGACGACATAGAGCCCCGACGTGATGTTGACGAAGGCCGACCACCAGCCGGCGCGGCCCATTGCGCGCACCAGCGCGCCATGCAGCGTCGACACGGCATAGAGCACCATCAGGACCGACAGGATCTGCAGCACCGGGACGGCCTGCGTCCATTTGGCGCCGAAAACCAGCGGCACTACGTCGGCCCCGATGGCCGCGAGCCCGAAGAAAGCCGGAAACGCGACGAGCACGGTCTTGTCCATCATCGAGGTGAGCGTCTCGCGCAAGCGCGCGACATCGGTCTGCTCCCGCGCGAAATGCGGGTGCGCGACCGCGACGACGACGCCGGTGATCGAGGCGCTCATCATCTCGGTCACGCGTTTGGCGAGGCTGTAGAAGCCGAGCGCGGTCGACGCGAGGAAGAAGCCGATCAGCATGCGGTCGACGTTGTTGACCAGAAAGTAGCCGAGACGAGAAAGCCCGCTGAACGACGAATAGGCGACGAGGTCGCGAGCATGCCGGTGCGAGAACGTCCAGCGCGGGAGCCAGTCGGCGGCGACGCCGACGACCGCGAGCGTCACGGCCGCATTGACGACCTGCTGGGCGACGAGCGCCCAGGCCCCGCCGCCGGCCAGCGCCCAGCCGACGCCGACGGCGCCGCCCGCGACGTTGGCGACGAGTGAGCGCGTCGCAAAGCTCTTGAAATCAAGCCGGCGCAGCAGCAGAGCGTTCGGCACCGTCATCAGTGAGTCGAACAGCAAGCGAAGCGAGATCACCTGCAGGATCGGGACGACGGCCGTCTCGGAAAATATCGCGCCGAGCAGCGGCGCGACCGCGATGCCCGCGATCGTGGCGGCGATGCCGAGCAAGGCCATGACCCAGAAGGCGGCGTCGAGATGTTCCGGCTCGAGCTGGCGGCGTTGCACCAGCGCTTCGCTCACCGTGTCCGAAATGAATACCTGGCCGAACGAGATGTAGATCATCGCGAGCGCGACCAGGCCGAATTCGTTCGGCGTTACGAGGCGCGCCAGGATCGTCACGATCGCGAGCGACAGAAGGTTGTTCGTCCAGGTATTGACCGCGGACCAGATCATTCCTTTCTTGGCGCTCGGCACAATGTTTCTCTCTGACGGTTTCTTTCCATACTTTTCGTTTCGTGGTCCGCCGGCCCCGTCACGCCGGCGCGTTGCCGAGGCGCGCGTGCGTGTCGTGCCAGCCGGCGTCGACGCCGAGGCGCCGCAGCAGGCCGCGAAACCGTCCGATCGGGAGGACAGGCCTGTCGCCGATCCATCGATAAGCGCGGAAGATCGGGTCATACGCTCGTAGGGCGCCATCGCGATCGAGCCACTCCCCGGGCGCTTCGTCGCCGAACAGGCCGCTCGCCCCTTCGGGGAAGCGCCAGTCGATGTAGCGGCCTTCGCGGCTCGGGTTGGGCGGAACCTGGCGGGGTACCACGTGCTGGGGGACGACCTTGAAATCGCGATAACCGAGTGCGCGCATGAGGTCGAGCTCGGCGCGCACCTCGGTGACATCGGTCTTGCTCGCCTCGATGGACAGATATTTCGGCCGGTCGTTAAACGCACGCAACGCCTCGAGGCAGAGCAGGTCGCGCCCCTCGATGTCGACCTTCATGTAATAGGGCATGCCGTGCGTCGCGATGATGTCCTGCATGGGCAACGCGTCGACCGCGATGCGCTCGACCCGCGTGCCGAAGCGCGTGTTGCGCTCGACCCAATCGGGCTCCGCGGTTCCCCAGATGGAGTTGTCGAGATTGCGGTAAAACGAAATGCGCCCCCGCTGATCGGCGACCGCCGCGTTGACGATGGTCAACCGGCCGCAGTTGACGTGATCGGCGAGGCGGCTCGCGACGGTCTCGCAATGGACCGGGTCGGCTTCGACGGCGACGACGCGAAATCCCTTGCGCAGGTAGAACTCCGCATCCTCGCCCAGATGCATGCCAATGTCGAAAATCAGATCTGTGCCGCACATCCGCGAGTCATTCCCATCCTTGCCAATCAACTCAGCCCGCGCGTCTGCCGGCATCGCCGCCGTACCGTGACGTTGCGGTGCGCAACGCCGGCACGCCGCCCGCACGCGACTGCACGAGGCGGTCAATCGCATCGACCACGGCATCGCGATCGGCGGCTGCATGCGTGTTCCATCGCCGGAGATTTTGCGTTGCCAGCGTGGCGTGACGATGGCGCCAGCCCGCGCGCGCAAAGCAACGCTCCACTGCATCCGCCGCACGCGCTGGATCGCGCGGATCGATGTAGAGACCGGAGGCGCCGAGCACCTCGCGAAAGACCGGCTGGTCAGGCGCAATGATCGGAAGGCCGGCATACTGCGCCTCGAGCAGCGGCAGTCCCAACCCTTCCTCGTACGACGTGCAGATGAAGGCATCGGCGGCGTCGATCAGCGCCGCCGCCTGCGCGGTCGTCTGGTAGCCGTGCAGCACCACGTCGAGGGATGCGGAGAGGCGCAACCAGTCGTCGCCCCAGCCCTGGCGGCCGATGATGTCGAGCGTGACGCGACGATCGTGGCGCACCGCGAGGGCGCGGGCGAGGGCCGCGGCGGCGGGATAGTTCTTGCGCGGCTCAACGGTGCCAAGCGCGACGAACCGCAGGTGCTGCGGCTGCGGCGACCGCAACGGACGCGCGTCGGCCCGCAGGCCAAAGACGTTGCGCACACGCGGCCGGTAAAGCAGGATCTGCGCGTCGGGCCGACACAGTGCGGCGAGCTTGCCCCGGGTATCCTCCGAATTCACCAGAAAGCGCGGGAGGCGCCGTACCGCGAGCCGGAAGGGTTCCGCCATATAGAGCTTGGCACGCGCATTGAGGTCGTGGCGGCGGGTCAGCAGAAAAAGGTCGTGCACGTAGGGAATGACGCGCTCGCCGAACGGCAGCAGCAGCGGGCTCGGCGGAAATCCGGGACACAGCATCAGGGCGGACCGCGCACGCGCGAGCAGGGTGGGGAGCCCGAACGTCTGCGTCATGATCATCGCGGCAGTGCCGCGCGCCGTGACCGGCGCCACGTCGAGCGGCGCAAGTGCGGCGGCGGAGAACAGCTCCAGCGTGATGCGCTCGAGTCCGGTGACGGCGCGGCCGAGATGAGTATGGTCGACATAGACGCTCATGCCGGGCGTTCACCTCGGTCCGAGGCGAGGCGCGCCGGTCCGCAGCGCGCGCGCATCTCGGCTCGGAGGACCCGCGGCCCGGTCCTTCGCGAGCAGCAGCAGGATGATCAGGACGTACTGGGTGAGCATGATGCCCTTGGCCGAGAAGCTCACCGAACTTGCCGCGATGATGATGAGAAAGACCATCAGCGCGGCTGCGGCGCGATGCGCGCGCCGCAGCACCTCGGCAAAGAAGCAGCCGAGCCCGATCGTCAGCAGCGCCGTGGCGATGAGCCCGTATTGCGCGATGCAAGAAATCCAGAAGTCCTCGATGCCGAGGCGGATACCGTAAAGTGACTGCAGCGAGTCGATGTGCGGCGCCTCGCTGCCAAGGAGGAGCTCGCGCGTGCCGATCGAGGTCAGGAGGTGGAGGCTCTCGATGCGTGCAAAGGCGCTGCCGTTGTCGGACGTGAACCGCAGCAGCATCTTGTCGAGAAAGCCGGCGTCGAAGAGCGCGATCGCCACGGCGGCGACCAGGAAGCTGACGCAGATGCCCGCCAGCACGACCGGCAGCCGGGTGCGCGCGCCGCGCAACAGGCGCAACCCGGACCAGGCGCCTAACAGCGCGACACCGGCCAGGACCATCACCAGCGCGGTGCGGCCGCCGAAGACGAAAAGCGAGCCGATGCACATGAGGATCAGCGGGACGCGCACGACGAGCGCGGGACACAGGCTCGGCCGCAGCATCAGCGCAAGCGTGTAGGCGCCGACCAGCCCCGCGGCGCGGAGCGGATGCCCGAACAAGGCGGTTGAGCGCCACTCGTCGGTGAGGACCTGATCGCCGACCGCCAGCGGGACGATGCGATGGCCGCTGAGATATTCGAAATAGCCAAGCAGGATGTTGACGATCATCAGCGCGTGCAGCGCCCGGACGAGCGGTCGCCGCTGCGCGGGCGACAGGCTCCAGACGACGAGGCAGGCGACGATGGGCAGCACGAAAGTGTCGATCGCGCTGGTGACCGGACGGCCGAGCACGACCGACTGGATGAACACCAGGAGGATCGTGAACGCGTAGGGCAGCATGAGCGGCGCCTGCGAGAGCATCCGATCGAGCTCCGCGATCGGGCCGCGGTCGCGCAGCAGCACGGCGCAGAAGGCGAGAATTAAGACGTAGGTCGCGGGATGGAATTTTTCGAGGACGTTGCCGCCCGACGACACATAATGGATCTTCGACAACGTCAGCAGCGTGGTCGGGATCGTGTTCATGATCACGAGCGCGAGGACGGCGAGCCCGATGACGACGAGGTCGATCGGCACCCCGGAGGCCAGCGCCTGGGGGCGGTGCGTTGCCCGCGGCGGTCCCGCGAGGCGCGCGGGCGGGCGCGCCGGCTTGCGCCAGGCGCCCTCGTAGGTGTCCCGTCGGCGTGCCGGCGCGTGCAGCGTCACTCCGCCGCCTCCTGCATCGCCTCTTCGCCGTACTCGTAAGGCTTGATGTAGGCGGAGCTTCGATAGTAGTCGTAAAGGCGCAGCCGCCGCAGGTCGACGCGGGTGAGGACTGTGCCGAGGATGCGGTCATAAACGGGCCCGAGCGTGTCGAGCGCATGCACGACGACATCCTGGGGTGTCTGGTCCCAACCGATCGCGAAGATGATGTGGTCGGCCAGCTCGGCGAGCGCGCGGCCATCGACCAAGGGCGCCAGCGGCGGGCTGTCGACGACGATGACCTCGAAATGGCGCCGCAACTCGCGGAAGATCGCCGTCATGCCGTCGGCCGAGACGAATTCGGTCAGGCCCGTGATATTGTGCGGCAGCGGGCAGGGCAGCACTGCGAGCCCGGTCTCATCCTCGACCAGCACGGCCTGATGCAGCGGCAGGCGACCGAGCGCGACCTCGAACAGCCCGCCGGTGGTCCGCGGGCAGAGCGAGCGCGTGAGCTGCGGGTTGCGCAGGTCGCCTTCCACCACGATGGTCCTGATGCCGAGCACGGCCAGCGACAGCGCGAGATTGACCGCGAGCGTCGTCTTGCATTCGCCGTCGATCGACGAGGCCACCATAACGACGCGTGAGGGCTCGCGCCGTGAGGCGCGCAACAGCGCCAGCCGGACCGCCCGCACGGCTTCAGCGAAGGTCGATGTCGGCTCCTCGATCGCGTAGCGCATCAGCGGCGGCTGGAGCGCCGGCGGCAGCAGCCGCACGGTGCGCGGATCGTAGTGATCGAGCTCCCAGCGTCCTTGTTTCGCCATCCTGGCGAGCTCGCGGGTCGAGATCAGCGGGATCGCGGCGATCGCCGGCAGCCCGCAGATCGCCTCCGCCTGCTCGATCGTCTTCACCCGCCGGTCGAGATAGTCGACGAGCAGCGCCAGCACGCAGCCGAATCCGAGCCCGAGCATGCCGGCAAGGCCGACGATCAACAGCTTCTTTGGAAATGATGGGCTGAGCGGGATGCCGGCGCGCGTGACGACGCGCGAGTCGGGCATCTCCAGGCTTTCGCGCGCGCTGGTCTCCTTGTAGCGGGCGAGGAAGGACTCGTAGATCGTGCGGTTCGCCTCCGCCTCGCGCTGCAGCTCGCGCAGGCGCACTTGCGCCGGCCCCGCGTCGGTGGAGACGCCCTGCAGCGCGTCGAGGCTCTTCTGCAACGACTCCTCGCGCGATTTGGCGACCGCATAGGCATTGCGGGTGCCCTCGAGGATGCGCTTCACCTCCGCGTTGATCTGGCGCTGGGTGTCCTGCAATTGCGCCCGCACGTCGGCGACCCGCGGGTGGCGCGGGCCATAGCGGCTCGAGAGGTCCGCGTAGTTCTTGGCGACCTCGGCATATTGCGCGCGCAGGTGGGCGATGACGTCGGAGGAGAGCGCGTCATCGAACGCACCCGCGTCGCCGCCGCTCTTCGCCACCTTCTGCACATGATCGAGCTTGGCGCGCGCCTGCGCGGTCTCGGCGCGGGCGTCGACCAGCTTGTTGTTGAGATCGGTGATCTGCTGATCGTTGAGCGTGACGCCCTGTGAGACCGTGAGGTTGTTGGCGGCGCGAAATTCCTCGACCGCCTTGTCCGAGGCGAGTACGCGCGATTTGAGATCGGCGATCTGCTTGTCGAGCCAATCGGCCGCGATCTTGGTGGCGTCGTATTTGGAGCGGACCTGCTCCATGAAGTAAGCGTCCGCGATCGCATTGGCGATCGTCGCGGCTTTCCTCGGCTTCTCGGAGCTGACGTTGATGTCGATCAGGAACGTCGTGCCCTGCCGCGTCACCTTGAGACGTTTCTTGAGGAAATCGACGGCATTGTCGCGCGCGATCTGCTCGGGACTCACGCCATCCCCGGGCACATGGGTCGCGAACAGCGCCTTGATCGGATCGAGCAGGCCAGGCTTGGGGATGAACTCGGGATCGTGGATCAGCTGGAGGCGATCGACCACGCGCTGGAGGATCGCGATCGACTGAATGAGCAGAACCTGGCTCTCGATGGTCGCGTCGTCGGTGACGGCGTTCGAGGGTGGCGCCTGGTTGTTGGTCTCGGCGGCGGTGGCGCGGTGCGGGTCGATGAAAACGGTCGACGTCGCGGTGTACAACGGCGTGACGATCATGACGAAGACGCCGGCCAGGACGACGAGCACGAGCGGGAAGGCGAGCACCGTCGGCCAACGCCGCCGCAGGATGCGGACGAGCTCGCGCAGGTCGGCGACGTGGCGCTGCGGCGCGGCGGCACTCACGTCCTCGACGGGCACCGGGAGCTGATTGTATTGATCGTCAGAATTGCGACGTAACATTGAACAGGACCTGATGCTTGTCGAAGCTGTTGGTCGGGATGTCGCTGTCGCGCTGGATGAAGCGGTACTCGAGCGACATGTAGTTGTACTGACTGAGCAGGTACTTCAGGCGCGCGCCCTCGCTGGTGACGCGGTCGGTGCGGGTCTGCGCGAAGAACTTCTCCAATTCGTAGGCACCCGTGAGCGAGAAGATGAGGTTGCGGCGCAGCTCGTAATCTGCGCCGAGCTCCACCCCGTCCGCGCGCACGCCGGACGAGGTCGTCTCGGCGGATTCGGTGACCACGCGCTCGGCCTTGAAGTGCAAGTCGAACAGCCGGGTCGGGCTCCATCGCAGCAGCGCCCGATAGGTTGGACCCGCGACGGTGCCGACCGTCACGTCGGCGAAACGCTGGCTCGCATAGCCGGCGGCGAACTCGCCGGTGATGAGGTGGGTCAGCTCGATGTCGGTGCCGCTGAGCAGGCGGTAGCCGCTCGAGTCGAGGGGATTCTCGGGCGTGCCGCGCAGCTCCCGGTGATTGCCCTCTGCCGAGGTGAACAGGTCGAACTTGGGCGACAGCGTGTAGTCGACGCGGCTGTGCACTTTGTAGATCTGACCATCGCGGTTGCTTTGGTCGATCAGCGAGCCGTTCTGCGCCTGCGTCGTGCCGAAGCTATAGGAGTCGACCCGCGTGCCGATCGAGGCGGAGAGGCGATTGAACTCCTGGCGATAAGTGACGTCGCTTGAGAGCAGGTCGTAAGGCGTGGGCGCTACGGCGCCGGCGGGCGAGCTCAGCGTGCCGACGCCTTCGTGCAGGTGCTGCGCCTGATAGCTGGTGAGGATCTGCGCATCATGCGAGACGTCGATCCAGCCGGTGCCACGCACGCCGACGTCGGTCTGGTCGAGACCGGGATGGTTGAGATAGAGGTACGATTGCGACTGGAACTGCAGGTCGACGCCGTTGCGTTCCCACAGCGTGTGTGCGCGCACCGAAGGCTGGATCGTCGCGGCGATGTCGGATTGCGCGCCGGTGCTGGTCGAGAACACGTTGCTGTCGAACAGCGTGCCCGTCGTGATCGACGGACTGATCATCCACGATCCCGCCCGAATTCCGGGGGGCTCATAGCCGGGCTGAACGCGCTGGGTCACGGGCAGATCCTCCGGCGCAATCGATGGACGTTGGTCCGGGCTCCTTAGATCGGGGAGAGGCGACGGCTCGAACATCTGCTGCGCATTCCACGGTGGCGCGACCGGCGCGGCGACCGGCGGCACGATCTGAGCGTCCGCCGGCGAAGCAGCCGCGAACGCAAGCACGCTGACCGCAGCGGCACTGCACCACCGTCCCCGCGTGTCAGTGCGCGAAGCGACACACGAACGCCAACGCTTCGGTCTGCAATGCACCACTCACCCGTCCGCTCGTCACCCGAATGCGCACCCGACTTCGGGCTCACGCTGCCGCAAACGTCCCTTCCTGTATCGAAGGGCTCGTCGTCGAGAGATAATCGCTTTCCACCTTGCGCTCCCAACGTGCGGCACGCGATCGTGTTCCTGCACCGCGATACGAACTACCGCACCGCAAAGCGCCTTTCTTATGATGGCGTCGCGCAGGGATTGCCGTTCGATTACCAATTGTCGATTAAATGTCGCGCGGCGATCGAGGCGCAGTCAGAAATACCTTTCGGTAATCCGTATATTGTCGCCTGGATGTACCGAAACCGAAGCGTCGAGCGGATAAAGCTGCTCCGCACGTCCGCCCTTTGGTTGGATGTACACTTTGTGCTCGTTCGCCCGATATGTGAATCCACCGGCCTCCGCGACCACGTCCATCACCGTCAGGCCCGGCCGATAAGCGAACTCGCCAGCGCGCTTGACCTCGCCCTGAATGTAGATGGGCGTATAGGTGGAGACCTCCACGGTGACGTGCGGCTCTTTGATCAGGCCGTTGCTCAGCCGGCTCATGATCGCGTGCTGAAGCTGATCCGGCGTGAGCCCCGCCGCGCGCACGCGACCGGCAAGCGGAATCGACATGTAGCCGGCGCTGTCGACGACGTACTCGCCGGAGAGGTCAGGCTCGTTGTAGACTCTTACCCGGACCATGTCATTGAGGCCGAGCACATAAGGGCCGGCCGGCCGGCGCGCCGGCGCCGCCGCTTCGGCGTGGGCCGCAACGACGGGTGTGCCGAGCTCGAGTGAATCGGTGTTGCATCCCGCCAGCGTGAGCGCGAGACCCGCGCAGGCCAAACCCCAAAAACGATGCCCCATGACCTAGTCCTACGCGTCATCCCTGCAGTGAATAGGCCTGACAGAGCGACGACCTTGTCATAGGTGGAGCAGGTCAGCAACCAGATGATTTTTTCGCAGCGTCGGAACATTATCTTCATTCGTCAATTAGCTATGTCCGTTTGTGTGCGTTGCGTCGGTAGCACGATCCGTCGCGTGTAGATCGATGCAACAACGTACCTCCGGGAACCGGCATTCTCAAAGGAAGACCACACGAACGGCAAGAATGATCAGAGCCCATACGACGATATTGCCGAGGATGAGCAACATGCGCAGTCGGCGGCCCTGTGCGGTTACGCGCGGCGCTTCGCGACCGTCGCGCGCGATCAGCTTTTCGCTATTGCTCGCTCGCGAAAAGTGTGGCGCGCTGGGCGCGCGTCTCTCGATCTTCGTATCCTCTCTCGTCATCGTCGTGGAGTTCATTATGGTACCGCCATCAAGTATCCGGTCAATCGGCCGAGAATCAATTGTAGTTTGCGAATGCCTGCCACTCCGTTGACATGATGCGTTGCCGCGGCTGCATGGCAGACTTGCTCCTCGTCCATCGAACAAGAGCGACCAAGGTGAAATCGTAGAGACGCCGTTGTTCGCGTAAATGATTTCTTCCGGTTCGTCATGCTGCGGTTGGAACTCGTGCGGAAGCCGCCGATATTTTCAGCAACTGCGGTTTGGTCTGCCGCACAAATTTCAAAAATACGCAGAAAAGTGTTGGCAAAGACACGCCGCGGTGCAGCGGCGTGTTCGTTGGGTGCTCGGCAAGATCAATGCGCGGGGATCACGCGAACGAGTCGCGGGCTCGCGGCCACCTCGAGCTTCGCGCAATCGAGGAAGCGGCGAGGATGCGATGCCTCGCGGCACGCTCAAACAACCGGCGACAAGAACTGCCGATCTGAACGTAAAGGAATCAGGAAATGGCGTTATCCGCGTTATCCGCGCACGAGGATGCCCCGATGGCATGGCGCGAGCTGGCGCCGATTTTTCTCCAACCGGTTCGGTTCGATCCTCGCTCTTCAATAGCATGCGCCCGGCATGGCACGCGCGATGCGCTGCTCGGCAAGGAGCCGGGGCGCTCGCGCGCCAAGCGAATGCTGGACGTGGGTCTGGCGGGCGCGGCCCTGATGTTCTTCTCGCCGCTTTTCGCCGCGATCGCGATCGCGATCAAGGCGACGTCGCACGGACCCGTGCTGTTCACCCAGTACCGCTATGGCTACCGAAATCATCGCTTCCGCATCTACAAGTTCCGCACCATGTACGCGCATCTCGCGGATCGTAGCGGCGTGCGCCAGACGACCGATGCGGATCCGCGTATAACGGCGGTCGGCCGCCTGTTGCGCAGCACGAGCCTCGACGAGCTGCCGCAGCTCCTCAATGTCATCAGGGGCGATATGTCGCTGGTCGGCCCGCGTCCGCATGTGCCCGGCATGCTGGCGGCGAGCATTCCTTACGAGCACTTGGTACCGTATTATTTCGTGCGGCACGTGGTGCGGCCCGGGGTGACCGGGCTCGCGCAGGTGAGCGGCTATCGCGGCAGCACGGCGGAGGCGCAATCCGCCATCGGCCGCATCAGCTGCGATCTCGAATATATCGAGAAATGGTCGCTGTGGCTCGATCTGCGCATCATCATGCGCACGGTCAGACGCGAATTCCTCTCGGGCAGCGGAACCTGATCCGGTATCGACCTAAGTCGCCCCGTGCATCAGGTGGAGGATCGACCGGCCGATGTCGCGCACGTTCATGAAGCCGGTCCCCATCTCGAGCAGGATGAAGAACATGAGGCCGTTGAAGTAGGCGGGCTTGTGCTTCTCAAACATGAGCAGCGGGGTGGCGGCGCGGCGCGCCCGGCCGCGATTGAGCGCCAGCTGGACGACGATGCCGAGCGCGGCGCCGATGGTGACGTCGCTCGGAAAATGCGTACCGAGGTAGACGCGCGACAGCGCGATGAGCGTGCTGTAGACGGCCATCGCGATGCCGAGCCGCGTCGACAGCAGCCAGAAGCCGGCCGCAAAGGCGAAGAAATACGTCGTCTGGTCGCTTGGGAAGCTGCTCCATGCCTCGAAGTCCGAATAGCTGAAACCCGACTCGAACAGCGGCATCCGATAGCCGATGTTCGGCGTCTCCATCGGGCGCAGGCGATACGGCATGGCGACCGAGATCGCCCGGTTCACCACGAGCGACAGCAGCACCGCCGCAATGATGAGGACCAGGACGCGCCGCCGTTCCAGTTGGTTCGGCGACGGCCGGAACCACAGCACCCACCAGACGCAGAGCGGGACCGCCCATTTGAAATTGAGCGCAAGGTGACTCACCAGCCGATCGAGGATCCAGCTGTTGCCGCACAGTCCGTTGATGGCGTGGAGGATGGGAAGATCGAAATACTTCAGCAATTCGCCGTACATGATTCCGTGGTCCGAATCCGATACCGCGCAAGCGTTCTGGCCGCTGCGGACCATAGCCGCGCGCTTCGGCCCGAAGCGAGACCGAAGCGTGTCATTATCATGGGGACACGTACGACACCGGACAGTCGATCGACATCGCTGAGCAATTCGTTACCGCCGGCACCGGCGCAATGGACGCGTTCAGGAACGTATGGCTGCGACGTCGCGCAGAATGACGCGGCCGCGAAAAATCTGTGCGCCCTGCGCCGCGAACCAGCACCGTAGCTCGTCGCCATAAAAGACGCTCGACGGCTCCGGATTGAATTCGAGCGCGATCGTCCCGCCCCGTGCGAGGTGGTTTTCGCGCAGATCCGCGAGCAAGAATGCCCACTCGTTCACGCCCCACAGATCGCTCGACGCGTGGCCGTTGAAGCAGATCTGATGCGCGGCGATCAGATCGAACCGTGTGCCGAGCCGCGGCAGCGTCCGATAGGGACGGATTTCGAGGTCGGTGCGCGCAATGCCGAAGAAGCGCAGCATGTCGTCGAAGAACGGATCGCCCGGCAGATCGATGCCGTGCACCGTGTGACCGAGATATTTGCAGACGTACAGGAAGTAGCCGGGCCCGCAGCCGAGATCGAGCACGACGCTCGGTGGCGCCTTGTCGAGTTCGCTCTCGAGGGCACGCATCGTCTTCGCGCGCAGCCAAGTGCGCTTCTTGAAGTATTTGGCATAGCGATAATCCGGTGTGCGGTGCCGCGCGATGACGCCGCGGAACTGCAGCTCGTCGAGCGACGCATTGACCTTCTCGGCAAGCGACGCGGCCTTGACCAGGTTGACGACGTCGGAGAGCGAGTAGTCCTGCAGGCGCGAATTGGTGGCGAACATGCGGCGCATCCACGCGTTGGGGCTGGCCGGGCGATCGATGTTTTGATGGCTGACGTGACTCATGCGGCGCCCGCGATGCCGAGAACATCGCGATCGGTCGTGGCGGCACATCGCCGCACAAAGAGGTTCACCAATTTGAGCGCAATCATCATATGGTCGATAGGCTCGCTGTTGGGTTTCGTCGTCATCCTGCGCAAGCCAACGTGACGGTTTGTGGGCGTGAGCGTGCGCCTTTAGACACACAGGATATTTTCCTCGAAGCCGAGCGCGTGGCGGCGGACCGGCTTGAGATCGGTGGCGTCGAGACAACGGTAACCAGAGAGCTCAAGACGATCGATGATCCGGCGCCCGTCGAGCGGATCGCTGCGCTCGACGTCGGTGAGGATCTCGCACAGGATCGGCACCTTGCGCCCGCGCTTTGCCAGAAGTGCGGCCATGCCATCGAATACGGCGGCCTCGAAGCCTTCCACGTCGATCTTGATCAGGCCGATGCGTTCCGGATCGATCGCGCGCTCGCTCACGTAACGGTCGAGGGTCGTTACTTCGACGTCGATCGTCTCGATGAGCCCTGCGCTGTGATCGAGAAAGCCGGGCCGCAGCGAGCTCGATCCGATATTGGTATTGTAATTGTCGAAATTGTCGGCGCGGGGCGGTACGATGGTCATTGGCGCATGGCCCGGCGCGGCGCCGCAGGCGACGTTGTTGGCGAAGACGCGAAAGCGCGGATTGAGTTCCTCGAGGCGCTGAACGAACGCGAAGTAATGCGGCACTGGCTCGAATGCATGCACCTCGCCGTGACGGCCGACGCGCGCGAGCGCATAGGCCGACCAGTATCCGCAATTGGCGCCGACATCGATGAAGACGTCGTCCGGCCGCAGGTAGCGGTCGAATATGCGTTCGAGAAACATCTCGTGGGTCTGGAAGAAGTACTTCGCCATCATGCGATGGACCGACAGGTCGATGCCATAGTCGACGTCGCCGAAGTGCGCGATCGCATGGCCGGTGGGTGGCTTGGCGAAATGCTCGACGGCACGGCGGCGGACCATGCCGGCGAAACGCAGCGGGTCGTCGGCGGCGTAGCGCAGGAAGAATCGGAAGGATTTAGCCGCAATCATCGTTTCCCCACCGCCGGCAACATTCATCATTCTGTGCACGCCACCGTGACGAATTGGGGGCGTGCCTGCTGCGCGTTGCGCATGCGCCGTGTGGTTGGTGGTGGTAAAAGGACCACATTGATCGAGATCGATTTGGCGGGTAGTCATTCCGGCCTGACAATAGCACCACCGGACGAGATTTAACCCGCAATGGCCAAAGACCTCATGCCCTCATCCGGGAAGATTGCGATTCCTCGGCCGCCGCATCCCCACAAACGACATCAGCCGCTGCCCGGGCACCAACCGAAGCCGCCGGACGAGGACCCGGATGCGCCGGCGAGAATAAGCGCAATTCTCGCGAGCCCGAGCTATGCCCTGGCGGAGCAGGACCGGGTTTTCCTCGAGCGGGACGAGGCGCGGGGCGTGCGCCTCCAGCTCGAGTATCTCAAGCCGGAGACGCTGCTTCACGAGCATGCCGTTCGCGATACCGTGGTGGTGTATGGCAGCACCCGGATCGTGGAGCCCGCGGTAGCACGACGAAACGTCGAGGTGCTGCGCCAAACCCTTGAAGCCGAGCCCCACGATGCTGTCCGGACCCGAAAGCTTGCGGTGGCGGAGCGGATTGCAGCCAAGAGCCGCTATTATGAGATCGCGCGCGAGTTCGGGCGCCTGGTCGGCAGCAGCCGTAATAACGCTGGGTCCCGATCAAAGATGGTGATCGTGACCGGCGGAGGCCCCGGGATGATGGAGGCCGCCAACCGTGGCGCCTTCGACGTCGGCGCAAAGTCCGTCGGTCTGAATATCAATCTGCCGCACGAGCAATATCCCAATCCTTACATTACACCGGAGCTGTGTTTTCGATTTCACTACTTTGCTCTGCGTAAGATGCATTTCCTGCTGCGCGCGAAGGCGCTGGTTGCCTTCCCGGGCGGGTTTGGCACGATGGATGAGCTGTTCGAAGTCTTGACCCTGGTGCAGACGCGCAAGATCAAACCGGTTCCGATCGTGCTGGTGGGTGAAGCGTATTGGCGCCGCGCCTTCGACGTCGAGTTTCTCGCCGACGAGGGCGTTATCGACCCCGAGGATCGTGACCTCTTTTGGTTCGCCGAAACCGCGAATGAGATTTGGACCAGCATTCTGGATTGGTACGACGCATGCGGTGCTCCGCTCGACGTGAAGCGTTGATCGCCTTCGTCGTTACCGGTCGTCAGCTTATACAGGAGAAGTAATTTGAGACTCTCGTTTCATGGGGCTGATCGCGACGTTACCGGGTCATGTCATCTCGTCGAATGCGCGGGCCGGCGCGTTTTGATCGATTGCGGGCTCTATCAAGGCAGCCGCGAGCTCGCCGAGGAAAACGCCGGCGACTTCGGTTTCGATCCCGCCAGCATCGATGTCGTGCTGCTGACGCATGCCCATCTCGATCATTGCGGGCGGCTGCCCCTTCTGACCAAACGCGGGTTTCGCGGCGAGATCATCGCGACCGATGCCACGCGGGAGCTCGCCCAATTGGTCATGCTTGACGCCGCTCACCTGCAGGGTGAAGCGCATTCGAGTTCGCATCGGCCGCCGCGACACGGCATGGATCACGAGGAGGCGGAGCCTCTGTTTGCGCCGCCTGACGCGTTGAAGACGGCAGAAGCGTTCAAGCGCAGTGCCCGCTATGGCGAGCCGGTTGAGCTTGCCCAAGGCATCCGCGCGACCTTTGTCGACGCCGGGCATATTCTCGGCTCGTCCAGTATCCTCCTTGAGCTGACGGAAGGTAGCCGCACGGTGCGGCTGTTGCTCTCAGGCGATCTCGGCAGTGGCGCCGACCCGTTGCTTCTGCCGCCGCCACCGCCACCGCACGCGGATGTGGTCGTGATCGAGACGACATACGGCGACCGACTTCACAAGTCGATGGATGCGTCGATCGAGGAACTGTACAGCGCGATTGCAGGGACGCTGGCATATGGCGGCAACGTCATTATCCCGACCTTCGCGCTTGAGCGTGCCCAGGAGCTCCTCTTCCTGCTCAACCGGGGAATTGAAGAAACCCGACTGAAGCCGTCGATGCAGGTCTTCCTCGATTCGCCTATGGCGATTTCGGCGACCGAGGTCTTTGCGCGTCACCTCGAGAACCTGCGGCCAGAGGCCGGCCGGCTTTTTCGCGAAGGACGCGACCCGCTTGTGCTGCCTGAGCTGCACCTCACCCGGGAGAGGGCGGAGTCGGTGGCGCTGAACAATGTCCGCGGGGCGGTCATCATGGCCGGCTCCGGCATGGCGACGGGCGGGCGTGTACGGCACCATCTCCGACACAATCTGTCGCGCGCGACGTGCACGGTGATTTTCGTCGGCTTCGCGGCCAAGGGAACGTTGGCGCGGCAGATCATCGACGGCCAGAACCCGGTGCACATTCTCGGGGACCAAGTTGCGGTCAAGGCCAAGATCCACACGATCAACGGCTTCTCGGCGCACGCCGACCAGGCCGCGCTGTTGAAATGGCATGGGCACACGGGTGCGACGCGCACATTCCTGACCCACGGCGAGGAGGGGGTCATGCAGGCGTTCGCATCGCATCTTGGCAAAACGCAGGTCGTCATGCCGGCGCTCAATCAGGGCTTCGATCTTTAGCCTTGCCGCGGGTCGAGCACCGGCCCGCCCTCTTTTTCGGATTGCGAAAGCATGGTCGGCGAGGCCAAGCCTGCTCGCGCAGTCCGCGCAGGCCGCGAATCTTCCCGAAGTCGTTTTCATTGCGCTTGACCCGGCAGGTGAGTCAGAACTTGGCAAAAGGGACTGGCGCCGTCCGTCGAAACACGGCTGCCTTTCCGATCGGGAGGGTGGCGTGGATCTCGGGCTCAAGGGACGTGTGGCGGTTGTCACCGGTGGAAGCCGCGGCATCGGCAAGGCGTGCGCGACGGAGCTGTTAGCCGAGGGTGCGGCCGTCGTGCTCGTCAGCAAGAAAGCCGACGCCAACGCCGCTGCCGTGCGCGAGCTCGGCAAATCCCACGCCGACCGTGTCCTCGGCATTCCGACCGACCTCGCCAATGATGCGGCAATTGCGGCGATGACCGCACAGGTGGTCGAACGCTACGGCCGTATCGACATTCTGGTGAACTCGGCCGCGACCGTCATTCCCCAAGATTTCTTCAAGATGGACGATGCGCATGTGGGCGATCTCCTCGAGGAGAAATTCAACCCGGCGGCGCGCTGCATCCGCCACGTCGTTCCCCACATGCGCAATCGCAAATGGGGCCGCATCATCAACATTTCCGGGCTCGCCGGCCGGCAGCCGCATTTTCAGGTCGTGCCGGCGGCCCTCAACAATTCCGCCATGCTCAACCTGACCAAGGCGCTCGCCGTCGAGCTCGCCAAGGACCACATCCTGATCAATGCGGTGGTGCCGTACATCATCGCGACCGAGCGTCAGGACGATACGATGCGCGAATGGGCCAACGTGACCGGCCAGACCGAGGCGGATGTGCGCCGGCAGCGCATTTCCCGCCTTCCTGTGGGTCGGATGGGCCGCCCCGACGAGGTCGCCGCGGTCGTCGCCTTCATGGCCTCCGAGCGATCGAGCTATGTGGTCGGCACCGCCTGGTACGTCGACGGCGGCGGCTCGATGACGCTGTGAGCTCGATCGATCATCAAGGCCGATGGAGAGACATCATGAGCATTCCACGCCGCCGCTTTCTCCATCTGGCCGCCGGAGCCGCCGCGCTTCCTGTCGCGGCTCGTGTCGCTCGCGCCGA
Organism: Xanthobacteraceae bacterium; assembly: GCA_036491235.1. Classification (GTDB taxonomy): domain Bacteria; phylum Pseudomonadota; class Alphaproteobacteria; order Rhizobiales; family Xanthobacteraceae; genus JAVDCA01. The sequence continues at coordinate 7,663 of DASXCK010000564.1, read as the reverse complement.
CACGTATCCGTCACGGCCAGTGCATCTCGTCGTCGGCTTCTCGCCCGGCTCGGCGTCCGACATCAACGCGCGACTTCTCGGCCAATGGCTGGCGGAGCGGCTCGGCCAGAGCTTCGTCATCGACAATCGCGCGGGGGCTGGCGGCAATATTGCGACCGAGTTCGTGGTGCGGGCGGCACCGGACGGCTACACATTACTTTACGCGTCCACCGCGATCGCCATTAACGCGACGCTCAACGCCGGCAAGCTCAATTTCGACGTCATGCGGGATCTTGCGCCCGTCGCGAGCGTGGCGCGCACGCCGTTCGTGATGGAGGTCAACCACGACCTTCCGGTCAAGACCGTCCCGGAATTCATCGCTTACGCCAAGGCCAATCCGGGCCAGCTCAACTTCGCGACGGTCGGCGCCGGCAGCGCCCAGCATCTCTATGCCGAATATTTCAAGATGCTGACCGGGATCGACATGGTTCCGGTGCATTATCGCGGTGCCGCGCCTGCCATCACGGATCTGGTCGCCGGCCGGGTCCAGGTCATGATCGACGCCGTCGTGTCCTCGCTCTCCTACATCAAGTCCGGCCAGCTCCGCGCGCTGGCGGTCACTACGGCGACGCCGCAGGAGAACCTGCTGCCGGGTGTCCCGACGATCGGCCAATTCGTGCCCGGCTACGAGGCGGCTGGTTGGCAGGGCTTTTGCGCGCCCGCCAAGATGCCGCCCGCCGACATCGATCGGCTCAACAGAACGATCAACGCGGTGCTCGCCGACGATAAGGTCAAGGCGCGCCTCGCTGGCCTGGGCGGGCTCACGGCCCCCGGCACGCCGGCCGACTTCGGCAAGTTCATCGCGGCCGAAATTGAAAAATGGGGCAAGGTCGTTCGCCAGGCTGGCGTCAAGGTTGACTGAATGCGCGCCGCAGCGGTCCCGCGCTGTCGGCATGCGAGCTCCGCAATTTCTTTTCCATGATGATTGTTCGTTCGCGGCCATGGATGTGATCACGGACCGCTTCGAAGCCATGTCGCCGGTAGAATTCCTCGGCCGTGATGGAGGATTGGAGGACGAGCCCCTCGGTTCCCTGAGCGACCGCCAGCGCCTCGATCCTGCGCATCAGCGCTGTGCCGATCCCGCGACACGCGTGGTCCGGGCGCACGAACATGCTGCGGACCGTGCGTCCTTCGAGGCTGCCGGTGCCGACGATCTCGCCGTCGATCGCCGCGACGAAGACCGGGCGCCTCCTGATCGCTTCAAGGAGTTGTTCGCAAGAGAAATTCGCCGCGACCGCCTCGATGATCGCGGGCTCGTAGTCGCTTGCGTTCACCTCGCGTAGCGCGCGCCGGATGATTGCGCTGAGGGCGGCAGCGTCCGCCTCGGTTGCCGTCCTGATGATGAGGCGTTCTCGCGACATGAAATCCGGCCGGTGGTCGCCTATCCTAACTGTGAAACGCCTCGCGCCGAAGAAGTTTTGCGCGGTTCGCGGGTTGCTTATGTGCCGGTGCGGTGGCAGCCTCCGGCCGATAGCTTGAGAAACGCGCCCAGGATGCCGCCGCCGTCAGTTTCATCGGATCAGCTGTCCAATCAACCTTGGGTCGGCCGCGCGCTGCCGCGCAAGGAGGACCAGGCGCTCCTGTCTGGCAATGCGCGCTTCATCGACGACCTCGCGCCGGTCCCCGGTCTCAAGCACGCCGCGATCCTGCGCTCGCCGCATCCGCATGCGCGCATCACCAGTATCGATGCGTCGCGCGCGCTGGCGCTGCCCGGCGTCGTCGGGGTGGTTGTCGGGGCGCAGCTCACACGTACGGTCGGCCCGATCCCGAGCGTGGTGCGCGCGCCGGTGCCATACTTTCCCTTTGCGATCGACCGGGTGCGCTATGTCGGCGAGCCGGTCGCGGTCGTCGTAGCGGAAACGCGCTACCTCGCCGAAGACGCCTGCGAGCTGATCGACGTCGACTACGCGCCGCTGCCGGCGGCGGCGAGCATTGCGGCCGCGCTCGCGCCGGATGCGCCGCTGCTGCACGACAAGGCGGGATCGAACGCGATCAACCGGCGCAGCTTCCGTTATGGCGATCCGGAGCGCGCGTTCGCCGAGGCCGACCAGGTGGTCGAGCTCGCCTACACGTATCCGCGCTACGCCTCAACGCCGATGGAAACCTTCGGCGTCGTCGCCCAGTTCGAGCAGGCGCCCGACCGCTTCACGGTGTGGTCGAATTTCCAGGGTCCGTTCGTGCTCCAGCCGCTGATGGCCGGGGCGCTCAAGATCGCGGGCAATCGCCTCCGCCTGATCACGCCGCCCTACAGCGGCGGCAGTTTTGGCATCAAGCAGGCCGTGCTCTCCTATATCGTGCTGCTGGCCGCGGTCGCCCGCGAGCTGGGCTGCCCGGTCAAATGGATCGAGGATCGTGCCGAGCATCTCACGGCCGCGTCCGCGGCGGGCGACCGCAAGGGTACGGTCGCGGCTGCGTTCAAGAGAGACGGCGAACTGACCGGTCTGCGCTTCGAGACGTTCGCCAACATGGGCGCCTATCTGCGCCCACCCGAACCTGCCTCGGTCTATCGCATGCATGCGGCCTGCAATGGCCCTTACGCGGTGAAGAACATCGCGGTCGAGAACACGCTCGTCCTCACCAACCAGACGCCGATCGGCCTCAACCGCGGCTATGGCGGCCCGCAGTTCTACTTTGCGCTCGAGCGCGTGATGGACGTCGCGGCGCGCCGGCTCGGGATCGATCCGGCCGCGCTGCGGCGGCGCAATTTCGTGCCGAAGGACGCGTTTCCGTACAAATGTCCTGCCGGCTCGATCCTCGATGCGGGCGACTATGGGCAAGCGCTGGACGAGCTGCTGCGCCTCTCGGGCTATGAGGTGCTCCGGCAGAAGCGTGAGGAAGCGCGCCGGGCCGGCAGGTTCTTTGGCATCGGCTTTGCGGCCGGCATCGAGCCCTCCGGCTCCAACATGGCGTACGTTTCGCTCGCGCAGACCGCCGAGGAGCGCGGCAAGACCGATCCAAAGTCCGGCGCCAATGCGAGCGCCGTGGTGTCGATCGATCCGTCCGGCGGCGTCACGGTGCGGCTCGACTCGACGCCGAACGGGCAAGGGCACGCGACCGTCGCGGCGCAGATCGTCGCGGACATCCTCGGGCTGAAGCCCGAGGATGTCGACGTGGTGAGCGAAATCGATACGCTCACGTCCAACTGGTCGATCGCGTCGGGTAACTATTCCAACCGCTTTGCCGCCATCGTGGTCGACGCCGTTGCGCAGAGCGCCGAGAAGGTCGCGCACGCGATTCGGCTGATCGCTGCCGACGTGCTCGAGGCGTCGCCCGACAAGATCGAGCTTGTGGACGGCTATGTGAAGGTGACCGACGGCTCGAACCGCGGCATGCCGCTGCGCCGCGTCGCGTCGCGCGCCCATTGGAACCCGAACGGCCTGCCGGCCGACGTGTCAGCCGGCATCTACGAAAGCACCGTGCTGTCGCCCCCGACGCTCGTCTCGCCGGACGCCGCGGATCGCGTTCCGTCCGCCGTCACGTATGGCTTCGTGGTCGACCTCGTCGCGGTTGAGATCGAGCGCGCGACCGGTAAGGTCCGGATCGAAAAATATGTGTCGGTGCATGATGTCGGCCGGCAGATGAATCCGCTGATCGTCGAAGGCCAGGTGCACGGCGGTTTTGCGCACGGTCTCGGCGCCGCGCTGATGGAGGAGCTCGCCTACGACACACGCGGCAATTTCCTGGCGGGTACGTTCGCCGACTATCTCTGCCCGACCTCGATGGAGGTGCCGGCGGTGACCATCGGCCACGTGGAAACGCCGTCGCCGATGAATGCGCTCGGCGCCAAGGGCATGGGCGACGGCAGCTCGATGCTCACGCCGGCCGCGATCGCCAACGCCGTCGCGGACGCGCTCGGCCGCGACGACATCACGCTGCCGCTGACCTTGCAGCGCGTCTGGGCCCTTGCGAACGACGTAAAGCTGACGGCGCCCGCGTCCAATACGGAAACGAAGGCCGAGGCAGCGGTCTTGCCGCCGGGCGGTCTGCGCGGGGAGGGAACGGTGACGATCTCGGCGCCGCCCGCCGAAGTCTGGCACCGCCTGACCGATCCGGCCGAGCTTGCCACGATCGTGCCAGGCTGCCGTGGGCTGCGGCAGAACGGTCCCGACCGCTACCTCGCCGAGGTGACCATCGGCGTTGCCGGCATCCGCGGCATATACGCGGCGGAGATCGCGCTCAAGGACAAGAACGAGCCGCGCTCCGTGCGCCTCGTCGGTAACGCCACGGGCGCGCTCGGGTTTGGCGGCGGCGAGGGCTTGGTTATGCTCGCGCCTGCGGGCGCCGGCACGCAGCTGACCTATTCGTACCGCGCCGACGTCGGCGGCAAGTTGGCGGCCGTCGGGCAGCGGTTGCTCGGCACAGTGACGCGCGTGCTGATCGCCGAGTTCTTCGCCTCGCTGGAGCGACGTGTCGCGCCGCGCGGCGGGCCCGCCGTGCCGCGCTGGCTCGCCATGTTGCTCGCCGTTTTCCGGAAACCGTCATGAAGCCGGTCGCCTTCGAATATTGCCGGCCCGATACGGTCGCCGAGGCGCTCGATCTCCTCGCCGAACGGCGCGAGGAGGCGGCGGTGCTGGCGGGCGGCATGTCGCTCGGGCCCATGCTCAACTTGCGTATGGTGCGGCCGAAGCGGGTGATCGACGTCTCGCGCCTCGGCGGACTCGGTTCTATCAAAATTGGAGGCGATCGCGTCATAACAGGGGCGACCGTAGTGCAGGCCGATGCGCTCGACTCCGCGGTTGTTCGCCGGGAGCTTCCCCTGCTGGCCTTGGCGCTGCCGTGGGTCGGCCATTTCCAGACGCGCAATTCGGGCACGCTCGGCGGATCAATCGCCCATGCGGATCCGAGCGCCGAGATCCCGCTCTGCGCCGTGGTGAGCGATGCGGCGATCGTGCTGCGGCGTGCCCGTCGCGAACGCCGCGTGCCGGCACGTTCGTTTTTCACCGGTGCGCTTACCACCGTGCGGGAGGCGGACGAGCTTCTGGTTGCCATCGAGTGGCCGCGCACGCCGGCGGATACCGGCCATGGATTCGAGGAGATCGCGCAGCGGCACGGCGATTTCGCCATCGCGGCGGCAGCATGTGAAATCTGCCTCGACGAGGGCGGCCGGATCGCGCGCCTCTCGCTCGGCCTCGGCGGCGTAGCGGATCGGCCGGTCGCGGCCGACACCGTGGTTTTCGCGGGCCGTCCAGCCGATGCGGCAACCGCCGCAGAGCTCGCACATTATATGTGGACGTCCATCGAGCCGATGGAGGATCATGCTGCCTCCGCCGATTACCGGCGTGCGCTCGCCCGTGTTCTGACCGAACGCGTGGTGCTGCGCGCCGTCGCGGATGCGCGCCGCAAACGGGGAGGCGCCGCATGAACGTGCGCGTCGCCCCCGACCAGAAGCAGCGCGTGAGCCTGACGGTGAATGGCAAGCCGCGCTCGGGCTTTGCCGAACCGCGCATGCTGCTGACCGATTTCCTGCGCCACGAGCTGCAGGCATTCGGCGTGCACGTCGGGTGTGAGCACGGCGTGTGCGGCGCCTGCACGGTGCTGATCGACGGCAAGGCGATGCGGAGCTGCACACGCTACGCGGTGCAGATGGAAGGCGCGAACGTCACGACTGTCGAAGGTCTTGCCGGTCCCGGTACCCTCAACGTGCTGCAGCAGGCGTTCTCCGCACACCATGCTTTGCAATGCGGCTTCTGCACGCCCGGCATCCTTGCGTCGGCAACGCATTTCCTGCGGAAGAATCCGCAGCCGAGCGAGGCCGAGGTGCGCGACATGCTGTCGGGGCACATCTGTCGCTGCACCGGCTATGCTGGCATCGTCGCCGCGATCATGGACGCGGCCGAAAAAATTCACCGAGGAGAATGATGGATCTCGGCGCGGCATTCGCGATCTCGGTCAAACGTCAGCCGGATGTCGTGGCGGTGGTCGACGGAGATCGCCGCCGCACCTACGCGCAGTGGGACGCCGAGATCCGCGCTGCCGCCGGCGCGCTCGCCCGCACGGGGCTGAAGGCAGGTGACCATTTCGCGGTTGTCATGCGCAACCGCTACGAGATGGCGACGCTCTACTGGGCAAGTCACATGCTCGGCCTGATCTTCACGCCGATCAGCTGGCGCGGCTCGCTCGACGAGATCGCATATTGCCTGAAAGACTGTGAGGCGACGTCGGTCGCCTATGACGGCGCGGCCGGAGCCTCGCCGGCGGAAGCCGCCGCGCGGCTCGGCATCGATCCGCGCCGCCAGATCGTCGTCGCCGACGGCAAGGGCGAGGGAATCTCGTTCGTGAAGCTGTTGGACGGGATGCCGCTTGCCGGCCCCGCCGCGCCCGACGATGGTGCAATGTGCCTCATGCTGTACACGTCCGGTACCACCGGCCGCCCCAAGGGGGTGCCGCGCTCGCATCGCGCCGAGCTCGCGGCCGGCGTGAGCCAGGTCGCGCACCACCTCTATCGCATGGGCGAGTCCTCGCTGTGTGTCATGCCCATGTTCCACACCATGGGGGTGCGCAAGATGCTCGCCACTGCGCTGGTCGGCGGCAAGCTCGTGTGCATGCCGGATTACTCACCCGTGGGCGTGCTGCGTGCGGTCGAGGCTGAGCGCGTGTCGAGCCTCTTCCTGGTGCCGACCATGTTCCACGACATCGTGCGTGATCCTGCGTTCGCGCGGCACGACCTTCGCTCGCTGTCGCGCGTCGGCTATGCCGGGATGGCGATGACGCCGGTGCTGGGCGAGCATTGCCTCGACGCCTTCAAACCCGACGTTTTCATCAATCACTACGGGTCGAGCGAGATCTACACCTTCACGATCTGCGATCACCTGCGCGAGAAGCCTGGCTGTGCAGGCCGCGCCGGCCTCAACCAGGTGGTCCGCGTGGTCGATCCGACGGACCGCGACGCGATCGACACCGATCTGCCGGCCGGCGAACCGGGCGAAATCGTCGCCAGCATGGCGAGCCCGGAGGCATTCACCGGCTACTGGAAGCGGCCTGACGCCGATGCCAAGGCGATCCAAGGAAACTGGTATCGCACCGGCGATCTCGGCCAGTTCGACCAGGACGGGGAGCTCTATGTCGTCGGCCGCGTCGACGACATGATCATATCGGGCGGCGAGAACATCTTTCCCGAGGAGGTCGAGAGCGCGCTTGCGCGCTGCGCGGGTGTTGCCAGCGTCGCGGTGGTCGGCATGCCGGACGAGCGGCTCGGCAGCCGCGTCGTGGCGTTCGTCGAGCCGGTGTCCGCGGAAGTGACCCGCGAAGCGATCGACGCCGCCTGCCTCGAGACCGGGCTCGCCCGCTTCAAGCGCCCGCGCGACTACGTCTTCGTCAAGGCGATCCCGCGCTCCGCTTCCGGCAAGCTGCTGCGGCGAAAGCTACGGATCGGGGAATATGAGAGCCTGTGACTTTCCACAATCTCAGGCGCGTAGGATGGGTTGAGCGAAGCGAAACCAATCCTTTGAGGCCGACGCATGGACGATGGGTTTCGGCCCTCGGCCTCTACCCATCCTAAGAAGAACGCGAGAAGGAAACCGACATGACGAAAGACTACGCCGACATGCGCGCCGCAATTTTGCGCGAGCTCGACGGGCTGCGCTACGAGGTCGATGCGGTAAAGCAGATCGGCTGGCTCATCCTC
>DASXCK010000563.1:0-1943 GCA_036491235.1 Xanthobacteraceae bacterium | reverse complement strand
ACGCCGCTGAAACGACGCAGATATTATTCTGAGCTGCTATGTTGATCGGGCGCAGCCGATCAACAAGCTCCCCCCAAGTGATAAACTCTCCTGATGCAGCGACGTGGAGACCATCCGTCAGGCCGCCGTGCGTATCGAGGTGGATGATCGGGCGTAACCCCTTCTTGGCTCGATCCTCTAGAAGCTCCAACAACTGAAACAGCTCCGCTGCCGTCTTCGGCTCGACCTTAATGAAAGGGACCTGCATTGCCTGGAGGAATGGCTCAAGAAACGTATCCATCCGGTGAAGACCGCGGGGTGACGGCTCGATTTGAAAAGGCCGCGGAGATCAGGCCGCGAGCTGGGCTCGGTCGATCTTCCAGTTCCAAGGCAACAGCTCGTCGAGCCTGTGGACGGCATGATCGTTGATGCGCTCGAGCACGTCGGCGAGCCAGGCCTGCGGGTCGACATCGTTGAGCCGCGCGGTCTGGATCAGCGTGTACATGACGGCGGCGCGCTCGCCGCCGCGGTCGGAGCCGGCGAACAGCCACGATTTGCGCCCGAGCGCGATGCCGCGCAGCGCGCGCTCGGCGGCGTTGTTGGTGAGACAGATCCGCCCGTCGTGCAGGAAGCGCGCGAAGGTCTCCCAGCGATTGAGCATGTAGTTCATCGCCTTGGCGACCTCGCTGTGGCGCGACAGCCTGGCGCGCTCCGTGCGCATCCAGGTCTCGAGCTCCGACACGAGCGGCGCGACGCGCACGCGGCGCACCGCGCGGCGCTCGTCGATCGGGCGGCCGTTGATCTCGCGCTCGATGTCGAAGATCGCGTCGATACGCTGGACCGCCGCGAAGGCGAGCGGCGCGATCACGGCGAGCTTGCCGCTCGCCTTGGCGGTCACGTCGGCGAGCTCGAAGAACTTGCGGCGGCCATGCGCCCAGCAACTCGCCTCGGTGATCGGCCCGGGCTTGCGGCCGGCCTCGTAGAGCCGGTTGAACCCCGCATAGGCGTCGGCCTGCAGAATCCCGGCATAGTCGTGCAGATGCCGTTCGGGATGCTCGCCGGTGCGATCGCGCGAGTAGAAGAACACCGCCGCCGGCGGCGCGCGGCCGGCGAACGGCTTGTCGTCGCGCACATACGCCCAGAGGCGACCCTTGCGGGTCTGGTGCTTGGCCAGCACCGGCACCGGGGTCTCGTCGCCGTGCACGCGATCGCCGGCAAACACGTGAGTTCGGATCAGATCGCAGAGCGGCCGCAGAAGGACGGCGCAGCCGCCCACCTGGTCGGCCAAGGTCGACACGCTGAGATCGACGCCCTCGCGCGCGTAGCGCTCGGATTGCCGATTGAGCGGCTGGTGCTGGCCGTACTTCTCGAACAGGATCATGGCGAGCAGGCTCGGCCCCGCGAGGCCGCGCGGCAGGACGCAGAACGGCGCCGGCGCCTGGCTGATCTTCTCGCAGTCTCGGCAGGTGAACTTCTCGCGGACGGTCTGCACCACCTTCCACTGCCGCGGCACCGTCTCGAGCCGCTCGGTCACGTCCTCGCCGAGCTTGGCGAGCCGGCCCGAGCCACAGCAGGCACACGTGGTCGGGCCCGGCACGATCACGCGCTCGCGCGGCAGATGCGCCGGGAACGGCTTGCGCGCCGGCTTGCGGCGGCTGAAGGCGCGAACCCGCGTGGCCGCGGCCGCCTTCTCGGCCGCAAGCTCGTCCTCGCTCGCCGCCGCTTCCATCTCCTCGAGCTCGAGCTCCATCTGGTCGATGAGGCGCGCCTTGCGCTCGTTGCGCGGTCCAAACAGGCTGCGCTTGAACTTCGCGATGATCAGTTGCTGATGCGCGATCAGCGCCTCCGCGCTCGACACCTCGGCGCGCGCGCTCGCCGCTTCGGCGCGGGCCTGCGCAAGCTCGGCCTCACGCGCCTGCACCAGCCGCTTCAGCGTCGCGACGTCGTCGGGAAGAGAATCAGTG
>DASXCK010000562.1:0-15135 GCA_036491235.1 Xanthobacteraceae bacterium | reverse complement strand
GACCGCGACGGTCTTGCCTTCGATCGCCTCCGGCCGCACGTCGGTGATCTTGGCGTCGCGCCGGGTCGCGAAGCGCGCCACCGGCCGGTAATAGGGATCGCTGAAGTCGGCGCGCGTGCGCGCCTCGGGCGTGACCGAGATGGAGGCGATCGCGGCGTCGCCCTTGTTTTCATTGAGTGCGTCGAACAGGGTATCGAAACGACGCATCTGCACCGTACAGGTGACGTGCAATTCCTCGCACAGGGCGCGTGCGAGATCGACGTTGAAGCCGGTCGGATTGCCGTCCTGGCCCGCGTAGTCGAACGGCGGGTAGTCCACCTCGGTCATGAAGCGGATGAGGGTGATGCGGCCGAGGTCGGGACGCTCCGGCCGCCGGCGCGGGTCCCAGAATCCCGGGACACCGCTGGCCGCGGCCGCCGGCATCGCGGTGCGCGCCGGAGCCTGCGCGGACCCAGGCCCTGTTGACGCTACGGCACATGCAGCCGCCAGCAAGAACAGGGCCAGCCACGGGCCCGGCAGCCATGTGCGGCGCGTGATCGGCAGGAACGGCGCGTGGTTCGGTCGCATCCGATGTCTCGAGAAGTGAGAATCGACCGGTTATAGCGGAAAGATTCAGGCGAATCAGTGCGGCGTGACAACTAAAACGAGAAGTGACTTTTCGCACAGCGTGGGGTCGCCGGTCGGTGCTATGGACAGGATGATTTGGTCAACCCTAGATTACACTGGGGTCCGAACTGAGCTGGTGGTGGCGAGCCATGAATTTGACGGGGGACGATTACGGCAACCGCGCGCTCGATTTCGTCCAGCGCCTCCAAGGTCTCTCGGATTATCACGACATCTGCCGCGCGATCGTGGCCGAGCTCGAGTGGTTCGGGTTCTCGTATGTCACGAGCTTCACGATCCCGGGACCGGGTGCGCAACTCAAGGATAGCCTTTGGCTCAACAACCGTCCGGCCGAATACGTCGAGCGGTACGTGGAAAAGAACTACGTCATCCACGATCCGATCGTGACCGAACTGCGTCGCACCACGCGGCCCTACTCCTGGGGCGATGTCCGCGGGGGACGTGATCTCAAGAAATCCCAGCGGACGATCATCGACGAGGGACGCGAGTTCGGCGCCCACGACGGATTGATCATCCCGATCATGACCCTGTCAGGCTCACGGGCCTTGTTCAGTCCCTGCGGTCGCGATCCGGATCTATCCCCGCGCGCCCGTGCGGCGCTCGAGATCATCGGGATCTACAGCCATCACGCGCTGATGCGTGCCCTGGTCGAGCGCCAACGCGATGAAGTAGCCCATACGCCGTTGACCCCGCGCGAGCGCGAAATCCTGCAGTGGGTGGCGGTCGGCAAGACCGACGAGGAGATCGCCGACATCCTGTCGATCAGCACCACGACCGTGACCAGCCACGTCGAGAACGCGAAGCAGAAGCTCGACGCCTTCCGGCGGACCTATGCGGTGGTCCAGGCGATCCGTTTGGGCGAAATATCCCTGTAGGCCGCCGCATACGGCCGTCTCTCCTAAGTTCCTAGGATATCGCAAGCGCTTGCAATCCTGGCAGATGGACCATGTCCATCGCGAGGCGCGAGGCAGCCATGGTCATCGTCCTGAATGGCAGCGAACGGCGAAAGTATCCGGACTATTTCGATCGCCTCTTTCGCCTCCGATACCGGGTGTTCGTCCAGCAGCGCGGCTGGTCATTACCGGTCGTGAACGGCCGCGAGATCGACCAATACGACAACGACGATGCGGTCTACTTTCTCGATCTCGACGACGACGAGAACATCCAGAGCACCGTCCGAATGACGCCGACGATCGGGTCGTCGTTGCTCGCGGACTATTTCCCCCACTTGGTCGAGAACGGCCAGTCGCCGCGCTCCGGCCGTGTCTACGAGGCGACGCGGTACATCGTCCTGCCGTCGCAGAGGACCAGGGCGGCACTTCGCCTGGCCAAGGGTCGGCTGCTGACGGTGTTGCTCGAATGGTGCCTCGACAGACGGCTCACTCATCTGCAGACGGTCATCGACGCGGGCACGCTCTCGAGCTTCGTCGAGATCACGCGGCAGACCATGCCGCTCGGCCTGTCGCATCCCTATGGCGGCGGCCGCGGCGCCCTGGGCGGCGGCGAGTGCATGGCGTTTCGCTGGCCGATCACGCCGCAAGTGCTCGACGACATTCGCGCCTATGCGGGCCTCGCCGGGGTGATGCCGCGGTTCGACGACATCCGCCGTCCGGATACGGGTCCGCCGCCCGGCGTTTTGCTGCATTGAGCCGACTCCACTGAGTCGCGCGGGGAGGACGGGGAGCGCCATGAGCAAGCTGGTAAGACCGATCACGAAAGATGAAGTCGCCGCCTACAAGGTCGCGGGCGTCGTCCTGTTGCGCGGCATTCTCGACCTGGCGAGCGTCAACCTACTGCGGCGCTGCATCGACCAGGCCGTGACCACGCTCGGCGAGAGTCCGAGCGGCTACGATCTCAGCGCCATCACCAAGGCATTCGAGGCGGGCGACTGGGAGAAATTGCGCGACCAGAGCAGCGGCCAGCACGACGTCGTCGGGATCATGGAATATCTGAAGGCGAGCGGAAAGCCGCTGCTGATCGACGAACGCGAGAGCAGCAAGGGCAGCTTCCTGATCGACACCGGCATTGCGGCGAAGCTGCGCGATTTCCGCCGCTTCTGCATCAGCGGCGCGGTCCCGGAGATCGCGGGCGCGCTGCTCGAGTCCGAGAAGGCCAAGTTCTTCGGCGACCAGATCTTCATCAAGGAGCCGCAGACGCGCGAGCGCACCGCGTTCCACCAGGACGCCACTTATTTCGAGATCGACGGTGACCAGTGCTGCGTGATGTGGATCCCGGTCGATCCGGTCACGCTCGAGGGCGGCGTGATGCAGTATGTGCGCGGGTCGCACCGCGACGGCAAGCTCTATGCGCCCAACGTCTTCGTCTCACAGACGCCGCTACCGGGAGCCGAGGGCGAGCCGCTGCCGGATATCGAGGGGCACATGGCGGACTACGACATCGTCCACTTCGACGTCGAGCCCGGCGACGTGATCGTGCACCACTACCGCACCATCCACGGCGCCGGCGGCAACCACACGCGCTATCAGGTGCGACGCGCCGCCTCGCTGCGTTATTGCGGCGACGACATCCGTTTCTGCACGCGGCCGTGGGCGCCCAAGCAGCTCCATCACACCCAACGTCTCAGGGACGGCGATCCGCTCGACAGCCCCGACTTCCCGGTGGTGTGGACGCGCCGGCGCGAGCAGGAGGCCGCCTGACCGCATCGGCAATATCTTCCGAACAATCCCCAACCGAGGCGCCCGGCCGGACCGACCGGCGCCATCACTCGAAGGGACCAATGCATGAGGAAACGATCCAGGGCGCTCAGCGAGCGGGAGATTCGCACGCTCGAGGCGATTATCGATTATGCCATCGTCGAGGGTGCCGAGCTGCGCCTGCCGATGTTCGTTCTGCTGCTGCGCGCGGCGCGAAGCGAGCTGACGCGACACGCCGGTGCCGCAGCGGCGGGCGATGCGGTCGTGGGACCGAATGAAATCGGTTTGCTCGCTCTGCGTGGCGAGAAGCCGGACGACCACACGTCTTCACTCAAGAATCGGTGATCGCCATGGAAAATCTGGCCACTCTGCACGAACCCGAGCTCATTCCGGAACGCGACGTGATCGCCATGCTGGGGATGCTCGACTATCTGATCGCCGAGATCGGCAGGTTCGACGGCATGTCGGCGGAGTGCCTGATGGTGGCGCGAAAGTCGATCGCCGATACGGTCGCGGACGCGTTCGTGAGGGCGAATTGAGGTCGGTGCGCCAAAATTCACTGCATCATTGGCCGCGAACGCGGGCAATCCCAGTAGTCACGAGCGCGCGAATGGGACGCCGGCAGTACCCCGGTTGATAAGCTGTGGGTACTGGCTCGCCCGCACTGCGCGCCGATGACGGGCAGGGATGGGTCACGGCTTTGCGAATTTCTCCGCGAGCTGCACGAGCGAGCGCCGCACCGCGTTGTCGTTGATCTTCGCAAAGGCGCGGATGAGACGCACCGATTGCGGCTGGGCCAGGAGATCGAGCAGCCCGGAGTCGCCGGCCTTCCCGGCGCGCTCGCCGCCCCTGAACAGCGTGCTCACATGCACACTCAGGATCGCGGCGATCTGGTAGAGCCGCCCGCTGCCCACGCGGTTGGTCCCGTTCTCGTATTTCTGCACCTGCTGGAAGCTCACGCCGAGATGTTCGCCGAGCTCGGTCTGCGACATCTTCTTGGCAAGGCGGTGGATGCGAATGTTGCGCCCGATCACGCGATCGATCTTCTGCGCGCGCTTTTGCAGCATGCCCCTGGTCCCCTGTCACGTCCCCCACGTGCGACGGCCCCGGCGCTCGCCCCTTGTCAAAGATACTTGCGCAACTCCGCTGCCGATGCTTCCGGCTTCCGCTTGAGGTTGAACGGCGAGACGAAATGGCCGTCTTTGTCCATCAGGTAGACGATGGCCGTGTGGTCCATGGTGTAATCGCCGCCGTCGAGCGGCACCTTCTTGTAGTAGACGCGATATTCCTTTGCGACCGCGGCAAGCGCCGCGACGTCGCCCGTGAGCCCCTCCACGTGCGGGTCGAAGTTCGACAGATAATCCTTGAGCGAGGCCGTCGTGTCGCGTTGCGGGTCGACGGTGATGAACAGCGCGCCGACGCGGTTGGCGTCGGGGCCGAGGCTCTTCATCACCTCGGACATGTCGAACAGCGTGGTCGGGCAGACGTCCGGGCAATGCGTGAAGCCGAAGAAGACGAGAAACGGCTTGCCCTTCAAATCCTGGTCGGTGAACGTCTTGCCGTTCTGGTCGGTCAGATGGAAGGGGCCGCCGATCTGCACGGTGCGCAGGGCGGTGCCGGAAAAGTTGAATCCCCCGATGACCGCCGTGATCGCGGCGAAGCAGAGCACGAGGCCGGCTGTGAAGGCGCCGAGCACCAGAAGCAGACGGGAGCGCTGCGGCGTCATCCGCGAAGTCCTTTGCGCGTCAGAAGCATGCGTTCAGTCCGGCCAGGATGGTCTCATAGAACACGGCCGTCCCGTAGTGGAACCAGAGGGCCGCGGTGGCGGCCACGATCAGCCCGGCGAGGATCGCGAGTCCCAGCATGACGGGACGCGCCGTCAGGCGCCCGTCCGCCGAAATGTCCTGTGAGACCGTCCGCGTCATGGCTTTGCTCACTCATGAAATAGGCCCGAACGCGGGCGGCGGCAACCCTCGGCCGAGGTGCTCCGCATGGTGCAATGACGCCGGGACGGCGCGGCGCGCCGCCACATTGGCGCGGCCATGCGTCAATCGCGCGCCGCCGCGATAAAGCCCCGCAATCTCACGCAAAACGTCATGCTTTCGCCTGCCCGGTGGGTTGGTGTCTCGCTTCCACGGTGGGTGGGGAGTTGTGATGCGCTCGCGTGCAGTGTTTCGGGCGCCGCTCCGGCGGCCGGCGATCGGCGCCGTCTTCGGTGCCGCGCTGGCCGTCGGCCTCCTCGCCCTCGCGGCGCCGCCGCGGGCCGCGGCGGGCGAGCCGGCCGCAAGCGCGATCGAGGTCACGGGCAACCGGCGGGTCGAGGCCGCGACCATCCGGTCGTATTTTGCGCCGCGCGACGGCGGGCAGGGCGCGAGCGGTCAGCCGCTCGATTCGAAGGGTCTCGATCCCAAGACAATCGATGCCGGCCTCAAGGCGCTCTACGCAAGCGGCCTTTTCACCGACGCGAAAATCGCGCACGACGGCGACCGCCTGATCGTGACCGTGGTCGAGGCGCCGGTGATCGACCGCGTCGCGTTCGAAGGCAACCATGCGCTCGAGGACAAGCAGCTCACCCCCGAGGTGCAGTCGAAGGTGCGCGGCGCGTTCACCCGCGCGACTGTGCACGACGACGTCGTCCGGCTCGAGCAGATCTACCGGCGCAACGGCCGCTTCGACGTCCACATCGTGCCGAAGACCGTGGCGCACGGGACCGATCGCGTCGATCTCGTGTTCGAGATCAATGAAGGCGCCAAGACGACGGTCAAACGCATTGCGTTCGTCGGCAACCATGCCGTCGCGACCTGGCGCCTCAAGGGCGTCGTGAAGACCGGCCAGTCCAACATCCTGAGCTTCCTCACCCACGGTGACCTCTACGACCCGGACAAGCTCGATGCCGACCGCGATCTTCTGCGCCGCTACTATCTCGATCACGGGTATGTCGACGTGCGCATCGCGCCGGCGCGGGCCGAGCTCGATCCGGCGCTCAAGGGCATCGCGGTCACCTACATGATCGACGAGGGCGCGCCTTATCGCCTCGGCAAGGTCGACGTCGAGTCGCACATCCCGCGGGTCGACGGGCATTCGCTCGATGCCGAGCTTGCGATGCGTCCGGGTGACGCTTACGACGCCGCGCTCGTCGACAAGACGGTCGATGCGCTCGCGATCACGCTCGACAAGCGCGGCTTTCCGTTCGCGGCCGTGCGGGCGCGGGGCGAGCCGAACCCGCAGACGCACACGCTCGACGTGACTTATGTGATCGAGCCCGGCCCGCGGAAATATGTGGAGCGGATCGAGATCCACGGCAACGACAAGACGCGCGACTACGTGATCCGCCGCGAGTTCGATATCGCCGAGGGCGACGCCTACAATCGCGTGCTGATCGATCGCGGCGAGCGCCGCCTCAAGGGGCTCGACTACTTCAAGAGCGTGAAGATCACGACCGCGCCCGGCTCGCAGCCCGACCGCGTCGTCGTCAACGTCGACGTGGTCGAGCAGCCGACCGGCCAGTTCAGCTTCGGCCTCGGCTATTCGACCGTCGACGGCGTGGTCGGCGACGTCACGCTCGGCGAGCGCAACTTTCTCGGCACCGGCCGCAACGTCAAGCTCGCGCTGACGCTCGGCCAGTACACCCGCTCGGTCGACCTCGGCCTCGTCGAACCTTATTTCCTCGGCAGCCGCGTCTCGCTCGGCACCGATATCTTCGGCAAGCAGACCTCGGCGAGCTCCTACCAGTCCTATGGCAGCGCCACCTACGGCACCGGCGTGCGTTTCGGCATGCCGATCAGCGACGATGTGAGCGCGCAGGTGCGCTACTCGCTCTTCAACCAGAGCGTCTCGCTCGACCCGAGCCTCGTCACCGGCACATTCTCGCTGCCGGTGCAGCAGGCGGCGGCCGCCGGACCCCAGTGGGTCTCGATGGTCGGCTATACGCTCGCCTACGACACGCGCGACAACAAGCGCAGCCCGACCGACGGCGTCTATGCCGAGTTCAAGCAGGACGTCGCCGGTCTCGGCGGCGACGTGAACTTCATCAAGACCACCGAGGACGTGCGCTATTACCACGCGATCACGAGCGACGTGACCGGCATGGTGCGCGAGCAGAGCGGACTGCTCACGCCGTGGGGCGGCCAGGATGTGCCGCTGCTCAACCGCTTCCTCGGCGGCCCGCAGCTCGTGCGCGGTTTCGCGCCGAACGGCATCGGCCCGCGCGACCTCACGCCCGGCAGCACCATGGATAACATCGGCGCCACCGCGTTCTGGGGCACCAGCGCCGAGACGCAGGCCGCGATCCCCTACCTGCCGTCCGATTTCAATCTGAAGGTCGCGGTGTTCGCCGACGCCGGCACCGCCTGGGGGACGGGCGGCATCGGCAACCTGCCGTCGCTGTCGCAGTCCTTCGCGGTCGGCAACGCCAACGTGATCCGCTCGTCCTTCGGCGCCGGCCTGATCTGGGGCTCGCCCTTCGGCCCGATCCGCGTCGATTACGCCTACCCGGTCACCAAGGCACCCTACGACGTGACCCAGCGTTTGAACTTCAGCGCCGGCGGCTTCGGGTTCTGAATCTTCTTTTCATCAGCGTGCGGACCTGCCTCCGCTGCTTCGCAAGCTACGGGCGGGCTCGAGTCCGCCGAAGCGCGTGAGCGCGCAGGCGGAAGCGATTTCGATCCGCAAACACATGAATCCGCGTTGCGAGGTTGCGGGTTTTATCCTTGGGCTCGCCACAGGCGAGGCCCGTGGGCGCGCAATGACGTCGCGCATTTGATTGAAGCAGTGCCCGCACACCTGCTCCGCGCGACCGCGCTATGGACGCCGCGCCGTCGCGCCGCCATAAGACCGCGAGCCGCGTCGCGGCACATTGGAATTGAAAGCTTTTCAATGACCGACTTGAGCGCCGGCCGCGGCGCGCCGCCCCCGCGGCGGTCCTTTGCGGCGTTCCGCCATCACGGCTTCCGCATCCAGTTCGGCACCTACGTGCTCGCCATGATGGCCGACAGCATCGAGCACGTGATCAGCTATTGGGTGCTGTTTCAGAAATTCCACTCGCCTGCGCTCGCCGGGTTCGCGGTGCTGTCGCACTGGCTTCCCTTCCTCATGTTCTCGGTGGCGAGCGGCGCGCTGGCCGATCGTTTCGACCCCCGCCGGCTCATCCAGTGCGGCATGGGCCTCTTCATCACCGCCTCGCTCGGCTGGAGCTATTTCTTCATCACCGGGACGCTGCAGATGTGGCACGCCATGGTGCTGCTGGTGATCCACGGCTGCGCCGGCGTGCTGTGGCAGACCCCGAACCAGCTTCTGCTCTACGACATCGTCGGGCCGGCGGACCTGATGAGCGGGGTGCGTCTCAACGCGACCGCACGCTATCTCGGCGTGCTGGTCGGCCCGGCGGTCGGCGGCGTCCTCTTGCTGGCGCTCGGCCCGGCCCGCGGCATCCTGCTCAACACCTTGTTCTACCTGCCGCTGGTCCTGTGGCTGGTGAATGCGCCCTACGGCCCGCGCTTCCGCAAAGGCGCCCCGCCGCCCCGCCGCGCGGTGCGCGGCCTCGCCGACATCGTGCAGACGGTGCGCGATATTGCGGCACATCCCGTCATAGTGTCGATGACCGTACTCTCGGGCTGCGCGTCGTTCCTCGTCGGCAATTCCTATGGTGCCCAGATGCCCGACTTCGCCAACGATCTTGGCCACGGCGATCCCGGCGTGTCGTACAGCGCGCTGCTCGCCGCCGACGCGGCCGGCGCCATGGTCGCGGGCGTCCTGCTCGAGGGCCGCGGGCTTCTGCCGCCGAAGGCGCGCACCGCGATCGTGCTGGCGATCCTGTGGTGCGCCGCCTTGGCCGGTTTTGCGTTGGCGACACATTACGCGTTGGCGCTCGCGCTGCTGTTCGCCGCCGGTTTCTTCGAGCTGTCGTTCAACTCCATGGCGCAGACCCTGGTGCAGGTCCACGCGCCCACCGACATGCGCGGCCGCGTCATCGGCCTTTACAACATGGCGAGCTTCGGTCTGCGCGCGTTCAGCGGCGTATCGGTCGGGCTCATCGGCAGCCTGATCGGCGTGCACTGGTCGCTCGGGATTTCCGCCATGGCGATGCTGGTCATCGCTTGCGGGCTGCTGGCGCTGTCGCGAGCGGCCGCACGATGATCGATTCCGCAGCGCGCGTCCGTCGCGCCGCGCTACCACACTTTCCTGATCGTGCCGGAACCGGAATAGAGCGCGGTGGTGCTGGAGAACTCGCCGTCGAACTTGGCGAGCACCGACCAGCCGTTGCCGAGCTTGTATTCGGCGCCGGCGGTGATGAGCGCGCCGTCGGGCGCGGGCCGGGCGCCGAAGACGGTGAAATTGGAGGCCGGCAGCGCCTGGAATATCGCGCTTGCGCTCGGCGTGTTGCCAAAGTCGTGTGCCCAGGCCAGGCGCGAATAGAGCGTGAGCAGCGTATCGTTGTTCAGCGTCCAGGTTTTGTCGAACCGCGCGCCCAGTTCGGTGCGCGTCGTGGTCGGGGCCTGCGACGCGTAGGAAAGCGCGAACTGGTTCGAGCCCGAGGTCGCGCTCTCATTGTAGGATGGCAGCACCAGCGACTGGACCTGCACGGCGCCATAGGGCGTGACGCCGGCCCATGGCAGGGCATAGCGGTAGCCGCCTTCCAGGCGCCCGCTGAAGACATTGGCATTGAAATCCGCCTGCAGCATATCGGTGCCCGCAAGGGTCACGGTGCGGTTGGTGGTCACCTCGTGGAACGAATAGGCCAAGGCGCCGGCGAGATAGGCGGAGCCCCAAAGGGTCCTGCCGTAGAGACCCGCCTGGAACATGTCGGAGCGGCCTGACCCGAGATTCTGGTCGAGGCTCCAATGGGTGCCGCCGCCGCCGAGCGCAAAGCCGAGGGTCGTGTCCGGTGTCGCGCGATAATCGAGCCCGGCGGCAAGTCCGTAGACCTGACTGCTGGTGTCATGCGAGCCGGTCGTGGCATTGCCGTCGATGCTGCCGCTGCCGCCATAGGCGCCGCCCCAGAAGGTGTAGTGGGGATCGATTGCCGGATCCTGCTTGCGGTCGACCGACGCAAAGGCCGAGGTCGCAACTTGGGGCCTCTCCGGCGCATAGCCGATCGCGCCGACGCCTGCGCCACTGCCGTTGGCCTGGCCGTGCAGGAACGGATTGAGCATCATGTTGACGAACGAATTTCCGGCCTGGAAGGCGGCCTGGCGAAAGCTCGCGCCGACCTCACCGGAGAGTTGGGTCAGGGCGGCCGGCGTCAGCGAGCCAAAGACAGCCGGGATGCCGCCGGTGACGTTGAACGAGTTGAGCACGCCGTTGTCGACATTCGTCTGATTGATGTTGAGCGGGCCCGCAACAGGCGCCAGGACCAGGTTCAAGAAGGCATGGGTCGCGTCATAGCTCAGCGTGTCGGCAAAGTTGCTCGGAAGGTTGCTGTTGACGACGGTGGGCGCGAAGGTTCCGCTCACGCTGCCGGCTTGAACGATCGTGTATTGCTTGAAGGCGTAGCTGCCCGGCGCAAAGCTCGCATTGACGGTCGCGCCGGCCAGCGTTGCGGTGCCGGACACGTTGGCGGATGACGACACCGCGGGGTTGAGCGCGACGGCATAGAAGGATCCCGACGCAAGATTGAGATTGCCGGTCACCGTCATCGACGACCCGGGCGCTCCCGACCCCGGCATGAATGTGCCGCCGGCCGCGACGCTGGTGTTGCCCACCGCTCCGATGCCCGCCAGCGTGCCGCCGCTGTTGACGACGGTCAGCGACGAGGTCGCGGTCGAGCCGTTCACCACCAGCGCGCCGCCGTTGACATTGGTCGCGCCGGTGTAAGTGTTGATGGCTGACAGGGTGAGCGTGCCGGGGCCGACCTTGGTGAGGGCGCCGCCGATGCCGCCGGCCGCCCCGCCATCGGAAATCACTCCGCTGACCGTGGTCGAAAGACCATTGCTGCCGACCGTCAATGCGTTCGCACCGAGGAAATAGGATCCCGCCCCCTCGATCGAGCCGGCCGTCATGCCGCCCGATGTGAGTTGCGACATGTCGAACACGCCGCCCGCATTGGTGATGAAACGGGCATTGCCGCCGGTGGCGCTGTTGACGAACAAGACGTTTCCGCCGTTGTTCGTCGTGATCGTCGCGTTGCCGGCGGTGCTGGTGTCGAAAAACGTGGTCCTGCTGCCGTTGTTGTTGGTGATGCCGGCGCTGCCGGCCGTGCTCGAGTCGAAGAACTGGGTGCTGCCGCCGTTGATGTTGGCGATGGTGGCGCTGCCGGCCGTGGCGGTGTCCGAGAAAGCGACGCCGCCGATGCTGTTGTTGTTGATGATGGCGTTGGCGGCCGTGCTGGTGTTCTGGAAATCGAGGGTGCCGCCGAGGTTGTTGGTGAAGCTGGCGCTGCCGGCCGTGCTGGTGTTGTTGAAATCGATGATGGCGCCGGTGTTGTTGGTGATGGTGGCGCTACCGGCCGTGCTGGTGTTGAGGAAATTGATGCCGGCGTTGTTGACCAAGGCGGCGCTGCCGGCCGTGCTGGAGTCCTCGAAATTGATGACGGCGCCGGTGTTGTTGGTGATGGCGGCGGTGCCGGCCGTGCTGGTATTGCGGAAAATGATGTCGCCGTTGTTGTTGTTGGCGATGGTGGCGCCGCCGGCCGTGCTGGTGTTCGCGAAAATGATGGTGTTGTTGTTGGTGAAGCTGGCGCCGCCGGCCGTGCTGGCGTCGTTGAAATCGACGCTGACGTTATTGGTGATGCTGGCGGTGCCGGCCGTGCTGGTGTTGGAGAACGTGATGGTGCCGTCGTTGGTGATGGTGGCGCTGCCGGCCGTGCTGGCGTCGGCGAACGCGATGAGCCCGTTGGTGTTGGTGATGGTGGCGTTGCCGGCCGTGCTGGTGTTGCCGAACTCGACGCTGGCGGCGTTGTTGGTGATGGTGGCGCTGCCGGCCGTGCTGGTGTTGACGAAACTGATGATGCTGCCGGCGATGGTGTTGGTAATCGTCGCACTGCCGGCCGTGCTGCTGTCGACGAAACTGACGAGAGCGCCGTTGCTGTTGGTGATGGTTGAGCTGCCGGCCGTGCTGGTGTTGAAGAACCCGATTTCTGAGTTGGTGGTATTGTTGTTGATGATGGCGCTGCCGGCGGTGCTGGCGTTGTCGAAAAGCATGGTGAGGCTGTTGGCGATGGTGGCGCTGCCGCCAGTGATGACGATGCCGGCACCGGTGAAGCCGAGAATCCCGCCATTGGCAAACGTGTAGTTCGACGCCGCGGCATTGAAGGTCCAGCCGCCGACGGTGGTGTTGGTCGAGAACGACAGCGCGGTGGTGTTGGACGTGCCGAAGGTAGCGGTGCCGGTCGGCACCGTGGCCGGGGTCCAGTTGGCGGCGGTGTCGAAGTCGCCCGAACCGGGATTGAGCAGCCAGGTCGCGTCCTGCGCCGCCGCCGGCAGCGCCGCCACGATCAGCGCCGAGGAGCCCAGGAGCATGCCGCGCAACGTGCCATGCGTGAAGGAGTTCATGGACGAGCTGGCTCCCGTTTACGCGCCCGAAAGCGCCCAGGAGCGGGCGACGGCGCGGCTTGTCTCGCAGCGTCACGCTAGATGCGCCGTCAAACCTGGTCTTGGCTGTAAGCGAAGTGCTCCCTAGGCGACGAGAGAAGCCGTTCATTGCGCCGGCCGGGTGTGGCCGAAATACAACATCAAGGACGATGATTTTCCGGCTGGAAATGGCCGTAAAGATTCCTTGGGAACGGCGGCCTGCGATCTACGCCTCGTCGCCGTGCGTGCCATCCATCCGGCGGTCGCGCGTGGCCGAACGTTCATGGCTTGGTCCGGACCCGGTCATTCCAATGCTGCATCCTTTGCCTGTCGGAGCCATAGCGGCATGGCCATGGATTCCGCTACGCGCGCGTCAAAGCAATGCGCATCAGTATGGGCTTGCGGCTCATGTGTGGAAGTATAAAGGCTGCCGGCGGCAGGCTAAGCGCTAGGGAAGTGCGAGCGCGCTGAGCGTCAACGTCACAAGGCAAATACCGCCGACCGTCCAACCCAGGATGGTCAAGGTGAGACGTTCATTCAGCATGGTTTTTCTTCTTTCCTGCAGCCCGACCTCCTTGCAACGCCGGATCAAATGCTGTGTTCCCGGCAGCGTGCGAATTCGCGTCCGCTGTCAGCCTGAGGTCCAGCGCGCGGCGTCTCGCGACGCAGTTTGCCGCGTGCCACGACACCTCGGAACTCACGCGGAAGTCCGATTGTTGGTTCAGACACCCGAGCATCCACAGGAGACGACCAGATGACGCAGCGAATGGATCTCCGCGCTGTCGTGCCCGACGGGTACGCGGCTCTGCTCAATGTGGAGAAGTATCTTCAGAAAAGCGGACTCGACCGCAGGCTCGTCGTGCTCGTCCAGATGCGTGCGTCGCAGATCAACGGGTGCGCCTATTGTCTGCACATGCACTCCGAGGAGGCGCGCAAACTCGGCGAATCCGACACCCGGCTCTACCTGCTCGACGCCTGGCACGAATCCGAGCTTTACACGGCGCGCGAGCGGGCCGCGCTGGCCTGGACCGAGGCGCTCACCAACATCGCGCAGACCCATGCGCCTGACGCTGTCTACGAAGAGGCACGGCGTCAACTTTCCGAAAAGGAGCTGGCGGATCTCTCGATCGTCGTCGCGATGATCAATGCCTGGAACCGGCTCAGCATCGGCTCGCGCGCGACCCACGCGTCGGACACCAGGAAGGCGGCCTGAGCGGGCGCGCGCGACGCGCGCGGCGTCCTCAGGCCGCCGCGAGGATCGCACGGAAGTATCGCGCGACGCGCGATCGCATCCGCCGCCATCGGGTCCTTGTCGGCGAAGTCGAACCCATGCGCGCGGCCCGGATAGGTGACCTGCTCGGCTGACGCGCCGAGACTGCGCGCAAGCCGCACCAGCTCCGTGCCCTTCGCGAGGGGTACGTGCGGTCGGCCTCGCCGTGCAGCTCCAGCACGGGCGGCAGGCGCCGGAACATGCGGCGGCATGGCGTCCGGCAGCCCGCCGTAGAACACGGCAAGCGCGTTGACGCGCGCGTCCTCGGCGGCTGCCTGCGCGGCGACGAAGCCGCCGAGCGAGAAGCCGAGCAGGCCGATGCGGCCCGCGCTCTCCGGCCGCGCCAGCACCGCACCGACGACCGACGCCATCCGGCGCGACCAGCCGGTGAAGCGCATTGAATTGTACGCGCTGCGGCTCTCGCGCGGGCTCGTCTTCGGCTCGAGCGCGCGCGCGGCCGCAGCCGTGAAATAGCGCGCCAGATACGCATCGAGGCCCGCGTCGCCGAGCGCGGTGGCGTAGCGCTCGTACGCCCGCGGATCGAGCTCGACGCTGCGGGCACCGTGGAGGATGAGCGCGGCCGCGCGTGCCGCCGCGATCCGCCGCATAGCGGGTCAGTGCTACGGCGCCGTCGCCCGCCGCGACGCTGAGCGGCTCGACCGGTTTGGCGCGCGCGCCGAGCGGCATTGCGCCGCGAGGAGACCCAACGTGGTCCGACGGGTGATGGATGCCATCGCCAAGGTCATCGATCGAGAGTCTCGCGTATCCGCCCGGATAGCGGACATTATGCGAGAAAATATGACGATCGGCGCGGCGCGCGTGGCGGCGCGCGCCTGCGCATCAGCGGTGGGCGTCGCGCCGAGCATCTCGGGCAGCTCATAGGTCATGACGGCGAGGAATCCGGTGAGCGCCAGATAAGCCGCGCCGTAGTCGAGCTTGGCCTGCGCCGCGACGCCGTAATAGGCGACGTTCTCCGGCGCCTTGGGATCGTATTTCCACGCGCGCATGATCTGCGGCAGCGACAGGATGCAGACCATGATCAGCACCGGGCTCGGCCGGTAGAGCGTGATCGCGAGCATCA
>DASXCK010000561.1:0-19092 GCA_036491235.1 Xanthobacteraceae bacterium | reverse complement strand
TGACGCTCGCGGTCAGCGTCGAATTTACCCGCGGGAGGCCGCTGACGAGGACGTTCGCGGCGACGAACGCATTGATCGAGGCCTGCGTCCAGTCGACCCCGTTGGTGAAGAGCGTGCCGAGCTGGGTCGACCCGGACAACGTGGTGGTGCTGGTGATCGTGCCGTCGTGGATGAGGTCGAACGAGCCCGTGATGGCGGTCGATCCGGCGACGTGGCTCAGGTGGAACGCAATCTGGTCGTTGCCGGCGAGCTGTGCCGCCGTGAGGTTGATGTCGGCGAGGTCGTGGAAGGTGCCGTCCGCCGGGTCCGACTGCTGCAGCGTGACGGTCGGTGTCGCGCTGTTGAAGTTCTGGACCCAGAAGTTGATCACCTGGTCGGGGGTGCTGGTCGCCGTCGCGTCGGTCAGGCTGATGCCGTAGTGGCCGAAGCCCACCCCCAACAGCGAGGAGGGCGGCGGCAGCGTCAGGTCGAAGGTGGCGCTGACGGTGAAGTCGGAATCCTGCTTGAGGCCGAGCTCGCTCGTCGGATCGTTGTTGGTGAGCAACTGGGCGTCGAAGAGCGCGACTTCGAAAGTGTCGGCGCCGCTGGGCGCCATGATGGCCTGGGTGCCGTTGTCGGCAAAAGCGCTGGTCGTCTGGAAGCTGACGGGCGTCGTGGTTCCCTGCTCGGTCACCGACGGAGCGAACGGCGGCGCTTGCGCGAACGTATCGTTGAAGATGAGGGTGCCGTTCTTGTTGATCGAGAGGTTATCGGCCGCGAACCGGAATGAGGGGGTCAGGATCGGCGGAGCGTCGATGACGGGCGCGGTCTGCGCGCTGGTCGCCGTCGCGCTTTGGTTGGTGTGCGAATCGGTGCCGGTGGCGACGACGTCGATCAGATCGCCCTCGTCGCCCTCCTGGACCACGTAGTTTGCCTGGTTCGCGCCGTCGATCGGCGTCCAGGTCGAGCCGCCGTCGGTCGAGCGCTGCCACTGATAGGCGATCGTCGCATTGGCGTCGGTGTCGGACGCGAGCGCGGTGAGTGTCGCGTTTTCCTGCGCGTCGCCGAGAATGGAGACTGACAGCGTCTGCGCGCCGCTCGTAACCGTGAGCGCGATCGTCTGCGTCGAGCTCGCGCTCGAGGCGCCCTCGGTCGCGGTGCCGACGACCGTGAGCGTGTCGGTGCCGGTGAACGCGCCCGCCGGCGTATAAGTCACGCCGCCGGCGAGCGCCGCGCTGATGCTCGCCTGGCTGCCGCTGAACGCCAGCGTGCCGTTGGTCCCGTCGGACGTGATGGTCAGCCCGGCGGTCGAGCCCAGCGTCAGCGCGCCGTGCACGACGCTCAGATTCATCGACAGCGCATCGTCGGCGTCGACGGCGGCGAGCATGATGCCATCGATGGTCAGCGGCGTATCTTCGGTGGTCGCCTCGGCCGACGTCGGCTGGCTGATCAGGACGTCGACGACGTTCCCGGCGGTGTTCGACACCACGAGATCGGGATGGCCGTCGCCGTTCAGGTCGCCGGCCGCGAGCGCGGTGGCGCCCGGAACCGAGATATCGGCCTCCGGCTGGAAGGTGCCGTCGCCGTTGCCGGCGAAGAACGCAACGCCCATGCCGGCGTTCACGACCGCGACGTCCAGCTTGCCGTCGCCGTTGAAGTCGCCGACCACCATGGCTTCACGATCGTTCGTCGGATTGACCGTGCCGTAGGTGACGGGGGGACCGAAGCCGCCGTCGCCGTCGCCCTTCATCACCACGATGCCCCGCGAGTTGACGGGGGCGGCGATCAGATCGAGGACGCCATTGCCTTGCAGGTCGGCGAGCGCGAGCGACCCCTCGGTGCCGGGGAGCGATGCGAGCACATTCGGTGCGCCGAAGGTGCCGGTGCCATTGCTGAGAATTTCGAGGATCTGAGCCGCGCCGGGATTTCCCGTCCCGACGAACGCGAGAATATCGCTCTTGCCATCGTGGTTCACGTCGCCGACGGCAATGCCGGCGACCTGCTGGCCGCTGGCCAGCGCGACTGGACTTTGGAATGTGCCGTTGCCGTTGCCTTGATAGTAGAGCAGCTGGCTGCCGACGGACTCGCCCAGCAGGAGGTCGAGCTTGCCGTCGCCATTGAAATCGCCGGTGGCAAGCGAATTCGGATTGGAGGAGGAATTTGCGAGCTCAGTCGGAGATCCGAATGTGCCGTCGGCATTGCCGAGCAGCACGCTCGCGCCGCCACCGTCCTGGTTGACGACCGCAACATCGGCGACGCCATCTTGGTTGAAATCGCCGAGGACAAGCGCATTAGGGGAGCTGCCGCCGCTCGCAAAGCTCGCCGGCGACCCGAGATGCCCGGCGCCATCGCCCTGCAGGAGGGATATCGTGCCGCCCTGGATATTGGACGTCACGACCGCCGCCGCGCCATTGATCGTATCGACCGCGAGATCCTCCGGTCCCGACCCGGCCGCGTAGCTGACGGGCGCCGCGAAGCTGAACTTGCCGCCCGGGATCGTGAGAATGGGCGCTTCCGCGACGGGATTGACGGTCAGCGCGATGGTCTTGCTGATCGCGGCGGTCGCGCCTTGCGTGTTGGTCGCCGTGATGGTGAGGGTCGCGGTGGTTTCCTCGCCGGCCCTGAGGGCGAGCCCGGCTAGTTGCGCCGGCGTGAGTGTCCAAGTCCCGTTGCCGTTGTTGATGCCGGCGGAGAGCGTCGCATCGCTCGGCACGCCTGCGATAGTCAGCGAGACGACGTCGCGCGGGTCAAATGGTGTCTCGACGATGCCGAGCGCGACGGTGCCGTCCTCGTTCACCGACAGGATTTGATTCGCGATCGAGAGGGTCGGCGCGACGGGATTCACAGTCAGCGCGATCGTCCCGTTCACCGTGGCGGAGTCGGCGCCGAAGACGCCTGTCGCCGTGACGGTGAGCGTGACGGAGGTGACCTCGCCGGCCGTGAGCGTCAGCCCGGCGAGCTGCGCCTTGGTCAGCGTGATGCTGCCGTTGGTGACGGTGAGCGGGCCGCTGCTGTTGCGCAAGGTCGCGTCGGACGGAATCCCGCTGATCCTGACCGTAACGGTCTCGGACGTCGATCCGACGCTGACCGTGATCGGCACCGCGATCGACCCGTCCTCGTTCACCGTCAGTGTTGTTGGGATGGAGAGCGTCGGCGCGATGGCGGCGTGATTGCCGGCGCTGACGGTGCTGCCGGCGCCGGCCGTGATCGTGTCGGTGCCGTTGCCGGCCGCGACCGTGCTGTTGCTGCCGGCCGTGATCGCGTCGTTGCCGTTGCCGGCCGCGACGGTGCTGTTGTTGCCGGCGGTAATCGTATCAGTGCCGTTGCCGGCCTTGACCGAGCTGTTGTTGCCGGCCGTGACCGTATCGTTGCCGTTGCCGGCGGTGACCGCACTGTTGGCGCCGACCGCGATCGCGTCATTGCCGTTGCCGGCGGTGACGCTGTCGCCGCTGCCGCCCGCGACCGTGTCGTTGCCGTTCCCGAGGGTGATCGCGTCGTTGGCGCCGCCGACGACGGTGTCGTTGCCGTTGCCGACCTTGATGGTGTCGTTGGTGCCGGCGAGGACCGTGTCGTTGCCGTTGCCGAGCGTGATGGTGTCGTTCGCGCCGCCGATCACCACGTCGTTGCCGTTGCCGCCTTTGACCGTCACGTTGCCCAAGCTGGCATCGACGACGGTGGCGGCATTGCCGATGGTGACCGTCGCTCCGGCGGCGGCTGCGACATACTGTACGCCGGCCTGCGTGACCGTGATGGTCAGCGTGGCCTGCCCGGCGTTGCCCTGTGCGTCGGTCACCGCGATGGTGAAATGGTCCTGGACGAACCCGATGGCCGGGAGGCTGATATTATTGAGGGCGCTGTAGCTGTAGCTGCCGTTGGCCCGCATCGTCAGCGTACCGTAGCTGCCGGCGATGACGGCCGTGCCAGCGGTGACGTTGGTCGTCTGATTATTGAAGCCGACCGCGCTGACGGCGAGCGCGGCGCCGAACGGATCGGTGTCCGTCGCCAATACGCCGCCTGCGGCGCCGACGTTGACCGTGCTGCCTTCGGTCAACCCGTCGATAGCATTGTTGATCGATAGAATTGCCATGACCATCTCCCCCTGATCAGGAGAGGCGCATGGGCGCACTCCTTCTTCTTCTATTCTTGTACGGCTCGCGCTTCCGGCCATGACTGGCCGCGCGATCGCGTGCGTGTCCCCGTGCCGCTCCCCACAAAATTGCCGGATGACTTCAATGTATCGGTGCGAGCCGACGGTAATATCTTGCAGGTTTGCGCGTCAAGGTGGAATGTTACGGCTGCGCACATAATTGATTCATCGGGAACATCAGCCGGATAGCTGTAACTGCTGCGAGGGCCGGCAGGTTGCTGGGACGCAGACAAGGGTTTGATCGGCTCGACGATCGGGTTCGTATAATTGAGAGAACGGCCGGCGATGCCCGCTTTGCGATTGCTCTGGGCGAGAGTGTCGTGGGATCACGGCCCGAGAAATCGCCTCACCACCTGCGGATCACTCGACAGCGCTCCCGCGTCGATCTTCACATCGGCGAACTCGCACCGCCGATAGCGCGCGAGTTCGCCGAACGGCACGGTGGCGTCGATGCCGACCTTGGCGCGGATGCCGTCGCGGCCGATGCGCACGTATTCATGGCCGCGCGCCTCCGGGATGACGAACAGGTCACGCGAAGCCTCCATGCGGGTTGCGAGCGCATATTCGACATCGCGCGGATCGCGGATGTCGATGTCGGTGTCGACCGCGATGATGAGATCGAGGTCTTTCAGCGCGCCGAAGGCGGCCAGGATGGCGTTGCGCTGCAGGCCCTCGTGCTGCGGCGTCGACTTCTTCACCTGCAGCACGGCATGGAAGCGGTGCAGGCCGCCGTCGGTCATCTCGGCGTCGACGACGATCGGCACCGCCGCGCGCAGCACTTTGAGCAGGCTGGTTTCGAGCACGTACTTGCGCAGCATCGTGGTCTCGACGCTGTAGCCGTTGATCACCTGGTAGAGCGGGCGGTCGCGATGGGTGACGGCCGTCACCTCGACGACGGGCGCCTCGCCGGCCGGCGACAGGTAGCCGACGAATTCGCCGAACGGGCCCTCCTTGACGGTCGCGTCCGGCAGAATGCGTCCTTCGAGCACGATCTCGGTGTCGGCGGGCACCAGCAGATCCTGGGTGACGGCCTGCGCGACCGCGAGCGGCCGGCCGCAGAAGGCGCCCGCGGCGGCGAGCTCGTCGGCATGCTCGGGCATCTGCGAGCCCATGGTGGCGGCGGTGTATTGCAGCGCGAGGTCGGCGCCGATGCAGATCACGACCGGCAAAGGCACGCCCATGCGCTTGGCCCGATCGAAGGCGAGCCGCAGGTGACGCCCGTAGTCGAGCTTGATGGCGGTGCGGTCGGGCGCGATGAGCTGCAGGCGGTGATAGGACGCATTGTAGACGCCGCTCTCGGGGTCGCGCACGATGACCACGCCGGCGGTGATGAAGCGGCCGGCATCCTCGGCGGTGTGGAAGAGCACCGGCAGCAGACGCTGCAGGTCGATCTCGCGGGTGTGCACGTGCTCCTGCGCGGCCGCGCGCTCGACCGTGCGCGGCGGCAGCGGCGACGAGAAGGCGCGATCGATCGCGGCGCGGATGCCGGGCACGTCAAGGCCGAAGGCCGCCTCGCAGTTGGCCTGGCAGCACAGGAGGTTACCGACGACCGGAATGTCGTAGCCGTCGACCGCCGTGAACATGAGCGCCGGGCCGCGGTCGCGCTGCTTGAGCACGCCGGCAACCTCGAGCTTCGAGGAGATCGGCGCCGTGTAGGCGAGCAGGCGCCCACGTTCGGCCATGCGGTCGAGCGCGCTGCGAAAGCTGGTGTCGAGGACGGAGGAATTCGAGATCATGTTGCTACCTGTGGAAATGCGAGAAAAACGCGCGCGGGCGGCCGTCGCGGGGACGGCCGCCCTCTGCACCGGCGTCGCCGCCGGCATCGTTCACTTGGATCAAACTTTCACCGCGGCTTGACGCCCTCGTAGGTCGCGAACTCGACATTGTAGAGTTCGCCGCCGACCCGCTCGACCCGTCGGATATAGACATTCTGCACGAGGTCGCGCGTCTCCGGGTCGATTCGCACCGGCCCGCGCGGACTCTCCCAGGTCATGCCCTTCATGGCGGCGATGAGCGCGTCGCCGTTGGCATTGCCGCCCGTCTTGGCGAGCGCCGCGTAGATGAGCGCCATGCAGTCGTAGACCGCGACGCCCACGTGATCCGGCCGCTCGCCGTCGCCGACACGCTCAAAGCCCTTCACGAAGGCCTTGTTGAGGGCGGAAGGGTGCGCGGCGGAATATTGCAGCGACGTGGTGATGCCGAGCATCGCATCGCCCATCTCGTCGAGGACGTCGTCGTCGGTGATGTCGCCGGGGCCGATCAGCCGGATGCCGGACGTGTTCATGCCGCGCTCGACGTATTGGCGCAGGAACGGGCCCGCGAGGCCGCCCGGTACCCAGACGAACAGCGCGTCGGGCTTGGCGTCTCGCGCGCGCTGAAGGAACGGCGCGAAGTCGGGACTTTTGAGCGGAACGCGCAGCGTCTCGACGATCTCACCGCCCTGTGCCCGGAAGCTGTCGAGGAAAGCCTTCTCGGTCTCGACGCCGGGCGCGAAGTCCGCGACCAGGGTGACGACGCGCTTGATGCCGTTCTTGATTGCCCACTGCGCCATCGGCATCGTGATCTGCCCCTGCGTCGCGAACGTGCGCACGATGTAGGGCGAGCGCTGCGTCGTGATCGCGGCGGACGAGCCGGTGACGATCTCGGGGACCTTCGCCTCGGTGGCGATGGACGCGACCGCAAGCGCGGACGGCGTCGGATTGTAGCCGGCGAGGATCGCGACCTTGTCGCGCACGATGAACTCCTGGGCGATGCGGCGCGCCTGCTCGGCGCTGCTGCCGTCGTCGCGCAGGATCACCTCGATCTTCTTGCCGGCGACCATGTCGCCGTGTTCCTGGACATAGAGCTTGAGCGCCGCCGCCATCTGCCGGCCGTTCTCGCTGAAGGCGCCGGTCATCGGCGCCGAGAAGCCGATCCGGACGGTCTTGTCGGCGGCTTCTTGCCCGATTGCCGGCATGCAAGCCGTGCTCGCGAAGGCGAGCGCGGCGAGGAAAGTGCGATGCAATCTCATGTTGATCTCCCTCTGGTCCCTCTGGCTCATTTGCAGCCATCCGCCGGCCGCGCCGGGTCGTCATGGCCATATGGCACGTTACGGTTGCTAGAATAGGGAACTTTGATATAGGCGATATCCCGGATCTACCTCACGGGCTATAGGAGATCGCCTATGCAACGCGGAATCGATTGGGACCAGCGCATCGGCCGCCGCGTGCGGCTGCGCGATCTTCACGTACTGTCCGCCACCGTTCAATCGGGCAGCATGGCCAAGGCGGCCGTCGCGCTCGGCGTCTCGCAGCCGGTCGTCTCCGAGGCGATCGCCGATCTCGAGGCGGCGATCGGCGTGCGGCTGCTCGAACGCTCGACGCGCGGCGTCACGCCGACGGTCTACGGCGAGGCCATTCTGCGACGCAGCCAGGTGGCCTTCGACGAACTGCGCCAGGGCATCAGGGACATCGAATTCCTCACCGACGAGAAGGTCGGCGAGGTCCGTATCGGCTGCCCGGAGTCGCTCACGCTCGGCGTGCTGGCGCCGATCATCGACCAGTTCGCGCAACGCTATCCACGCGTGCGCTTCCACGTCGCGCAGGTGAACACGCTGAGCTCGCGGCTCGAATTCCCCGACCTGCGCGAGCGCAAGCTCGACGTCATCCTCGCGCGTACGGTCGAGACATTCGGCGAGTTCGAGCATGCCGACGATCTGGTCGTCGAAAAGCTGCTCGACGATCATCTGGTTCTGGTGGCAGGCGCCACGAGTTCCTGGGCGTCGCAGCGCAAGGTCGACCTGGCCGAGCTCAGCGAGGCGCCGTGGATTCTGCCGGACAACAGCTGGAACATCCGGCGTTTGAAGGAGGCCTTCGCGGCGATCGGCCGCGAGATGCCCGACGTCATCGTCGACACCTTCTCGGTGGGCTTGCGCAATCAATTGCTGGTGGGCGGCCGGTTCGTCGCCGCCGTGCCGGCCTCGACACTGCCGTCGATCAATCCGGACGGCCGGCTGAAGGTCTTGCCCGTCGCGTTTCCCGACAAGCCGTGGCCGATCGCCATGGTGACGCTCAAGGACCGCACCTTGACGCCGGCCGCGCAGCACTTCGTGGAAGCGGCGCGCGCGAGCGCTCGGATGTTGGAGCGGCGCGGGAAGGGGAAGAGCCGGTGAGGGTAAGGCGAGCACCGCGCCTGCGCTTCCTCTGCCGTTTGCGGGGAGCGGGAGCGCAGACTCCGTGCTCACCTTACCGGCGATGACCTCGTCTCAATGCGCGCGGCTTCCCACGATTCGCCGGACGGCGTCCGCCGCCGCCGCGATATCCGCCGCATCGACGTCGAGATGCGTGACCGCGCGCAGCGTGGTCTCGTCCTGCGGGCCGATGAGCACGCCGTCTTCGGCGAGCTCGCGCGCAAGGTCGGGTGCCGTGATGCCGGTCGAGCCGACATCGAAGAACACGATGTTGGTTTGCGGCTCGAGCACGCTCACGCCCGCGATGGCTTTGAGCCGATCGGCGAGCAGGCGCGCATTGTCGTGATCGGCGCGCAGGCGCTCGATATTGTGGTCGAGCGCGTAAAGGCCGGCCGCGGCGATCACGCCGGCCTGGCGCATGGCGCCGCCGAGGCGGAATTTCCACTGGCGCGCCGCCGCCATGAAGTCGTCGTCGCCGACCAGCACGGCGCCGACCGGGCAGCCGAGACCTTTCGAGAGATCGAGCCACAGGCTGTCGCACAGCTCGCCGTATTGCTTCGCGCTCACATTGGTCGCCACCACGGCGTTGAGCAGCCGCGCGCCGTCCATGTGCAGCGCGAGGCCGGCGTCCTTGGCGGCACGTGCGACGTCGGTCATCGCCTCGAGCGACCAGATCGCACCGCCGCCGCGGTTGACGGTCTGCTCGACATGCACGAGGCGCGATTTCGGCGCGTTGATCTTCTGCGGCCGCAACGCCGCCGTGACCTGCGCGCCGGTGAAGACGCCGCGCTGCGAGGGCAGCGCGCGGACGAGTGCGCCGGAGAGCCCAGTGCCGCCCGATTCCGACGACATCAGGTGCGAGACGTCGGCGGCGATGATCTCGTCGCCGTAGCGGCAATGGGTCATCACGGCGATCAGGTTGCACATGGTGCCCGACGGCACGAAGATGCCGTGCGGCTTGCCGAGCAGGGCGGCGACGCGCTCGCACAGCGCATTGACGCTCGGGTCCTCGTGCGACTGCTCGTCGCCGACTTGCGCGGCCGCCATGGCGGCGCGCATGCCCTCGCTGGGCTGGGATTTGGTGTCGCTGCGCAGCTCGATGATCTTGGCGGACATCACGTGTGAATCGGTAGGGTGGGCCAGATCGCGTCACGAAGGCCTATCCGCGTGGGCAACCGCGCGCAAGCGATTTTGCCCATGCGAGCGCCAGGGCGCGGTCGCGCACTCTACGATTTCTGGCTGAGGGCAAGCGCCGCGACGACGCGGCCGCAAATGCAAGAGGCGGGGCCGCAACGGCCCCGCCTCCCGCCATTCCCATCCGGGCCGAGTACGACAGCTTACGGAGCTGCCGGAAGCGTGCCCAGCTGCGCGGCCGAGATGTACCAGAGACGGCCGGTGTTGGCGGCGGCACCGCCCGAGGTGTCATCGCCGACCCACAGGTTGCCGAGCCGGTCGAGGAACAGCAGGTTGCTGTGCCCGGCGACGAACGAGTAGGACACGGCCTCCTGCGTGGTCGGACTCAAGCCGCTGTTGGAGACGACCGAGGTCGAGTTGCTGGCGATCGAATAGCGGATCACGCCGCTCCCGTTGACCGCCTCGTAGACGCGGTTGATGCCGTCGGTGGCGAGGCCGACGTGGTCTTGCCCGCTTAAGCCGTCGGCGAGGGCGACCGCATTGCATCCGCCCGTACATGTCGCTGCCGTCGCGTTCTTGATGACCGAGAGGCTGTCGGAGCTGGCGATGTAGAGATCGCTGCCGACGAACACGAGTGCGCGCACCGGACGGCCATTCGGCGAGCGGCCGACACTCTGCACCACCTGCGTCGGAGCGGCGTTGAGGGCCTGCGGGTTGCTGATGCGCACGATATTGCCGTTCTGCAGGAAGCCGACGTAGAGCTGGCCGTCCGGACCGAGCGCGACCGCGGTCGGCGAGTTGCTGCTTAGGCCGGCATTCGGCGCAATCTGCTGGCCGTTGACCACGCGTGCCGGCACGCCGAGGAGCGGGTTCGCCGGCGTGGTGGTGAAGTGCCAAACCCCGGGCCCACCCGCGTTGCCGGTCGGCCGGCCACGCACCGTCGAAACGTACGAGGAAAGATAAACATTGGTATTGCCGTCGAAGACGACCTGGCCGATCTGGCAAAGGCCAACGCAAGTGCCCGCGGGCAGGCTGGTGCCTTGATTGTTGTCGAAGACCAGGGTGCCGGCGTTGACCGGATCGGGGTTCGGTGTGTCGCTGGGTTGGGGAATGTAGTGGTTCAATCCCTTCGTGGCGTCGCCGATAAAGATATCGGATCCGACCAGGATCATGCCACCCGGTGCGGAGGGTGCCAAAACCTGGCCCGGCGGCATCCCTTGGCCGGCGCGCTGAGTCGAGACGATCTGGGCTTTCGCCGAAGACGCAAACGGAAGTACGGCGCATGCGGCGATTGCCATCGCCGATGCGAGCATACGTGTGTGATTCACGTTGTCACCTCTGTGCACGTGTTTGTTGATCTTGCGCGCCTGCACGTCCGCGCAGACCGGGTAGATGCGTGGGGCGCCGCTTTCATTCCGCGAAAATAGAATCTGCGCGTTCACGCTTCTG
The DNA here is from genome assembly GCA_036491235.1 of Xanthobacteraceae bacterium. GTDB lineage: Bacteria > Pseudomonadota > Alphaproteobacteria > Rhizobiales > Xanthobacteraceae > JAVDCA01. The sequence continues at coordinate 8,215 of DASXCK010000561.1, read as the reverse complement.
TGAACGGCGCCAGGCGGATGCGCGGAGATGGGAATTCCCCTGGCTGTCGTTACGGACGCCGCGGCAAATTGGCGGGCGTCAGAGAGGGTGGAATAAAAACGAGTGCTTCTGCATCAATTTGGGTCAAGGTAACGCAAATCCGAGAACGCCGGCTATACGTAAGTGAGATCGGTACCATTCGACGCCCTTGGTTTTGTCAGCGGCCCGGTGCCGGGCTGCGCGCTTGACCAGAATCAGGGCCATCCTCCTTTCTCTGGTGCATCCGGCTGCGGTGAGTTCCGAACAACAAGAAAAGGCGCGGCCCGGCGTGGCGCCGCGGCAGATCGCGGCAGAGGCGATGTTGCGCGTCGCAATCGTGGGCGAGATTCCACGATTGCGACGATATGCGGCCTCGTTGCTCTACGATCGGTCCGACGCGGACGACCTGATCCAGGACTGCCTCGAAACGGCGCTGACGAAGCTCGGGTCGCTCCAGGACCCGGCGCGGCTGCGGCCGTGGATGTTCGCGATCCTGCACAATCTGTTCCTGATGCGGCTGCGCAGCGGCGCCCGGCGATGCGTCAATGGCTCAGTCGAGGAGTTCGCCAACGACCTGGCGGCAGCCGCCCCGCCGGAGGACCGCGCGAGCGCACTCGATCTTGCCCGCGCGATGGGCAAGCTGTCGTTCGAGCATCGGCAGATCCTGCTGTTGATCAATCTCGAGGGCTACAAATATCAGGACGTTGCCGAGATCCTCGCGATTCCGACCGGCACGGTCATGTCGCGCCTGGCGCGCGCCCGCGAGCGGCTGCGGGCGCTGCTCGAAGGATACGAGCTGCGCGTTGTGGAGGACTGACGTGAGCGCCGCCCTCCGCCCGGGCGAGGAAGAACTGCACGCCTACGTCGACGAGGAGTTGCCGGAGGACCGGCGCCCCGTCGTCGCGGCCTACCTGCGCGATCATCCCGCGGACGCCCGGCGGCTCGCGGCCTATCGCGACGACGGCGAGGCGGTCGGCTGCCTGTTCGCGCGGATGTGGCAGGCGCCGGCGTTGCGACCCGCGCCGGCCTCGTCATGGCGGCGCGCGACCTGGATACGCGTCGCGGCGGTCGTGCTCGTGATGGTGGGAACGCTCGCGGCGGGCCTCGGCTGGTATTGGCGCGGCAATGTCGACGGCACCGTGTGGGCGCGGTTCGGTACTGAGGCGCTCGCCGCCCATCTGGCGCTGACCAAGCCGGAGTCGCCGCCGCGAATGAGAGCATCGCTGCAGGATGTCGCGGCATTCCTCTCAGCCGCCGTCAAAGCCTCGATCCGGCTGAACGATCCGGCGAATGCCGAATTCATCCTGGTCGGAAGCAGATTCCTCACGGGCGCGAAAGGACGCGTCGCGCAACTGGCGTTCCGAAGCCCCGCCGGCGTTCTGGTGACAATGTATTTCGAGCCGTGGCGACACAAGAGAGATGTGCCGTTCCGCGTGCTCGCCGGCGGGTCGGCCGTCAGCAGCATCGGATGGACCGATCGCGAAATCGGCTGCGCGGTCGCGGGCGCGCTGCCCCCGGATGAGCTCATGCGCGTCGGGCGAATGCTCTATTCCCGCCTGGTCGAATCGTAGCCGACGCCAAATGTGCAATCGTTCTGCGTCATTGCCCGCCCCGATCACGTCGGGGGTAAACTCCCACGGGCAATCCGGCAACCACGAAGCGGCGAACGGGACGTCGGCGGTTGCCATGTCGACCCGCTGCGGCGTGCTGGATCGCCCGCTTTTCGCGGGCGATGACGGAGCGGGTCGATACCGATGCAACAGCTCAGGCGGCCGATTGCTCCCCACTCCACCCCATCACCTTGTCGAGGGTGATCGGCAGGTCGCGCACGCGCCGCCCGGTGGCGTGATACACCGCATTGGCGATTGCGGCGGCAGTGCCGACGATGCCGATCTCGCCGACGCCCTTGACGCCGAGCGGATTGATCACGTCGTCCTTCTCTTCGACGAAGAACACGTCGATCGCGTGCACATCGGCATTCACCGGCACATGGTATTCGGCGAAGCTGTGGTTCATCGGTCGGCCGAGCGCGTGGTCGATGAGCGTCTCCTCGTGCAGCGCCATGCCGATGCCGCCGACGACGGCGCCGAGGATCTGGCTCGATGCGGTCTTCGGGTTGATGATGCGGCCGGCCGCGACCGCATTGACGATGCGGGTGACGCGGATCACGCCGAGCTCCTCGTCGATCCGGACCTCGGCGAAGATCGCCGAATGGGCGAAGCGCGCGTGCTTGTCGCCCTCGGGCGGCTCGGCGCTCGCTTCCTGCGCGATGCGCTCGACGCCGCCGGCGTGCATCGCGTCGGCGATCGTGACCGCGAGGGCCGCATCCACCTTGGCGCGGATTTCGCCGTCGACGAAATCGACTTCGTCGAGGCTCAGCGCCGCGAGCGGCGAACCATCGATCGTCTGGGCGTGGCGCAACAGCTCACGGCGCACGCCGGTGCAGGCCTCGAGGACCGCGCAGCCGAGCGAGGCCGTCGTCCATGAGCCGCCCTCGACCGGCGCCGCCGGCAGCGAGGAGTCGCCGAGCTTCGCCATCACGTTATGGATCGGCACGCCGACGAGCTCGGCGGCGATCTGCGTCATCATCGTGTAGGTGCCGGGACCGATGTCGGCGAACGAGCTCGCGATCTCGAGGTCGCCGTTGCGGCCGAGCACCGCGCGGGCGCTCGCCTTCATCTGCATCGCCTCCCAGATGCCGGTCGCCATGCCCCAGCCGACGAGCTCGTGACCCTCGCGCATCGAGCGCGGCGCCCGATTGCGCCGGCTCCAGCCGAATTTCTCGGCGGCCTGGCGGTAGCACTCGCGCAGCTCCTTGCTGCTATAGGGTTTGCCGTCGTCGTCCTGGTCGACTTCGGAATAGTTGCGCAGGCGCAGCTCCAGCGGATCGACGTCGGCCGCATAGGCGAGCTCGTCCATCGCGCATTCGATCGCGAACAGGCCCTCGGCGCCGCCCGGCGCGCGCATGTCGCACGGTGTGTTGAGGTCGAGCTTGACGAGCTTCTGAACGAGGTCGCTGTTGGCGCAGACGTAGAGCTGGCGCGACCAGCCGACCAAGTTGCGCTGGAAGCTCTCGAACTGCGAGGTCGCGCTGGTCGCCTCGTGGCGGAATGCAGTGAGGCGGCCGTCGGGCTCGGCTCCGAGCGCAAGCGTCTGCACGTTGGCGGCGCGGTAGCCGAGCGCGAACATCTGCTGGCGCGTGAGCACGACGCGCACCGGGCGCCGCAGCGCGCGCGCCGCCAGCGCGGCGAGCGGGAGCTGAAATTGCGGCCGCAGTCCCGAGCCGAACGCGCCGCCGACGAAGGGCGAGATCACGCGCACCTTGTCGTGCGGAAGGCCGAGCACGTCGGCCAGGTAGTTGCGGTTGTTGAGCGCGCCCTGCGTCTTGTCGAAGACCGAGATCTGGTCCTCGCCTTCCCACACCGCGGTGGCGGCGAACGTCTCCATCGGATTGTGGTGCTCGATCGGCATGCGGTATTCGGCTTCGACTCGCACCGGCGCGCCCGCGAGCGCCTCGGCTGCGTTGCCGTGCGGCGCGTGTTCGCTTTCATGGTTGGCTATGGCATCGTCGCGCCAATGCGCCGCGAAGTCGGTGACGTGTTCGGCCTGCATGTATTCGACGCGCACGAACGAGGCGGCGAAGCGCGCGATCTCGAGCTCCTCGGCGATCACCACAGCGACCGGCTGGCCGCTGAACTTGATCTCGTCGTCGTAGAGCGGACGGTAGGGCGCGCCGGACGGCGCCACGTCGTCGCGATATTTGTCGTCGGAGGCCGCGAGTCGCGGCCGGTGCTCGTGGGTGAGGACGTCGATCACGCCTTCGATCGCAAGCGCGTCACGCACGTCGATGCCGCGGATGCGGCCCTTGGCGATCGGCGCGCCGATGACGCAGCCGTGCGCGAGGCCGCGCATATTGTACTCGGCGGCGTATTTGGCGGTGCCGGTCACCTTCAGGCGGCCATCGACGCGGGAGACCGGCACGCCGATATAGCTCGTGTGCATCGCGGTCTTCATGCTGGGCAGCTGGCTCATGGTACGCGCCTCACGCGATCCGCTTGTCGGCCTGCGACTGCGGCGTGCCGCGCGCCGCCTGGTCGAGGGCGCGCACGATCGCGCGGCGCGCGAGCGGAATCTTGAAGTCGTTGCCGCCGAACCCGTGCGCCCCGCGCAGCAGCGCCTCGGCGGCGCGCGCGAAGTTCTGCGGCGTCGCCGGCTTGCCGCGCAATTCATCCTCGGCATCGCGGTCGCGCCATGGCTTGTGAGCGACGCCGCCGAGCGCGAGCCGCGCCTCCTTCACGCTGTCGCCCGAAATGTCGAGCGCCGCCGCGACCGAGACCAGCGCGAACGCGTAGGACGCACGGTCGCGGATCTTCAGATAAGTGTAGTTGGAAGCGAATCCCTTGGGCGGGAGCTCGACCGCGGTGACGATCTCGTCGGCATGCAGGCTGGTGTCGCGCTCGGGATCGTCGCCGGGCAGACGATGGAAGGAGCCGAACGGGATCGTGCGCTCGCCGGCACTGCCGATGGTGCGCACCCGCGCGTCGAGCGCCGCGAGCGCGACGCACATGTCGGACGGATGTGTCGCGATGCAGTGCTCGCTCGTGCCGAGAATGGCATGGATGCGATTGAGGCCCGCGATGGCGCCGCAGCCGGAGCCGGGCTCGCGCTTGTTGCACGGCGCGGCGACGTCATAGAAGTAGTAGCAACGCGTGCGCTGCATCAGATTGCCGCCGGTCGAAGCCATGTTGCGCAATTGCGGCGAGGCGCCGGCGAGGATCGCGCTCGCCAGCAGCGGATAACGCTGCGCGACTTCGGGGTGATAGGCGAGATCGGAGTTGGGAACGAGCGCGCCGATGCGCAGGCCGCCGTCGCCGGTCGGCTCGACATCTCTCAGCGGCAGATGCGAGATATCGATCAGCCGGGTCGGGCGGGCGACGTTCTCCTTCATCAGGTCGATCAGGTTGGTGCCGCCGGCGACGAAGTGCGCGGTCGGCTCGGCCGCGATCTGACGCACCGCGTCGTCGACGTCGGCGGCGCGCGAATACGCAAAATTGTTCATGGCTGCGCCTCGCCCTCCGGCCCCGGTAGGGAGCCGAGCACGGACTGGATTGCGGCGAGGATGTTCGGATAGGCGCCGCAACGACAAAGGTTGCCGCTCATCAGCTCGCGGATCTCATCGGGCGTCCGCGCGCGGCCTTCCGCGATCAGGCCGGCGGCCGAGCAGATCTGGCCGGGCGTGCAATAGCCGCACTGGAAGGCGTCGTGCTCGATGAAGGCCTGCTGCAGCGCGTGCAGCCTCGATCCCTGCGCCAAGCCCTCGATGGTCACGACGTCGGTGCCGTCCTTCATGACGGCGAGCGCCAGGCAGGAATTGATGCGGCGGCCGTCGACCAGGACCGTGCAGGCACCGCACTGGCCGTGGTCGCAACCCTTCTTGGTGCCGGTAAGATCGAGATGATCGCGCAGCGCGTCGAGCAGCGTGGTCCATGGCGCGACATCGAGCTTGTGGGCAACGCCATTGACCGTGAGGTTGATCGCGTGCTTCGCGGGGACCGGAAACGTCTCGGCGGGCCGGGCGGCGGGCTTTCGAGCCATCGACTACTCCGTTCACTGCTTATTCCACTTGCCGGCGCTCACCATTCACCGCCGGTGCGTTTGACCGTCACTGCCGGCGTCGCGGCATGCACTCGCCGGTATAGCGCGTGGGCGAGCTCGCGCCGGGACGGCTCGGCTTCACGGCCTACGAAAATACCGGAATATCCCCATGCGCGGGCGGCGCCCTTCCCCGTGGGCCAACCGCGCATTCGCGGCCTTGGTTCCGCGAGCGGGAAAAATTTTGCGCTTTACCGCCGAGGGGCTAAAAGACCACCTTCATGGATCAAAGCCGACATGGTCGCCAAAAGCGTCGAACTCGCCGTCGCTGCCCTCGCGAGCCTGCCTGAGCGCGATCAGGATCGCATGGGCCGACAGGTGCTGACCTATATCGAGCGGCTGCTGCAGCTGCGCATCGAGATCGACAAGGGCAGCCGCGGATTCGAGACGGCCGAGGGCGAGATGCTCGACATCGAGGATTTCTTGCGCCGGCAGCACGAGCGCCATGGCTCCTCCTAGGCGGCCGCCCGTGTGGTCGCCGGTCGCGCTCGCCGATCTCGCCGCCATCTGGAACCACTATGCCAAGGTCGCCGGCCGGCTCACGGCCGACAAGACCGCGCGCGACGTCAGCGTCGCCTGCCAAACCTTGCAGGAGCGCCCGTTCGCCGGCCGCCCGCGCGACGACGTCCGCTCCGGCCTGCGCGCGATCGCGGCCGGGTCGATCCTGGTGTTCTATCGGGTGGGATCCGATCACGGCGCCGAGATCTTGCGCGTGCTCGACCGACGCAAGGACGTGTTCATCGAGGAGATGTTCAGCGCGGAGGCGGAGAGGCGATAGAGCTTTCCTCGAGGGGAGGCTCATGGTTCCTTGAGCCCGGCTCAGAGCTGCGGGCAGCGATAGCCCGTTTCGGGCCTGCTGAAGAACATTCGCTGCTCGTGCACGAGCAGGACGAAGTCCTGCTGATAGGGGCTGTGATCGCACAGGGATCTGGCGATTTTCCGATACACTCGCAGTTCCGGATACGGCGTGACGTTGAGCTCGTCGATCGCCCAGCGCTGGATGTTCAGGACATTCGTATCGGGTGAGGTATGAACGAAAAACGCGCGCATCGCGATCGGCAGGGACGCGCTGCCGCGATCGGTCGCGTAGATGGTCGCCTCGTTGAGATTGCCGGAATAGAGCGCCGACGACAGATAGGAATCCCACAGGTTCAGGAAGCTCAGCAGCGGCAGGATGGCGAAGAGCACCAGCACGAGCGTGTGATAGGGCTGCCCGTTCGGTACGAAGACCTCGCGCCATGCGAATTGCTCCTTCGTCGTGAAGAGCAGCAGATCGAATGCGGCCATGGCGGCGGTCCATGGCCATACGACATTGTTCCAGTTGTGGCCGAAGGGTCCGAACATCGCGAGAATGAGCAGGTGCATCGACACGGCAAGCGCCAGCGCAATGCGGCGATAGCGCGTGGTGAGCAGCCCGATTCCGAAACCGACCTGGATGAGCGGAGCGATCATTCCGACGAAGCCCAGGGGACCACGCGCGGCCGGGACGATGTTGGTGATCGGCTCGACGAACCACAAAAAGTCGTTTTGGATGAAGTTCAAGTTTGCCTTTTGCAGGCCCGAGAAGATGTAGGTCATCGCAACGATCAGCCGCGCGATGTTGAGCGCACGCCGCCGGCCGCGGAAATCGTTGCTGTCCCATGAATAGAAGGCGAGGGCGCCCAGCAGGAAGCTGTATTGATACACCCAGGGCTGCCAGCGGGTCTGATCCAGCAGGCAGAATATGGCGATCAAAGCCAGGAAACCGACGAGGAATTTTTGCGGCTGCGGCGCGAGCAAGATGGCCGGCGCCAGAGCAAACAGGCCGATGAACATGGCCAAGTCGACCGAATGCGCGGACGAGGGGAGCAGGTCGAACAGCGGAGCGGCGGGATAAACCCGCGGTCCGACCCATAGGTGTGATGACAGAACGAGCCCGACGCAGAATAGCGAGATGACGATCGCCTTCAGCCAGAAGATCCGGCTGGCGGCGACGAGCAGGTACCATCGATCGCCAGTCGGCAGTCCGTGGCCGAGCGACGGCACCGGCCGAACGGGAGGAAAATATGCGACCGCGGCGATCCATCGAAGCCAGGGATTCTGGCTTGCGACGCCGAGGGTCGCCGGGGCTCCGCGACGGGTCGTCGCGTCGCGATCATTGTCGACCGTGCCGCGCTTCGCGGTCGGCTTCGCCATGATGAATCCTCGCACGCGCGCGCATTACGCACGCAAGGCCGTGCACGGTCCACCGATATTGATCGATCAGCGCAGCGGCGGCCAGCCGCACCATTGCCGGTAAAATAAGCGCGCGCCGCTGCCGTCACTCCGCCTTGAAATTCATCGCGACGCCGTTGATGCAATAGCGCAAATGCGTCGGCGGCGGGCCGTCGGGGAAGACGTGGCCGAGATGGCTGCCGCAGCGGCTGCAATGAACCTCGGTGCGCACCATTCCGTAGCTTGTATCGTCGGAGGTATCGACGGCGCCGGCCTCCGGGTCGTTGAAGCTCGGCCAGCCGGTGCCGCTCTCGAACTTGGTCTTCGACTTGAAGAGCGTCTGGTCGCAGCC
>DASXCK010000560.1:0-4069 GCA_036491235.1 Xanthobacteraceae bacterium | reverse complement strand
CGGCATGCCAAAGCTCCTCTTGCTCGACGAGCCGCTGATCAGTCTCGATCCGCGCCACCAGCAGGCCGTGATCGACATGGTGCGCGACATCGCGGGCCAGCTCGATCTCACCGTCCTGTTCAGCGCGCACGAGATCAACCCGCTGCTCGGCGCGCTCGATCGCGTGCTCTATCTCGGCAACACCCATGCGGCGCTCGGCGCCGTCGACGACGTGATCACCGGCCCGGTGCTGAGCAATCTGTACGGCGCCGAGATCGACGTGATCCACCTGCACGGTCGCATCTTCGTGATGTCGCGCGGCCACGACGTCGAGCACGACGCGCATCAGCATCAGCACGGGGATGGCGATGGGCATGAGCATTGACCGCGGTCCTTCGTCATGGCCGGGCTTGTCCCGGCCATCCATGTCTTTCTTGCCAAATTGCCAAGACGTGGATGAGTTTTGCCGATGATCTTCGCCTACGATTTCATGCGGGACGCGTTCGCGGCGAGCGGCATCGTGGCGGTGGTCGCGGGCGCAGTCGGGTTCTTTCTTGTGCTGCGCGGGCAGACCTTTGCGGGTCATGCGCTCTCCCATGTCGGCTTTGCGGGCGCGACCGGCGCGGTGCTGCTCGGCCTGCCGCCGCTCGCCGGCCTCACCGGCTTCACGCTCGCGGCCGGCATCGGCATCGGATTTTTGGGCGATCGCCTATCGAGCCGCGACGTCGCGATCGGCATGGTGCTGTCGCTGTCGCTCGGCTTCGGCCTGCTGTTTCTGCATTTCTACACGGCGTTCGCGATGCAGGCGACCGCCGTGCTGTTCGGCAATGTGCTCGCGGTCGGCCGCGACACGCTGGGGACGCTCGCCGGCCTCGGCGCAGTCTGCCTCGCGGGCCTCGCGGCGATCAGCCGGCCGCTGATCTTCGCGAGCCTGCAGCCGGAGATCGCCGAGGCGAAGGGCGTGTCGCTGCGCCTGATCGGCGTGCTCTTCCTCGTCATCGTCGCGATCGCGGTAGCGGAAAGCTCGCAGATCGTCGGCGTGCTTCTGGTCTTCACGCTGATGGTCGGCCCGGCCGCGGCAGCGCAACGGATCACCGGCCGTTTGTGGTCCGGCATCGCGCTATCGGTCCTGCTCGCCCTGATCGACGCGTGGGGCGGCCTGACGCTCGCGTTCTATACCGACTGGCCGGTGAGCTTCTGGATCACGGCGCTGAGCGGGGCGGTGTATTTCGCGGCGCTCTCGTTGGATGGGTCACGCCTCAACAAATTCGGCGTCATTGCCCGCGAAAGCGGGCAATCCAGTACCCACGAGAATCAGTGAGACTGGATCACCTGCTTTCGCCGGTGATGACGGTCGTGTGTGTGGGGCAAACTCAGAGAATAAAGCTCACCGAGCCCAACGCACCGAGCTCCTCCGCATCCAAAACGGCGCGGCGCTCGGCGATCTTCAGCATGCCGCTCTGACGCTTGAGAGTGTAGCGATATTGGCCGACGAACTCCTGGTGCGTGCCGCCACGGCGAAAGCGGTGAATGGAGAAATTCGCCGAGGCCGAGACCGTGTCGCCTTCGATCGCGGTGATGCGCACATTGGTGATGAACCGGCGCGTGCGCGAGGGCGGATACTCGGCGTGGCAGTTCGGGTCCTTGAGGCGGATGATGCGCTCACGCAGGCGCACGCCGTCGTCCGCGATGGTGAACAGCGTATAGCGGTGATCGGCGTTCGGCCTGTCATTGGGCGGGACGAGGTAGGTCACGTTGTCGGTGAGCATCGTGAGCCATTCGTCGAGCTGCCAGGAATCGAGCAGTTCGGCCTCGTAGTAGAACAGGTCCTCGACCTCGGCGCGCGAGACCGCATCGCTGAATCGCGTGTTCACGCGGCGTCCTCCATCAGCTCGTTCCAGCGTCGCCAGAAGACGCGCAGGTGTCCTTCGTCGGTGTCGAGCTGGCCGTCGTTGCGCGCCATGCCGCGCGAAAGATCGTTCCATTCGACGTCGCGCCAGGCCGCGAAGCCCTGCTGCACGTTCTCCAGCGCCGCCACGTCGTCGGGCGTCGCGAAGCCGCCGGGGCCGTAGAAGGTGAGAAACGCGTGCAGGCGGCGCGCGCGCTGCGCCTCGGTCTCCTCGACCGGCCCGAGCGCCCAGGCCGTCACATGCATCTTGTCGGGCGCAACGGGGAAGAAGTTGCGCACGGTGACGGAGGAGCCGTCGTTGATGACGAGGTTGGGGAAAACCACCAGATTGCGGTTGGTGTCGGCGACGCGGACGGCGCGCGCCTCGCCGAGCCGCGTCACCAGCTCGGCGCGAATCGCATCGATGTCGGCCTTGGCGTCCTCGCCGTAGACCGAGATCCAGCGCGCTACCGGGCGGCCGCGATAGTTCGGATTGTCGGTCGTCAGGTGCCCGTTGCCCAGGTCCTTGCCGGAGCCCTTGGTGGCGAGCAGAAGCCCCGATCCCTTGGGCGGCGCGATGTTGACGCCGGAATTGCGCATGTAGTTGAGCCAGGTCGCGTGCGTCGCGACCAGGTGATAGTCGTCGACGCTGTTCTCGACGAGCAGCTTCCAGTTCGCCTTGATGTCGTATTCCTGCACGCCGCCGATGATCTCCATTCGGCTGGACGGCGACTGGTCGACGACGAGATCGATGTACTCCTTGGCGCCCGCCAGATAAGTGACGAGGTCGGGCGCATCGCGATCGAAATTCAGAAACCAGAAGTCGCGATAGTTCTCGAGCCGCGGCACCGCGACGAGGCCCATTTTCGTCTTGTCGAAACTCGGCGGATAAGCTTCCTCGCCCGGCACGTTGCGCAGGCTTCCGTCCACGTTGTACGTCCAACCGTGGTACATGCAGTAGAAGTTGCGCGCGTTGCCTTCACGCTCGCGGCAGACCGTGGCGCCGCGATGGCGGCAGGAGTTGATCAGACAGCGGATCGCACCCTGGCGGTCGCGACAAAAGATGATCGGCCGGCCGGCCGCCCAGCGGGTGCGGAAATCGCCCGGGCTCTTGAGCTCGGAGGCATGACCCACATAGATCCAGCAGCGGTCGAATAGCGCGCGCTGCTCGCGCTCGAGCACCTCGCGCGAGACGAAAACCTCGCGCCGTACCTGGAACGACATCTCGCTGCGGTTCTCGACCACCAACAGGTGGTTGTGGCCATTGCCAGGCGGGTGGATGCGGTCGTCCATGCGGGTGCTCCGTTTGCGCACTTATATCGCAGGGGATCAACCTGTGCACTGTGATAGGGTTGCAAACCGCATGACAAAGACGTGGATGTCCGCGAGGGAATGCGGGCCATGACGGGAAAAAAGAAGGGAGGACGCAGCATGCCGCAGGTCTGGAAATCGCTCGCAGCCGCCGCACTGATCACAGGCCTCGCGCTCATCGGCCGCGCCGGTGCGCAGGAGCTCGCTGTGGGCACCATTGGCGCGTCGAGCGACTCGCCGTTCTTCATCGCCGACAAGCGCGGCTACTTCAAGGACGAAGGCCTCACCGTCAAGTTCATCCGCTTCGACTCGGCCGCGAAGGCGATGGCGCCGCTCGGCACCGGCGAGCTCTCGGTCGCAAGCGGCGCGACCTCGGCGGCGCTCTACAACGCGGTCAAGCGTGGCGTCACGCTGCGCATCGTCGCCGATAAGGCGAAGAACCCGCCGGGCTACGGCTTCGAGTCGCTGCTCGTGCGCACCGATCTGCGAGACAAGATCAAGACGCTCGCTGATTTCAAGGGGCGCAAGATCGCGATCTCATCGCCGGGTAACAGCGAGGACTTCCTGGTCGACTACGCGATGCGCAAAGCCGGGATGACATTCAAGGACGTCAATCCCCTCTACCTCGGCTTCCCGCAGCACATCGCGGCATTCACCAACGGCGGCATCGACGTGAGCCTCTCGGTCGAGCCGAGCATCTCGTCGATCGAGAAGTCCGGCAAGGCCGCGCGCTTCCTTGGCGTCGACGAGTTCTATCCGGGCTTCGAGACCGCGGTGGTGTTCTACAGCGAGAAGTTCATCAAGGAGCGGCCCGAGGACGCCAAGAAGTTCATGCGCGCCTACCTGCGCGGCGCGCGCGACTATCTGGATGCGCTCAACGGCGACCGGCTG
>DASXCK010000559.1:0-4228 GCA_036491235.1 Xanthobacteraceae bacterium | reverse complement strand
CACCGGCCGCCGATACGCCCGTGCGCCCGTGCGGTCACGTCGGAAGGGTTGGTCGCTCATCGCCTCGCCTCCGCTGGATACTGCCGGATTGTCACCGGATCGGCCTCGGTTTCAAGGCCCAAGATGCCGGCGACGGCCCCGGAAAACGCCTTCCGGAGAGCCGCCCAAAGCAAACGTGGCCGGGACAAAGCCCGGCCGCGTTCATCAACTCAGCGATTACGCCGGACCGGCGACGTTCAATTGCCGACTTCGAGCTCGGAGCGGACGATGTTGCGGTTCGCGTCCATGACCTTGCGCAGGCGCTCGATCTCGTCCTTGGGCTTGCCGTTCGCGTCGAACCGCACCTGGTAGGTCATCCCGCCCTTCGGCCCGTCGACGATCTTGCCCTTGTTGTCGTGCAGGAAGGCGGTGAGCTGGTCCGTGGTCACGGACGGAGCGAAGTTGACGAAAAAGTCCACGCTCTCGACCTTCACGTCGGGCGCCGAGGCGGTGTCGTAGCGGCTGCCGCCGTTGAGCGCCATGTTGCCGATCACGCCCGCCTGCAGCAGGATCACCAGCGCGGCGGCGCCGCTCGCATAGGCGAGCGTGCGGGGCGCGAAGGACGAGAAGAACTCGGACACCTTGGTGCGCAGGTCGAACGCGAAGCCCGGCTTGCGCTTGCTGGCGCCTTCCGCCTCGATCGCGCTGAACAGCTTTTCCATGGCGCGCGCCGAGGGGGCGCCCAGGCTCTCGTTGAGATGGATCGTCTCGGCGAGCTCCTCGCGCACCGCCTCGAACCGGCGGGCAAGCTCCTGGTCGCCCGCGAGCGCCCGCTCGACGCGCTCTGCGTCGCGGCGGCTCAGCGTGCCGGCGGCATGCCACGGGAGGAGACTTTCGATCTCCTCGCGGTCATCCGCCCTTTCGGTCATCTGGTTCATGGCCAACCTCGTTCAACTCCAGCTGCCTGCAGCAGCTCAGCCAATTTCTTTCGCGCGTAGAACATCCGTGTCTTCACAGTGTTCTCAGGGATTCCCACGATCTCGGCCACCTCTTCCACGGATTTCTCGTGGTAGTAGACCAGATCGATGATTTCCCTGTGTTCCGGCGAGAGCTTCACCAAGCACTCCCGCAACACCGCACTCTTGTCCTTCTTCTCCAGCGAGACCTCGGGATTATCCGACGTATCCTCGATGGCCTCGGCGGCCTCCTCGTCCAGTTCCTCGTCCGGTTTCTTCCTCAGCGCCGACAGCGCCTTGAACCGGGCGATGGCGAGCAACCAGGTCGACACTGCGCTGCGTCCCTCGAACCGATCAGCCTGGCGCCAGACGTCCAGAAAGACTTCGCTGATCAGATCTTCGGCAGTCGTTGGATTGCCGACGAGACGCAACACGAACCGGTACACCCGCACATGATGCCGGGCGAACAGCACCTGCATCGCGAGCCGATCGCCTTTCGCGATCCTGCCGATCAGGACTTCATCCGAGGTCGCCTGGTTCGCGCTCAACGGTTCGGCTCACTGAGTTAGTCGCAGGGGTCTGGAGGGAGGTTCAAAAGGAAAGACAACGTTTTTGACGAATCTTACCCTACCTTATTACCGCGCAGGTGCCCCTCACTGGCCTGCGGGTCGTCGGCGGGCTATGGCTCGTTGGCCGGAAGCCATCCGACGTAAAATGCCTCTGAAACCCTTTGTTCTGCAAGCATTTCCGCGTGACGGCTTGGGCAGGTTGAACAATTTACCACTTAACTCCATCAATCGGCTCATGGAATTCCCCCTCCCCGACGGCTTGGCGCCCATGCGACGAATGGGTTACGGCCGGGCCGGCGCGGCGGATTTCACGGTCGAGCCGGCGTCGGCCGCCACGCCACCGATGGGGACCAGGAGGCGATCGACGGTCCCATCAAGGTCTCGCCGGCGCCTCCGGCGCCAGCGCGCAGCCGGGGCTCGCCTTCTTGAGTCAGCACGGAGACCGAAAGGTTCAATTCCCGTGGCGGCCCGCACTACCGTCAGCGGCCCGCGGGCACCGCGCCAATCAGCTTGAAGGATAGGATCAGGATCATGGGTGAATACGGGGTTGGGCAATCGGTGCCGCGGGAGGAGGACCCCTACCTGCTGCGCGGCGCCGGCCGCTATGTGGACGACGTGGCGCAGCTCGGGCTCCTGCGCGCCTTCGTGCTGCGCTCGCCGCATGCGCATGCGCAAATCGGCGCCATCGACGTTGCGCCGGCGCGCGCGATGCCGGGCGTGGTGCTGGCGCTCACCGGCAACGACCCGGCCGTGCTGGCGCTCGGCACGCAAAAGCCCAACCAGCCGCGCAAGCGCCGCGGCGGGGCGCCCGCCTTCGGCTGCCCGCAATTCGCCCTCGCGCGCGACATCGTGCGCTACATCGGCGAGCCGGTCGCCTTCGTGGTGGCCGAGACGCTCAATCAGGCGAAGGACGCCGCCGAGGCGATCGTCGTCGACTACGAGGCGCTGCCGGCCGTGCCGACGCTCGAGGACGCGACCGCGCCGGGCGCGCACGCGATCTACGACCAGTGTCCGGACAACGTCGCGTTCGTCCACGAGGCCGGCAACCGCGCCGCCGCCGATGCGGCGATCGCGCAGGCCGCGCATGTGATCAAGCATCGCATGCGCATCAACCGGCTCACCACCAACGCGATGGAGCCGCGCGGCGCGCTCGCCGAATACGACGCGCGCGACGGACGCCTTTCCCTACGCGTCACCGCGCAGGGGCCGCATCAATTCCGCCGCTTCCTCGCCGCCGATGTGTTCAAGGTGCCGGAGACGCAGATCCGCGTGGTCGCCGACAATGTCGGCGGCGGGTTCGGCATGAAGGGCGGGCTCTACCCGGAATACATATTGTGCTGCCTCGCCGCCAAGCTGACGGGCGCGCCGGTGAAATGGGTGGGCGAGCGCAGCGAGAGCCTGCTCACCGACGAGCACTGCCGCGACAACATCACGGAGGCCGAGCTCGCGCTCGACAAGGACGGCAAGATCGTCGGCTTCCGCGCCCGCACGCTCGCAAACATCGGCGCCTACTACCACGCCGACCGCAGCGCCGGCCCGCCCACCAACAATATCGGCGTGCTCTCCGGCACCTATGCGATCCCGGCCGCCCACGTCGAGGTCAACGGCGTGCTCACCAACACGATGCTGACCGGCCCCTATCGCGGAGCCGGGCGGCCGGAAGCGGCTTACGTGATGGAGACGCTCGTCGACCTCGCGGCACGCGAGCTCGAGGTCGATCCGGCCGAGCTGCGCCGGCGCAACATCATCCCGGCCGCCGCGATGCCGTACAAGACGGCGCTGGTCTACACCTACGACTGCGGCGATTTCGGCAAGAACCTCGATGACTGCCTGGTGCTCGCCGACTATGCGGGCTTTGCGAAACGCCGGGCCGAGTCGGAAGAACGCGGCAAGCTGCGCGGCCTCGGCATCGCGAGCACGGTCGAAGCATCGAATGCCGGGCTGATCGAGCATGCCGAGATCCGCTTCGACCCGACCGGCACGCTCACGGTCCTGGTCGGCACCCACGACCACGGCCAGGGCCACCAGACGACCTTTCGCCAGATCATGGCCGACAAGCTCGGCGTCGATCCCGCCCGCATCGCGTTCAAGTTCGGAGACACCGACGCGATCATGATCGGCACCGGCACCTTCGGCTCGCGCTCGACCGCCTGCGCCGGCACCGCCATGCTGATGGCGGCCGACAAGATCATCGCCAAGGGGACGAAGATCGCCGCGCACATGCTCGAGGCGGGCGAGCACGACATCGAGTTCAAGAACGGCAAGTTCGCGGTCGCCGGCACCGACAAGGCGGTCGAGCTCGCGAGCGTCGCGCGCAACGCCTTCGTGCCCGCAAAGCTGCCGAAGGGCCTCGAGCCCGGCTTCTACGAGACCGGTACGTTCGATGGCGGCGAGCGAACCTATCCGAACGGATGTCACATCAGCGAGGTCGAGATCGATCCCGAGAGCGGCGAGGTCGCGCTGGTGCGCTACACCGCGGTCGACGACGTCGGCCACATGATCAACCCGCTGCTGGTCGAGGGGCAGCTGCACGGCGGCGTCGCCATGGGCGTCGGCCAGGCGCTCATGGAGAACATGGTCTACGACGACTCCGGCCAGGTGGTGTCCGGCTCGTTCATGGACTACGCGATGCCGCGCGCGCACGATTTTTGCGGCTTCACGCTCGGCGAGAACGAGGTGCCGACCAAGCTCAACCCGCTCGGCGTCAAGGGCGCGGGCGAGTCG
>DASXCK010000558.1:0-8276 GCA_036491235.1 Xanthobacteraceae bacterium | reverse complement strand
GTGGAGTCGCACTCGAAATCATCACGGGTCGTAGATACGGGCTATCGCAGTACGTCAAGTCGCACTGCAAAGTGCGAAGCCGTGCCTAAATCAGCTTCAGCCCGCGTAGGCTCGCGTGCCCGTCCTTGCCGACGATGATGTGGTCGTGCACCGCGATGCCGAGGGGCTTCGCGATATCGATGATCTGCAGCGTCATCTGGATGTCCGCGCGGCTCGGTGTGGGATCGCCGGACGGATGGTTGTGCACCAGCACGATGGCGGTGGCGGAGAGCTCGAGCGCCCGCTTGACCACCTCGCGCGGATAGACCGGCGTGTGATCGACGGTGCCCTTCTGCTGCACCTCGTCGGCGATCAGCTGGTTGCGCTTGTCGAGAAACAGGATGCGGAATTGCTCGATGTCGGCGAACGCCTGCGCGGTGCGGCAATAGTCGAGGACGGTCGACCACGACGACAGCGCCGGACGGCGCCTGACCTCGCCGCGGGCAAAGCGATAGGCGGCCGCATGCGCGACCTTGAGCGACGCGACCACGGCGTCGGTCACGCCTTCGACCTCCTTGAGCCGCGCCGGCGGCGCCGCGATCACCTCGCCGAAGGAACCGAACTTGGCCAGCAGGGTTTTGGCGAGCGGCTTGGTGTCACGCCGCGGCGATGCGGCGTAGAGCACCATCTCGAGGAGCTCGTAGTCGGCGAGCGCTTCCGCGCCGGCATCGAGCAGGCGTCGACGCAGCCGTTCGCGATGGCCGTAGTAATGCGGCTGCTCGACCGGCACGCTGTCGCCGATGCGCCAGCCCGGTCGCGGTGCCTCGCCAAAGGTCTGCGCGCCCATGTCGGCGATTTGAGAACATATCAAGAACACAAGTCAAGCGGAAACGATGCGTAGACGGGAGGGCGCGCCGGCTCGCACGCTCACGCCGCCGGATACGGCGGCTTGTCGAGCCCCTTGGGCGACAGCGTGAAGATCTCGACGCCCGTCTGGGTCACGCCGATCGTGTGCTCGAACTGCGCCGAGAGCGAGCGATCGCGCGTCACCGCGGTCCAGCCGTCGGAGAGCACCTTCACGTGCGGGCGGCCGAGGTTGATCATCGGCTCGACCGTGAACAGCATGCCGGGCCGCAGCACCACGCCCTCGCCGGGCCGCCCGACGTGGACGATGTTGGGCTCGTCGTGAAACAGCCGCCCGAGGCCGTGGCCGCAGAAGTCGCGCACCACGCTCATGTGCTGGCCCTCGACATACATCTGGATGGCATTGCCGATATCGCCGGTGGTCGCGCCCGGCTTGATCACCGCGATGCCGCGCATCATCGCCTCGTATGTCACCTCGATCAGCCGCTCGGCGCGGCGCGGGAGCTCCCCGACCGCGTACATGCGGCTCGTATCGCCGTGCCAACCGTCGAGGATCAGGGTCACGTCGACGTTGACGATGTCGCCCTCCTTGAGCGGCTTGTCGTTGGGGATGCCGTGGCAGACCACGTGATTGATCGACGTGCAGGTCGACTTGGTATAGCCGCGATACATCAGGGTGGCGGGCCGAGCGTTGTGGTCCATGGCGAACTCGAACACCAGCCGGTCGATGTGATCGGTGGTGATGCCCGGCTTGATCTCGTTCACGAGCAGATCGAGGCACTCGGCGACCAGGCGCCCGGCCTTGCGCATCCCGGCAAACGCCTCGGCGCCGTGCAACTTGATCTGCCCGGTCTTGCGCAGCGGCGCGCTTTGCGCATCGACGTAGTTCATCATGGCTCCGCCCGATCTTCGCCCGGCCCTTTAGGTAATCCGGAAGGCAGGAATTCTCAACCTCGATCGCGCGGCGCAGCGCCCGCGCGCAGCGCATGCCGCGCCCGCACCCAGTGCCGGCGCAGGGTGCGCCGGCGCCATTTGGTCCAGCGATGCCGCGCCACATTGTAAAGACGGCCGTGCCTGAGGCGCGAGGCATCGAGCACCGAGTCGAACAGGCCGATCACGCTCCCCTGCTCGACCAGCGGCTCCGGCGGCCAGAATTGCGCGATGCGCTCGGCGCGGTCGACATGCGTGATGAGCTGGTCGGCCGGGAGGGCGATCCTGTTCGCCTCCGCCCAGGCGACCCGCCGCCGGCAGGCCTCGAGGTCGGTGACGTAGCCCTCGGCCGTCGTGCTCGCGAGCGGCACCAGCGGGCCTGAATGGAGGAAGAACGCGTCCGGCACCTTGGCGTCGGCACCGCCGAGAAAGAGGTGCCAACCGGACGGCAGCGCATCAGCGGCGCGCATCGCGGCGGCAAGACGCGGGTGAAATCCAGGGAAAAGCACCACATCGTCCTCGAACACCATGATGCGGCGGGCGCCGCGCGCGCAGGCGCGCCGCCATGCCTCGAGGTGCTTGAGCGTGAGCGAGGCCTGGCGCTTCATCGGTGGCGCATCGCCGCCGGCGAAATATCGGCGAAGCGTGTCGTCGTCGAGCTCGGCCGCGTCAAAATCGAAGATGAACTCGAACGGGACGCCGGCACGGCCGAGCTCGCGCGTGGCGTGGGCGATGCGATCCGTGAAGGTCTTGACCGACAGCACGAACACGGCGTCGATCTCAAGGTCGCCAAGCGCAGGCGGCGGCGCCATCATCCGCTCCGCGCCCCCGCGCGCAATCGCGGCCGCGGCGGCGCGACCGCGACGATGCTCGCGTCGATCGGCACAGGCCCTGCGCAGATAATCCCCTCGGCTGTGATCGTGCAGCGCCGGGCGATCGCCTCGACGCCGGCCGCGCGCGCCCGCGCAAAGGCCGCCGCATAGGTCGGGTCGATGTCGGCGGCAAGCGCAAAACGCTCGGCCGAGCCGATCTGGATCAGGAAAAGCATGACGGCGCGATTGCCCGCCGCGACCATGGCGGCGAGCTCGTCGAGATGTTTTGCGCCGCGTGCGGTCACGGCGTCGGGAAACTCGGCGAGGCCGCGCCGGCGCATCAGGTGGACGTTCTTGATCTCGACATAACAGGGCGCCCGCGCCGGATCTTCCAGCAGCACGTCGACACGCGAGTTCCTGCCGTAGCGCACCTCGCGCCGCGCGCTCGCGTAGCCGGCAAGCTCCGGTATCAGTCCGGCCGCGATCGCCTCGGCGGCGAGCCCGTTCGGGTGTCCGGTGTTGACGCCGACGAGTTCGCCGCCGCCGCCGAAATCGATCTCGACGAGCTCCCACGACCACGGCAGCTTGCGCTTGGGGTTGTCGGACTTCGACAGCCAGACGCGCGCGCCCGGCGCCGCAAGCCCCGTCATGGCGCCCGGGTTGGCGACATGGGCCGTGACCTCCTCGCCGCCCGGCAGCACCACGTCCGCGAGGAACCGCTTGTAGCGGCGCACCAGGGTCGCGGGGACGAGCGGCGTCGCAAAGCGCATCAGGCCGCGACCTTTCCGTCGAGCTCATCGGCGATGTGGATCCTGATGATCTCGTCGAACGAGCCTTCCGCCGTGAACCCGAGCGCGCGAGCGCGCTTCGCCTCGATGCGCTGCGGCCAACCCGCGACGATGCGCATGATCAGTTCGTCCGGCGCGGCCTTGATGCGCGCGACGACCTTGTCGCCGGCGACGCGGCGCAATGCTTCGATCTGCTCCGCGACCGTGCAGCTCACGCCCGGCATCGCAAGGTTGATGCGGGATCCAAGCTGCTCGCGCGTCAGCCCCGCCGCATGCACCAGGAAGCCGACCGCGGCACGCGGGCTCGCATGCGTATGGCGCACCGTGTCGGCGACCGGCAGCACCGCGGCGTCTCCCGCAAGCGGTTCGCGGATGATGCCGGAAAAGAAGCCGGACGCGGCCTTATTAGGCTTGCCGGGACGCACGCAGATGGTCGGGAGGCGAATGCCGACGCCGTCGAGCATGCCGCGACGATGGTGGTCGGCGAGTAAGAGCTCGCACATCGCCTTTTGCGCGCCGTAGGAGGTAAGCGGCGTGAGATGGAAGTCGTCCGGAATGGCATCGGGAAACGGAGCGCCGTAGACCGCGATCGACGAGGTGAAGATGAGTTTCGGATGATAGCTCTCGCCCGCCGCGCGGATCGCGGCGAGCAGGGCCTGCATGCCTTCGAGGTTGACGCGATAGCCTTTGGCGAAGTCGAGTTCGGCTTCGCCCGAGACGACGCCGGCGAGGTGATAGATCACGTCGGGCCGCTCCGCGATGGCCTTCTCGGCCTCGCCGGACGCCGCGAGATCGCTCGCAACGATATCGAATGACGGCTTGCCGCCGGCGTGTGACGCATCGGCCGGAAACGGCACCACGTCCTGCAACGTGAAGCGCTCGATAACGCGGCCGTCGAGCTTGCCCGCAGCCAGCAGCCGCGCCGTGAGCTTGCGCCCGATCATGCCGGCCGCACCGGTGATGAGGATGTGCAAAGGCGGGCCTCCGTGATGCTTCGTTGGCTAATATAGGAAAACCGGCGGGCGTCCAAGAACGTGGGCTCGTGTCCGGCGCACGGCGCACCGCGCAGCGGTGCGATCCAGGAGACGAGCGCTTCAGTAACGTGGGTCCCGGATCAGCGGTTCACCAGCGCGCCAAGCAGCACGCCGCTGCACCGCATCCGGGACACGAGGCATCTTCACCCCGCCCCATTCAGCGCCCGCAAGCTCTGCCTTTGCCGGCCCTGCGCGTCGAAATTGGCGGGTTCGAGCCAGCGCTCGAAGGCGGCCCTGCGTGCCGGCCATTCCTCCTCGAGCATCGCGAACCAGGCGGTGTCGCGGCTGCGGCCCTTGATGATCATGTGATGGCGAAAGATGCCCTCGAATGTGAAGCCGAAGCGCAGCGCCGCGTTGCGCGACGGCGCGTTGAGCGAACAGCATTTCCATTCATAGCGGCGGTAACGCAGGGTCTCGATCGCATAGCGTGCGAGCAGATACTGCGCCTCGGTCGCCAGCGGCGAACGCTGCAGCGAGAGCCCGAGCACGATATTGCCCACTTCGATGACGCGCATCTCGGGCCGGGTCGACATCAGCGTCTCGACCCCGACCGCGCGCCCTTCGCGATCAATCACGGCGTAGTAATAGGGATCGGCGAGCGACTCGCGGGCCGTGAGCCAGGTCAGGAACGCGGCGCGATCGGTGAACGGTCCGTCCGACATGTAGGTCCACAGCCGGTCATGGCCCTTGAACTCAAGCCACAGCGCCCCGCCGTGGCGCGACGCATCGAGCCGCACGACCGACCCGAAGCGGCCCGCGATCGCGACCGGCCCCGGCCGCTCGGCCGGCCGAGCGTCGACCTCCGGCCCGACCGACGCCTTTGCGGCCCCCTCTGCGTTGGTCATGAGCGCTTCTTCGCGTCGTCGCGGAAGAAAGCATTGAGCTCGCCGTGCGGCGCCCCGCCCGCAAGGGCGTCGAACCGCCCCTCCTCGGCGACCTGCTTGGCAGCGGCAATGAAGCCGCCCCACGCGACGCGCGCAAACGCGCTGCCGATGCTGATGCGCCGCGTGCCGAGCTTCGCAAGCTCATCGACCGTGATGCCGAGCGGGCTCGACATGATGATGTTCACGGGCTTCGGCGCGACGGCGGTGATCACCGCGCCGATCAGCTCGCGGGTGCGTAGACCCGGCGCGTAGAGGCAGTCGGCGCCGGCCGCCGAGAAGGCTCTAAGCCGGCGGATCGTCTCGTCGAGGTCGGGGCGGCCCACCAGAAACCCCTCGCTGCGGGCCGTCAGGATCACGTCGCCGCCCGCCTTGTCGATCGCGGCGCGCGCGGCGCGGATGCGGGCGACCGATAGATCGAAATCATAGAGCGGGTTTGCCTTGTCGCCAGTCGAATCCTCGATCGAAAGGCCGGCGAGGCCGGTCCCGACCGCGAGCGTCACGCTTTCCGCGACGCCCTCGGGCGCGTCGGCGAACCCGCCCTCGAAGTCGGCGTTGACCGGAATTTCCGTCGCAGCCACGAGCTCACGCAGATGGGCGAGCGCCATGTCGCGCGTGATCGCGTTGTCGGCCATGCCCTGCGCGAACGCAAAGCCTGCGCTGGTCGAGGCGAGCGCCTTGAACCCGAGATGCTGCAGGTAGCGGGCGCTGCCGATGTCCCAGGGGTTAGGGATGACGAAACAGCCCTGCTGATGCAGGGCCCGGAAGGTGCGGCGTTTGTCGGCGACGGTCGGCATGGATCGCATAGCTCCTATTCGCGGGCGTCAGGATGCTTGGCTGCAGATATGCGGATTTTACGCGCGTTGAAGCGCGGCGTGACGCGCTTTGCGCGCGCGGCCGTTATGATTTTTGCTGATAAATCCGAGACTTCGCGGCGCGCCCGCCTGATTTATATTGCAATGCAGCAAATACCTCTTCCAAATTAACCTACCGGGGACATAAAAATCGTATTAAGATATTGAGATTCCTCACTTTTCTGTGAGTCACAAGTGTTCGCCAGGAGACTTGTGCGATGCAGAATACCGGATAAATTGGTCGACAGGTCAACCACCTGGCATGAGGAGTTTCCCAAATGACCTCGAAGACCCTTTTCGCAGTTATCGGACTGGCAGCTTTTGTCGCGACCCCCGCCCTGGCGAAGAAGCCGGTGCATCACGTCGTCTCCGGCCCGTACGCGAGCGCGACCACGAGCCAAGCCGGCACGACCGTCAGCACCGATCCGGACGCGTCGATCCGCTTCGAGTTGCAGCGCGACTGGGTGACCTCGGAAGGCGCGAACTAATCCCTCGCAGATGCTGTTTCAGAGCCCTGGGCATGTCCCGGGGCTCTTTTTATGCGGCCGCTTATTGGCAACCGTACATTTGATTTTCCGCCGGTGATGGGCTCAAAGTGCCGCCCCTGAAAGCCAGGGAGAGGCACATGCTCCAGACCATCGCGGCGTTCGACCGCATCGGCGAAGAGAACGCATTCGCGGTGCTCGCCCGCGCCACCGCCCTCGCGGCGCAAGGGCGCGACATCATCAATCTCGGCATCGGCCAGCCCGATTTCCGCACGCCCGACCACATCGTCGAGGCGGCCGTGAAGGCGCTGCGCGATGGCCATCACGGCTACACGCCCGCGGTCGGCATCCTGCCGCTGCGCGAGGCGGTCGCGGCCGACCTCGCCAAGCGCTTCAGCGTCAAGGTCTCGCCCGACGAGATCATGATCATGCCGGGCGGCAAGCCCACCATGTACATGTCGATCCTGATGTTCGGCGAGCCCGGCGCCGACATCCTCTATCCGGATCCGGGTTTCCCGATCTATCGCTCGATGATCGAATATACCGGCGCGCGGCCGGTGCCGGTTCCGATCCGCGAGGAGAACGGCTTCGCGTTCTCGGCAGAGGAAACACTGGGCCTGATCACGCCGCGCACGCGGCTCCTGATCCTCAACTCGCCCGCCAACCCGACCGGCGGCGTCACGGGAAAGCGCGAGATCGACAAGCTGGTGGCGGGGCTGGAGAAGTTCCCGGACGTCGCGGTGATGTCGGACGAGATCTACGACCACATGGTCTACGACGGCGAGACGCATGTGTGCCTCTTGTCCTATCCGTCGATCCGCGACCGGCTGATCCTGCTCAATGGCTGGTCGAAGACCTACGCGATGACCGGCTGGCGGCTCGGCTATGCGGTGATGCCGCCCAAGCTGTACGAGATGGCGCGCAAGCTCGCGGTCAACCTCTACTCCTGCGTCAACGCACCGACGCAGTATGCGGGCCTCGCGGCGCTCACCGGCCCGCAGGACGCCGTGCACCAGATGGTCGCCGAGTTCGACAAGCGGCGCAAAGTCGTCGTCGAGGGCCTCAACCGCCTGCCCGGCGTCTCGTGCGCGACGCCGAAGGGCGCGTTCTACGCATTCCCCAACGTCAAGCGCACCGGCTGGAAGGCGAAGGCGCTTGCCTCCACGCTGCTCGAGGACACCGGCGTCGCGACGATCGGCGGGCCTGACTTCGGCATCCTCGGCGAAGGCTACATGCGGCTCTCCTACGCCAATTCGACCGAGAACATCCTCAAGGCGCTCGACCGCATGGGCGAGTTCTTGAAGAGCCGCAAGGCGGCGTAGCCCTTTTTCCTTAACGTCATGGCCGGGCTTGTCCCGGCCATCCACGTGTTTAAGCCTCTACCCGCAGTAAGACGTGGATGCCCGGCACAAGGCCGGGCATGGCGAATGCGAGGAATCGTCATGCACGGCCTCTCCGAAGAGCAGACCTTGATGCGGCGATCGTGCCGCGCCTTCGTCGACGACGTCATCCTCCCGTTCATTCGCCAGAACTGGCAACGCGAATGGGTGATGACGCCGGAGAACCGGCTGCCGAAAGAAATCCTCGAAGGCGCCGAAAAAGTCGGCATCCGCACGCTCGGCGTGCCGGAGGAATTCGGCGGGCTCGAG
>DASXCK010000557.1:0-16202 GCA_036491235.1 Xanthobacteraceae bacterium | reverse complement strand
AAGGAGCTCGAGGCCTATCCGGGCGCGATCCTGTTCATCGACGAGATCCACACCGTGATCGGCGCCGGCGCGACCTCGGGCGGCGCGATGGACGCGTCGAACCTGCTCAAGCCCGCGCTCGCCTCCGGCACGGTGCGCTGCGTCGGGTCGACCACATATAAGGAGTACCGCCAGTACTTCGAGAAGGACCGCGCGCTGGTACGGCGTTTCCAGAAGATCGACGTGAACGAGCCGTCGATCCCGGACGCGATCGAGATTCTGAAGGGCCTCAAGCCGTACTTCGAGGACTATCACAAGCTCAAGTACACCAACGACGCCATCAAGGCGGCGGTGGAGCTCTCGGCGCGCTACATCCATGATCGCAAGCTGCCCGACAAGGCAATCGACGTGATCGACGAGTCGGGCGCCGCGCAGATGCTGCTGCCGGAGAGCCGGCGCAAGAAGACGATCGGCCTCAAGGAGGTCGAGGCGACCATCGCCACCATGGCGCGGATCCCGCCGAAGACGGTGTCGAAGGACGATGCCGCCGTGCTGGCGCATCTCGAGGAAACGCTCAAGCGCGTGGTCTACGGCCAGGACAAGCCGATCGAGGCGCTGTCGGCCTCGATCAAGCTCGCCCGCGCCGGCCTGCGCGAGCCCGAGAAGCCGATCGGCAGCTACCTCTTTTCCGGCCCGACCGGTGTCGGCAAGACCGAGGTGGCAAAGCAGCTGGCCGATTCACTGGGCGTCGAGCTGCTGCGCTTCGACATGTCGGAATACATGGAGCGTCACACGGTCTCGCGGCTGATCGGCGCGCCGCCCGGCTATGTCGGCTTCGACCAGGGCGGACTCCTGACCGACGGCGTCGACCAGCATCCGCACTGCGTGCTCCTGCTCGACGAGATCGAGAAGGCGCATCCGGACCTGTTCAACGTGCTGCTGCAGATCATGGACCACGGCAAGCTGACCGATCACAACGGCAAGCAGGTCCATTTCCGCAACGTCATCCTGATCATGACGACGAACGCGGGCGCCGCCGACCTCGCCAGGGCGGCCTACGGCTTCACGCGGCAGAAGCGGGAGGGTGACGACACCGAGGCGATCAACAAGCTGTTTGCGCCCGAATTCCGCAACCGGCTCGACGCGATCATCACGTTCAACCATCTGACGCCGCAGATCATCGCCAAGGTGGTGGAGAAGTTCGTGCTCCAGCTCGAGGCGCAGCTCGCCGACCGCGACGTCACCATCGAGCTCAGCGAGGAGGCCTCGAAGTGGCTGATCGCGCACGGCTACGACGAGCAGATGGGCGCGCGTCCGATGGCGCGCGTGATCCAGGAGCACATCAAGAAGCCGCTCGCCGACGAGGTGCTGTTCGGCAAGCTCAAGGACGGCGGCCACGTAAAGGTGATCCACACCAAGGACGAGAACGGCATCGAGAAGCTCGGCTTCGAGTTCCTCGACGGGCCGATCACGCCCAAGCCGGAGGAAATCCCCGGCACGCCCAAGCCGAAGCGCGCACGGCGCCGCATGCCGAAGCCGAAGGGTGGACCGGGCAATTCCGGTGGGCCGTCCGGCCGCGGCGGCATCGTACCGAAGGTGCCGCTGGTCAAGGTATAGCGCTCGCGCAGAACCCATTGCTGCGGCCGCGGATGCCCGACAGGCATCCGCGGCCGCATGCATGAGAGGGGATCGCGAATAGCGAGTAGCGAATGGCGGGTTGGGCCACTACTATCTGTCATTCGCCACTCGCCAATCGCCCCCTCAATGGAATCGACTCCGCCGGCAATTTCGCTCCCGTACGGCTCGGGCTTCCTCGGCGGCGCGCGGGCTGGCCTCACCTCGGTCTTCGCGCTCGTGCTGACCGGCTCGTATATGAGCATCGGCGCGCTGGCGCATGATCTCGGCTTCCAGCTCCCCTGGGCGGTGCTGACGACGCTCCTGATCTGGGCGGCGCCCGCGCAGGTGATCCTGATCTCGGCGCTCGCTGCCGGCTCGGCGCCGATCGAGGTCGCGCTCGCGGTCGGCCTCTCCAGCATGCGGCTTCTGCCCATGGTGGTGGCGCTGCTGCCGGTGGTGAAGACGCCGACCACGCGCGCGCGCGACGTGGCATTTCTCGCGCATCTCACGGCGATCAGCATGTGGATCGAGGCGTTGCGCCTGTTGCCGCGGGTGCCGCGCGCGGAGCGCATCGCCTTCGGCAACGGCCTTGGCGTCTGCTTTATTCTGATCGCCGCGACCGCGACCGGCGCGGGCTACTATCTGGCGCAAGGGATGCCGGCGGTCGTCGTCGCGGCGCTGCTGTTCATCTCGCCCATGTCGTTCCTGATGTCGGCGGTCCGCAATACCCGCGTCACCGCGGATGCGGTGGCGCTCGTCGCGGGCCTCGTGCTGGCACCGCTGCTGCAATGGCTGGGCGTCGGCCTCGACCTCATGTGGACCGGCCTGATCGGCGGCGCCGCAGCCTATGCGGCGGGGCGGTTACGGCCGGGGCTGCGATGAGCGCACTCGGCGTCTACGCGCCCTATGCGCTGCTGATCCTGGTCGGCTTTCTGCCGAACGAGGTCTGGCGCATGCTCGGCGTGGCGCTCGCGCGCGGGCTGGACGAGGACTCGGAGATCATCGTGTTCGCACGCGCGGTCGCGACCGCGATCCTCACCGGCGTGGTCGGCAAGCTGGTGGTCTTCTCGCCGGGCGCGCTCGCCGGCGTCCCGATCTGGGTGCGCCTCGGCGCGACCGCGCTTGGGCTCGTGGCCTTCTGGCTGTTTCGCCGCTCGGTGCTGGCGGGCGTCGCCACGGCGACCATTGCGATCGTGGCCGGGATGCTGGTCTTGCCGAGCTGAAGAGGCGCCGCGGCCTCAATCCTTGAACGGATCGAACACGTCGGCGCCCGCCATCACTATCCACCGGCGCCGGCAAGCATCGGCCCGTCGCGTCGCATGGCCGCTGCGAGGGCGCGGATGAGGCCCTGGACCACGGGATTGCGCCGCAGGGCCCGATGCGTGACGAGCCAGATGTCGACGGGCGGTCCTACGGGAAGCGTCTTCACGCGGGTTACGCCGCCAAGCCGATCGCCGAGGAAGCACGGCAGGATCCCGATGCCCATCCCGGCCGCGATCGCCGCCGCGAGGCTCATCTCGGTGTTGGCGATGAACGAGACCTTGACCTGCTTCTTGATGCGCTTGCTCCACCACTTCGCAGCGGTGTGATGGACGAGATCGTCGGCGAGCACGCAGGCCTCGTGACGGGCGAGATCGGACGGTGAGGACGGCATGCCGCGCTTCTTGAGGAGCGGCGCCGCGCCGTAGAGCGCGTGCGCGAGCTTGCCGGCGCGCTGTCCGACCAGGTCCTCCCCGGGCCGCCGGCTGGGCCGAACCGCAATGTCGGCGGCGCGGCGGCGGAGGTCGGCGAACTGGTTGTCGACGACGAGCTCGATCGCGAGCGACGGCATGGTGCGGGAAAAGGTCGCCAGCACCGGGACAAGATAGCCTTCCGCAAGGCCGTCGGACGCGGATACGCGCAGAGGCCCGGAAAATCCCGCATTCCCGCCCAGCACGAGCAGGTCGGTCGCGGCCGCCTCCCGTTCAATCGTCTCGGCCTGGCCGATGATACGGGTGCCGACGTACGTCGGCACCCAGCCCTCCGGCGTCCGGTCGAACAGCGGGACGCCGATCTCCTTGTCCAGGCGCGCGATGGCGCGATAGACGGTCGACGGCGCGCAGGACATGGCCGTGGCGGCCCGCAGCGGGGTGCCGTGGCGGGACGTCGCCAGCACGCTGGCGACGCATTCGGACGATCTGAGCGCGGCGATCATTTGCGATTCTGCAAAAGTGATTTGCGCATTTGCTAATAGACCAATTCGGCGGCTGGCGCTATCCGGTTTGCTGGCGCTTGGCGGGGCAGCAAAGGATGACGGACATGAGATGCAATGGGCTTTCCGCCGGAGCATCAGGCCATCGGCGGTCTGCATTCGCGGCCGCACTCGCGGCGGGTCTCGGCCTTGGTGTGGCGCTCCTGACGCCAACGGCCGCCAACGCGCAAACCGCGCCGAGCGCGGCCGAGCAGGCCGCCTACACGGGTCTGCATCGCGCCGCCGCGACAGGCGACGTGGCGCAGATCCGCAAGCTCCTGGCGGAGCACGCCGACCCGAACGCGCGTGACGCGGCCGGGCGGACGCCGCTGCATGTCGCGGCCTTCGGCTCGCACTATGATGCGGTGCGTGCGCTGGTCGCCGGCGGCGCCGACATCAATGCGCTCGAGAACCGCCGGTACGACGTCGTCACGATCGCGGCCGTCAAGGACGACGTGCGCATGGTGAAGCTCGCGCTCGAGCTCGGCGGCAATCCAAAACTGATCACGAGCCCGTATGACGGGACAGCGCTGATCGCCGCCGCGCATCTCGGTCACGCCGAGGTCGTCCAGGCGCTCATCGAGGGTGGCGCGCCGCTCGATCACGTCAATAATCTCGGCTGGACCGCGCTGATCGAGGCGGTCATCCTCGGCGACGGCGGTCCCCGCCACCAGGTGACCGTCGCGGAGCTGATCGCGGCCGGCGCCGATCGCAAGATCGCGGATCGCAGTGGCGTCACGCCGCTCGGGCACGCACAGCAGCGCGGCTATCAGAAGATCGTTGCGTCGCTGCAGTGACGTTCTTGCGACCCGAACGACCGCAAGGGAATTTGGCGCGCTCGCGTTCGCGCGGGCGCATACCTATCCGATTTGTAATCGGGGTTCTTTGAACCGCGACCTCCTCCAGGTGCGACCGATGGACAGGAAGGGTGTCCATCACAACGGAGGAATTGTCATGAAACGCCCTCTCTTGGTCGCGGCCCTGTTTCTCGCCGGCGGCGCCGCCGCACAGGCGGACATGTCCCACTACACCAACCTGCTCAAGCAGCCGCGCGGCAACGATGCCCTGCACACCGATGCCGAGTACTGCAAGGAGCGCGCCGGCCGCGACCTCAACGGCGCGCCGACCACGGCGGCCTACAAGCGCTGCATGCGCAGCCGCGGCTGGCGCTTCGACTACACCAAGGTGCGGCGGACCTGGATCGACCCCGACACCGGCGACACCTGCCACGACATCCTCGGCGGCCTCGGCTCGTCGTGTGGAAATTTCTAGCGCCTGTCCGCCGGACGGCACGGCGACGTCCGCCGTGCCGGGCGGAATCCTTTGCAATTTGCGGCAGTGCGACCGGCGGCACACGCTGATGGCTCGTTCAGGCGCGCTGGCGCGCCGGCGGCTCGACCGGCGTGTCCTTGCGCAGGCAGAGCAGGGCGGCGAGCGCCGCAACGCAGAGGCCGGCGGAGACGAAGATCGCCGCCAGTCCCATGGCGCCGAGCAGCAGCCCGAACAGGAGCGGCGCGAGCGCCTGCGTGGCGCGCGCCGGCGCCCCGAGGAGGCCGGTGCGCTCGCCATAGGCGTAGGGGCCGAACAGCGCTAGCGGCACGGTCCCGCGCGCAATGGTGATAAGGCCGTTGCCGGCGCCATAGAGGATCGCGAACGGCGCAGCGCCCGCGGCGCCCACGACCGCGAGGACGACCGCGCCGATCGGATGCAGTGCCGCGGCGATGCGCGCCGAGACCAGCGGATGGATGCGCCTTAGCAAGACGAACTCGATGAGCCGCGCCGCGACCTGTGCGGGACCGACGAGGGCGGCAGCCGCGATCGCGGCGAACGGCGTTGCGCCCGCCCGCTCGAGCAGTTCGGGCAGGTGCGCCGCCATGGAGCCGGTGACGAACCAGGCAGCCGCGAACACGAAGGCGAGCAGCAGCATTTGGCGGCGCGGATGCCAGCCGATGCGCGGGCGCGGCGCGGTGGGCGCATCGACAGGGCGCGTCGAGCGCGGCAGCAGGGCATTGAGCGGCAAGCCGAGCACCAGATTGAGCGCGCCCCAGATCAGACAGGTCTCGCGCCAGCCGATGACGCCGTTGAGAAGCGAGCTCAGCGGCCAGCTCACCGTCGAGGCGAAGCCGGCCATCAAGGTGATCCCCGTGATCGGTCCGCGCGCCTGCGTTCCGTAGAACGAGGCAAGCGCCGCAAAGGCCGCGTCATAGAGACCGAGCGCCATGCCGATCCCCAAAATGGCCCAGGCCGCGAAGAGGCCGACCGGGCCGCTGGCGGCCGCAAGCGCAAAGAGCCCGGCCGCGAGCACGAGGCTCGACAGCGCCAGGACGCCGCGGCCGCCATGCCGGTCGATCGCCCGGCCGACCGCCGGCCCGGCGAAGGCCGTGATCAGCAACGAGCTCGAAAAGGCGGCGAAGACCCAGGCGGGCGAGACGCCGGTGCCGGCCGCCATCGGCTCGGCGAGGATCGCGGGCAGGTAGTAGCTCGAGCCCCAGGCGAGCGTCTGCGCGACTCCCAGCATCGCAACGACGCGCGTGCGGGACTGCGCTACGCCGGCATCTTGAACCTCATCCACCGCTGCTTCCGATCCCTTCGTCTTGCATAACTTTGTGCGGCAAGGTCCGGCCGCCGGTGCCGAGCTCGCGCTGCATCAGCACCGTATCGAGCCAGCGGCCGAACTTGAAGCCCACTGACCGCAAGGTTCCGACCATGCGGAAGCCGAGCCGCTCGTGCAGCGCGATCGAGGGGAGGTTGGCGCTGTCGCCGATCACCGCGATCATCTGGCGCGACGTTCCGCGCTCGCACCGGGCGATCAGCGCCGCGAGCAGCGTCTGGCCGATGCCGCAGCGGTGGCGGCGGTGATCCACATAGACGGAGTTCTCGATGGAGAACCGATAGGCGGAGCGCGCCCGGTAGGGCGACGCATAGGCGTAGCCGACGACCGTGTCATCGATTTCGGCCACCAGGTAGGGCAGGCCGTGGGCGAGCACGTCGGCGCGACGGCGCGCGATCTCGCCGGCGGAAGGCGCCTTCTCCTCGAACGAGGCCGTGCCGTGCCGCACGTGATGGCCGTAGATCGTGCGGACAACCGCGATGTCCGCATCTCGCGAATCGCGGATCAGGCAAGGCATGACGGGACCCGGATCATTCCTGCAAAACCGTGCCGCCGCGGGGGCGGCGGCGCATCGACACAATCGAGCGGGACGCGCAGCTTGAAAAGCCGATTTATCCGATGCACCGCATCGGAAAATCTTAACGCCGCGAACCCGTATCCACCTTCGCGAAGACCTGCGCTAGGCTGCGGCGCATGGCCCACCCGACCTTGCGGCAGCTCATGACCTTCCTGTCGGCGGTGGAGACCGGGAGCGTCACGTCGGCCGCGAAAGCGCTGCATCTCTCGCAGCCGGCGGCGAGCCAGCAACTCCGCGACCTCGAGCGCGTGCTCGGCGTGCGGTTGCTCGATCGCGCCAAGGGGAAGCTCATGCCGACGCGCGTCGGCGAGGCGATCCTGGCGGCGGCGCGGCGCGCGCAGAGCGCGTCCGAGGATATCGTCGCGGCGGCGGCCGAATTCCGCGACGGAGAGGCCGGCCGCGTGCGGCTCGGCACCGGCGCGACCGCCTGCATTTATCTCCTGCCCGACATCCTGGCACGCGTGAAGCGGCGCATGCCGCGGCTCGAGGTGACGGTCGCGACCGGCAACACGCCCGAGATCCTCGACCGGCTCGAGGCCGGCGCGCTCGACGTCGCGCTCGTGACCCGGCCGGTGCGGATGAGCCGCTCGGTCGTGCAGACGCGGCTCCTGGCCGACCCGTTGCTCGCCCTTGTGCCGAAAGCGCTGGCGCCGGCGGCAGGCGCGATCGGCGCCACGCAGCTCGCGCGGCTACCGCTCATCCTCTATGAGGCCGGCGGCAACACACGCACGATCGTCGACACCTGGTTCGAGCGCGCGGGCGTCGCGCCGAGCCCGATCATGGAACTCGGCAATGTCGAAGCGATCAAGGTGCTGGTCGCAAGCGGGCTCGGCGCCTCGGTGCTGCCCAAGCTGTCGCTCACGCAGGTCGCACGCTCGACGGTCGTGTGCCCGTTGCGGCCCGCGCTGGTGCGCGAGCTCGCCTATGTGATGCGCAAGGACAAGGTGATCGATCGCGGGTTGCGCGTCCTGCTCGCCGAGCTGACCAGGGCGGCCGGCAAGCCCGCCGCTCGCGCCGAAAATGGCATCGCGTAGGGGGAGAAAACACATGCTTCGCATCATCATGGCGGTGGTAATCACCGTAGTGGCCGGAGCCGCGAGCGCCGCCGATGTCAAAGTGCTCGCGGCGCTGGTCCTGCAGGACGCGCTCGATCCGCTCGCGGCCGCGTATGCGCGCGAGCGCGGTCACATGGTGACGATCGCGTACAGCACGGTCGGCGCCATCCGTAAGCGGCTTGCGGGCGGCGAGCATGCGGACGTGGTGGTGCTGACGAGCGACGCGATCGACGACATGGCGCGCAACGGCGAGGTGACGGCGCATGCGCGCGTTGCCGCGACGCTCACGGGCGTCGCGGTCCGCGAGGGCGCGGCGGTGCCCGACGTTTCGACGCTGGAGAAATTCCGCGCCGTGCTAAAGGGTGCGCGCTCGATTGCCTACACGGACCCGAAGACGGGCGGGGCGTTCGGCACCTATCTGGGGCAGGAGCTCGCGCGCCTGGGGCTGGCAGAGATGGTCAACTCCAAGGCCGTGCTGCGGCGGGGTAGCCACGAGATCGTCGCGGCGGTCGCCAAAGGCGACGCGGAACTCGGCATCACCTTCATCAGCACCATCGTGTCGATACGCGGCGTCAAGGTCGCGGGCCGCCTGCCGCCACCGCTGCTCGGCCGCGAGGACTTTTCCGCCGGAGTGGTACGCGACAGCACAGCAGGTGAGGCGGCGGCCGCCCTGGTGCGGGCGCTCGGCAATGCGCAGGCCGCGAAGGTGTGGACCGCGAAAGGGTTCGTGGCCTCTTCTAGTAATCCTTGATCGCATGCGCGGCTCGCGAAGGGGGCCTTACTTCAGCCGCGCCGCGACTTGGTCGCATGCCATCATGCGCCGGCTCGCATCGGACTTGTTCGCGTGATCATCGCAAGCGGCCTTGCACGACGCATCGCCTGGCTTGCAAAGCCGCAGGCACGACGCATATGTCTCGGTAACCGTCTGCTGATCGCGGCCGACTTCCTGGGAAATCGCCGCAATGAGCGGAATCTTTCCTTTGTCGAGCAAGCCGCGGCGCTTGAGCTGCTCGATGAATATGCTGCTGTTCGCCTGCCAGTGCTTCTGCGCCGCCTCGTTGACGGGGATCGTGTCGGTCATCGATTTGAGCTGCGTCCTGGCTTGGTCCTTGTCCGTCGGCGAAACGTCTGGGCGGTCGAGCAGAGCGTTCACGGTCTGCACGCCCTGTCGAATGCGCGCCACCAGACGGGCGTATCGCTGGGTGTACCCGAAGCTCGCTTCCAGACAGTAGGCGATTTGGCGGTCAGCGTCGCTGAGTTCGTGCGAGGCGGACGCAGGCGCGGCGATGGGCGCCGGCGGTGCGGGCGGAAGGCTCGGCGGCGTCAGCCGGGGATCGAGCGCCGCGGCCCTTTGGGCGTCGGCGTCGGCCTTGGCGGCATCACCCTTGGCCTTCCAGGCCGCCGAGCGCTGCTGGTAGGCCTTGGCGAACTTGGGATCCAGACGGATCGTCTGGTCAAGGTCGCCGATCGCGTGATCGTAGTCGCGCTTCCTGAGGTACGCATAGCCGCGCTCATAGATGGCGGCCGTGCTATCGGGCCGCAATCGCAGCGACTCGTCGAGATCATGGATCGCTTGGTCGAGGTCGCCCTTGCGTTCCAATGCGACGGCTCGGTTGTAGAATGCAGCGGGGTCGCGCGGGTTGGTTTCGACCGCGCGATCGAAATCGGACAGTGCCAGCGCAAGCTGCTGATAACGGCCAAGCCATCCCTCTGGCCTGGTAGACCGTCGAAAGGGCTTCTGCCTTGTCGGCAAGCCGGCCGGACTGGATGATGACCGTGCAGGCGCTGATGGCGCGGTCGGGAAACGGCGATTTCCCGCACCGCTCGGCGATGCCCGGATCGAGCGTTCGCAGGTTGGCGTAGCAGTTGTTTCCGCTGGTGACGCGGGCGAGAATGCAGGGCATCACGATGGCCGACCTTTTTGCCGCGGCCGGGATCATGACCCAGAAGTCGGTTCCCTCGACGCACTGGACGAGCCAGCCGCCGACGCCGCCATTGAAGTTCTGTTCCAGGCTCGCGGTTGCCTGTGCGCAAGCCGCGTTCTTCCAACCCGCGCGGACGACCTCGGCAAGCCGAGCAGCCTGGGCGGTGCTGTCGAGCTTGACGAGGTCCGACTCCGCCGGCGTTGCCGTGGCGAACTGGGCGCGCGTCGCCGTCGGCGCGGCGAGCCAGCAAGCCGCGGCGACGCATGCGAAAGACGTAAGACGGACCATAAAGTCGACCGAAAACCTGCGCGACATGATGGTGCCCTTGATGCTGCAGACTGTGCAATTTCGGCGATCGTATGAGGCCAACCGTTCCGCCGGTTCGGTCAAGAACGCGTCGACGCGTCGGGTTTGCGGCCGGCTGGTCGCGGGATCGATCGGTGGGGCGGCGCTCACGCGCCCTTGAGCGCCGCCGCGAGCTTGAGCGCGTGGTCGGAGAGGACCGAGGTCTCCTCTTTGAAGCTCGCGGGCGGCTTGAGCGGCACGCCGTCCCGACGCGGGATGACGTGGACATGCAGGTGGAAGACCACCTGGCCGCCGGCCGGCTCGTTGAATTGCTGGACCGTGACGCCATCGGCCGCGAACACCTTCATGGCGCTCTGGGCGATCTTCTGCGCCACCGCCATCACGTGGGCGAGATCGTCCGGCCTGACGTCGAAGATGTTGCGCGCCGGCGCCTTGGGGATCACCAGGGTGTGGCCGGGCGCGCGCGGCATGATGTCGAGGAACGCGAAGGCGCGATCATCCTCGTAGACCTTGTGCGAGGGCAATTCGCCGCGCAGGATTTTTGCGAAGATGTTGTTCGGGTCGTAAGCCATGGCGGGGTCGGCGATTGGTTGTCGGGGATCGGCAATCTCGGATCAGTCCCGATCAGTGTACACGATCTCGGATTCTTGATCTCCGATTTCTGATGCCTGGTCTTTCCGGAACGGCGCGAGCTCGCCGAGCTCGCGGCCGGCGGCGTCCACGTAGGCGCGCTCGCGCACGAGATAATCGGCGATGGCACGGCGCAGCGACGGGTTTTCGATGTAGTGCGCCGAATAGGTGGTGGTCGGCATGTAGCCGCGCGCGAGCTTGTGCTCGCCCTGGGCGCCCGCCTCGACGCGGCGCAGCTTCTTGGCGATCGCGAAGTCGATCGCCTGGTAGTAGCAGATCTCGAAATGCAGGAAGGGATGGTGCTCGATCGCGCCCCAGTGGCGCCCGAACAACGTCTCGCCGCCGATGAAGTTGATGGCGCCCGCGATATAGCGGCCGGCACGCTTCGCCATCACCAGAAGGATGCGGTCCGCCATGGTCTCGCCGACCAGGGAGTAGAACGTGCGCGTCAGGTAGGGTCGACCCCATTTGCGCGAGCCGGTCTCCATGTAGAAGACGAAGAACGCGTCCCACACGGCTTCGGTCAGGTCGGATCCGGTGAGCCATTCGACGGTGATGCCGTTCTCCAGCGCGTCGCGCCGCTCGCGCCTGAGTACCTTGCGCTTGCGCGACGCGAGCGCGCCGAGGAAATCGTCGAACGTTCCGTACCCGGCGTTTTCCCAATGGAACTGCTGGTCGGTGCGCTTGAGGAAGCCGCGCTCGGCGAGCACATTCCATTCGCGTTCGGGCATGAAGGTGACGTGCGCCGACGACGCCTCGCGCAGGCCGCAGAGCTCGACGAGGCCTTGCGCGAGTCCGGCCTGAATATCATCGCTGCGCGCGCCCGGTGCGGCGAGCAGGCGGCGGCCGGTCGCCGGGGTGAACGGCACCGAGACCTGGACTTTTGGATAGTAGTCGCCGCCGGCGCGCTCGAAGGCCTCTGCCCAGCCGCGGTCGAACACGTATTCGCCGCGCGAGTGGGATTTGAGATAGCAGGGCACGACGCCGACGGTCCGGCCGCTCGCGTCCTCGGCCGCCAGGTGCTGGGGCGCCCAGCCGGTGCGCGCGACGGCCGAGCCGGAGGCTTCGAGCGCCGAGAGAAAGGCGTGGGAGATGAACGGATTGTACGGCGGCACGGAAGCATCGTCGGCGCTCGTCGGATTGGCGCAGGCGTCCCAGGCCGCGGCCGGGATGTCGGCGATCGACGGCATCACATTGATGCGCAGGTCCTTGCTCATCGGGCGGCCCTGCAGCCGAAGATGCCGAGGCGGTTCGGTTTGCTCACGTCGTTTCACCTTATGTCGCGCATGGTCTGCCCTAGGCGCGAAAGCCCTCGAAAATCATCTGGTCGGCCGATGTCCTTGCCCGTTCGCGTTGCTCAGGCGTGCGCACCGTCCAGGTCAGCACGGGCGCTCCGAACCAACGCGCGAGCCGTGTCGCTGGTGCCGGCAGATCGTCCACCCGGTAGGCGACGAAATCGGGGCGCGTGCTCGGCGCATGCAGGAGGTGGGCCAGGCTGCTGCGTTGCCATGCCGAGAGCGCTGCCCATTCGGCATGCGTGAAGTGACGCTCCGACACGACGCCGCGCGCGAGCGCCGGAGCCATGTGTCGCAGGCAGGCGACGAGGTGCGGATCGAACGACATGGCGGCGACGGGGCCCGCATAAGACTTGAGCACCTCGGCGGTGCGGGCGACCAGCCGCTCGTCGCGCGCGAAGTGGCTCTTGATCTCGACCACCAGCGTGACGCGCCCGGCGATGCGCTCGCACAGCGCGCCGAGCGTCATCATGCGGTCCGCGGTCGCGCGATAGGGTACGCGTGCCAATTCGGCCGCCGTCAGTGCCGCCAGCGGACCGCTGCCGTCAGTGAGGCGGCCGAGCACATCGTCGTGATGCACCATGGCCTCGCCGTCGCGGCTGAGCTGGACGTCGGTCTCGATGCCGTAGTTGCCGGCGATCGCCGCGTCGAACGCGCGCGTCGTGTTCTCGATGATGCCGCGCGCCGCGTCATGCAGGCCGCGATGCGCGATCGGTCGTCTCGTAAGCCATTCGAGCTCTCTCATGTGGGAGATCAGGCGACCTCGAACAGGCCCTCGACCTCGACGGCCGCGTCCATCGGCAGGACGGCGACGCCGATGGTCGTGCGCGCATGCCGACCGGCGTCGCCGAATACCGCGACCATCAGGTCGGAGGCACCGTTCATCACCTTCGGTCCGTCGAGGAAGGCGGGATCGGAACTGATGAAGCCGCCGAGGCGCACAACGCGTTTGACCTTGCCGAGGTCGCCGAGCGCGGCCTTGACCTGGGCGAGCACGTGGATCGCGCAGGCGCGCGCCGCCTTCTGCCCGTCCTCGATCGAGACGCCGGCCCCGAGCTTGCCTTTGGCGACGAGCTTGCCGTCGGGCCCGAAGCAGAGCTGGCCGGACACGACGAGCATGGGCCCGGCGCGCACAAATCCGACATAATTGGCGACGGGCGCCGCCGGCGTCGGCAGCGTGATGCCGAGGTCCGCCAGCTTGCTCTCGATTCCGGCCATGATCCGCTCCACGTTCCTGATGTCTGTGAATTGAGCCTTTTGCGCCGCATGTCTCGCCCGGGGCGGCGGCCGCGCGGCGGAATCTGCGCCATCCGGGCGGTCTCGCGCAAGCCGCGATGTCGCGCTGGTTGCGGCGGGTGCGACGGGCGCCTATTTTGCCCCGGGTGTGAAGCAAGGCCGATTCTACGGGGCGAATCGCGGGGCTCTGCTTGTGTTTGTTGAGAGGCGATCCTCGATGTCGATGCGCACCCGTATCCTGATGGCCTGCGCGGCGCTGCCGGCGCTTCTGTTGTCGGGCGCGGCGGCGGCCGCACCGGCGGCTGCGGGGGTCGTATTGACGCCGCATCGCGCGATCTACGATCTCAGGCTTCAGCGCACGCGCGGCCGCGGCGACATCGAGTCGGTGCGCGGGCGCATCGTTTACGACTTTTCCGGCAGTGCCTGCACGGGCTATGCACTCAATTTCCGCCAAGTGTCCGAGCTCGACAGCAGCGAGCAGAGCAAGTCGGTGCTGAGCGACGTGCGCTCGACCACCTGGGAGGAGGCCGGCGCCAAGCACTTCCGCTTCAGCTCGGAGAACTACATCAACGAGACCAGTGTCGAGAAGGTCGAGGGCAATGCCCAGCGCGACGCCGACCACGTCGAGGTCAAGCTCGCCAAGCCGCAGGACAAGGCGTTCGACCTCGACCACGCCATGGTGTTCCCGACCGAGCAGCTGCGCCTGATCATCGAGGCGGCGCGCGCCGGCAAGACGATCCTGGAGCTGCCGGTCTATGACGGCTCGGACAACGGCGAGAAAGTGTTCAGCACGATGACGGTGATCGGGCATGAGATCCCGCCGGACGTGAAGGTCGACGATGCCGCCGCCGGCCAGGCGGCGCTGGCGGGCCTCAAGCGCTGGCCTGTGACCATCAGCTATTTCGACAGCAACAGTACCAAGGGCGGCGAGCAGACGCCGACCTATGCGATCAGCTTCGAGCTCTACGAGAACGGCATCTCGCGCGCGCTGCAGCTCGACTACGATGATTTCGTGGTGTCGGGCACCATGAGCGGGCTCGACATCAAGGAGACGCCGGAGTGCAAGTGACGAGCGGAGCTCGTCATGGCCGGGCCGTGTCCGGGCCGTCCACGTCTTGCTTGCCGAGACGCCGTTAAGACGTGGGTGCGCGGGACAAGCCCGCGCATGACGAAATCATTTCGCCATGCCGTTCTGTGCCCGTCGCAGCACCTTGCCGGGCAGCGCGCCGGTGTGCAC
Organism: Xanthobacteraceae bacterium; assembly: GCA_036491235.1. Taxonomy (GTDB): domain Bacteria; phylum Pseudomonadota; class Alphaproteobacteria; order Rhizobiales; family Xanthobacteraceae; genus JAVDCA01. The sequence goes on along the minus strand of DASXCK010000557.1, from coordinate 1,504 downwards.
CGCTTCCTCGACCACCACGGTGCCGTTGACGATCACGGCGGTGCGCGGGCCGCTTGGATACTGGTGCGGGTCGGCATAGGTCGCGCGGTCCTTGAAATCGGCGGGATCGAAGATCGCGATGTCGGCCGCAAAGCCTTCGCGCAGCAGGCCGCGATCGGCGAGCCGCAAGGCCCGCGCGGTCGCGCCGGTCATCTTGTGAACGGCGGCCTCGAGCGACAGCAGTCCTTCCTCGCCGACATAGTGGCTGATGACGCGCGGAAAGGTGCCGTAGAAGCGCGGATGCGGCATGCCCTGGCTGACCGTGCCGTAGGTCGCGACGCAGTTGCCGTCGGAGCCGACGAGGGCGTGCGGCGAGCGCATGATGTCGCGCACGTCGTCCTCCGAGATCGAGGTGACGAGCACGCGCGTCGCGCCCTTGTCGCCGATCAGGAAATCGCACAGTGCGTCGATCGGGTCGGCGCCGCGGTCTGCCGCGAGCTGTGCGATGGTGCGGCCGGCGTGCTGCGGCAGATGTGGCGCGATCGAGATTTGCACGTTGTCCCATGAGGGCAGGCGGCCCCAATTGTTGAGGCCGTCGCGCGCAATGTCGGCACGGATGCGCGCGCGCGTCTCGGGGAGCGCGAGGCGCGCGAGCATGGCGTCGACGCCGCCTGACTGCACCCATTGGGGCAATAAGTTCTTCAGCGGATTGCTGCCGGCGGTGTACGGATAGGCGTCGCAGTCGATGTCGATTCCTTGCGCGCGTGCGTCCGCCAGCACGTCGAGGACGCGCGCCGTCTTGCCCCAGTTGTCGAGGCCCGAGCATTTGAAATGCACGATCTCGACATGCACGCCGCAGTCGCGGCCGATCGCGATTGCCTCCTCGACGGCTTCGGCCACCTTGTTCGACTCGTCGCGCAGGTGGGTGAAATAGCCTGCATTGTGCCGTTTCACGGCGCGGCAGAGCGCGACCATCTCGTCCGGCTGCGCGTAGCAACCCGGTGCCGTGAACAGCCCGGACGACAGGCCGAGGGCGCCGGCCGCGAGCGCGTCCTCGGCAAGCGCGATCATCTGCTCCAGCTCGGTCGGAGTGGGCGGCCGCGATGCCATGCCCATTACCATCAGCCGCAGCGTGTGGTGGCCGACCAGCATGCCGGCATTGACGGCGGTGGCCGGAAAGCTCGCGAGGTAGTCGGGAAACGTGGTTTCGCGGAACGGCAGCCAAGGCGCGCTCGGGCTGAGATAGTCGCGCAGCAGCTCGACCTTGCCGGGCAGCACCGGCGCGACCGAGAAGCCGCAATGGCCGATGATCTCGGTGGTGACGCCCTGGCGTACCTTGCTCTCGGCCTTGGGGTTGATCGGCAGCGTGAAGTCCGAGTGGGTTTTGATGTCGATGAAGCCGGGCGCGACCACGAGGCCGCCGGCGTCGATGACGCGATGGGCGTCGACGGCGAGCTTTGGGCCGGCCGCCGCGATGCGGCCGCCCGCAATCGCAAGATCGCCGACGATGCCGGGATTGCCGCTG
>DASXCK010000556.1:0-4809 GCA_036491235.1 Xanthobacteraceae bacterium | reverse complement strand
GCGCATCGTCCACACCGACGTGGCGGTCAAGATGGACGAGAAGCCGAGCCAGGCGCTGCGCCATGGGCGCTGGAAGTCGTCGATGTGGCTCGCGATCGACGCGGTGAAGAAGGGCGAGGCGGACGCCGTGCTCTCCGCCGGCAACACGGGCGCGCTGATGGCAATGGCGCGGTTCAGCCTGCGGACCATGCCGGGCATCGAGCGTCCCGCGATCGCGGCCCTGTGGCCGACCCTGCGTGGCGAATCGATCGTGCTCGACCTCGGCGCCTCCATTGGCGGCGACGCGCGCCATCTGGTCGATCTCGCCGTGATGGGCGGCGCCATGGCGCAGATCCTGTTCGATCTCGACCGGCCCTCGGTCGGCCTCCTCAATATCGGCGTCGAGGAGGTCAAGGGCCTCGACGAAGTGCGCGAGGCCGCTCGCATCCTGCGCGAGACCCCGCGCGACACCATCGAGTACTACGGCTTCGTCGAGGGCGACGATATCGGCAAGGGGACCGTGGACGTGGTGGTGACGGAAGGGTTTGCCGGCAATATCGCGCTCAAGGCTGCTGAGGGGACGGCCAAGCAGTTCGCCACATATCTGCGCGGCGCGCTGAACCGCACGCTCTTGTCGCGCATCGGCGCATTTTTGGCGCGCGGGGCGTTCCGGGCCCTGCGCGAAAAAATGGATCCGCGCCGCTTCAACGGCGGCGTGCTGCTCGGCCTCAACGGTGTGGTGATCAAGAGCCACGGCGGTACCGACGCCGAGGGCTTTGCGTTCGCGATCGACATCGCCTACGACACCGCCAAGTATCAGCTTCTCGCCAAGATCAACGCCATGCTCGGACCTTCCGCCACCGCCGGAGCCGCCTCGTGAGCGTGACGCGTTCGGTCGTGCTCGGCGTCGGCCGCCATCTGCCCGAGCACATCCTCACCAATGCGGAGCTGGCGCGGAGGGTCGAGACCTCCGACGAATGGATCGTGCAGCGCACCGGCATCCGCGAGCGCCGCATCGCGGCGCCGGGCGAGACCACGTCCGATCTCGCCATCAAGGCGGCGCGCGCGGCGCTCGCGGCCGCCCATGTCGAGGCGCCCTCGATCGACCTGATCGTGGTCGCGACCGCGACTCCCGACAACACGTTTCCGGCCACCGCCGTGTCGGTGCAGGCCGGGCTCGGCATCACCCAGGGCGCGGCCTTCGACCTGCAGGCGGTGTGCTCGGGCTTCATCTACGCGCTCGCGACCGTCGACGGGCTGCTCAAGGCCGGGACGTTCAAGCGCGCGCTCGTCATCGGCGCCGAGACTTTTTCGCGCATCCTCGACTGGGAGGACCGCGGCACCTGCGTGCTCTTCGGCGACGGCGCCGGCGCCGTCATCATGGAGGCGCAGCAGCTCCCCGGCACCCGCGAGGATCGCGGCATCCTTGTCTCGCGCCTGCGCTCCGACGGCCGCTACAAGGACAAGCTCTACGTCGACGGCGGCCCGAGCACGACCCAGACGGTCGGCCACCTGCGCATGGAAGGCCGCGAGGTGTTCAAGCACGCGGTCGCGATGATCACCGACGTGATCCAGGACTCGTTCGTCGAGACCGGCTACAGCGCCGCCGACATCGACTGGTTCGTGCCGCACCAGGCCAACAAGCGCATCATCGACGCCTCCGCCGTGAAGCTCGGGATTGCGCCCGAGAAGGTGGTGATCACGGTCGATAAGCACGGCAACACGTCCGCCGCTTCGATCCCGCTTGCGCTCTCGGTCGCGGTCGCGGACGGCCGCATCAAGAAGGGCGACCTGATCCTGCTCGAGGCGATGGGCGGCGGGTTCACGTGGGGCGCGACGCTGCTGCGGTGGTGAGGGACATTGCAAGGCCGGCAGGGTCGGCCGGCTTTGCGGGCTCTCACAACGACGGCGCGGATGTCGATCGCTTCGTGACTGCGTTCCGGAAAATCGGGATGGCTTAGGGCTTTGCGGCCGGCTGCTGCGGCGGCGGCGCGATGGCGAAGCTGTGCTTCAGGAGCTTGCGGTCGCCTTGCCAGATCTCGATCGTCCAGGTGCCCGGCACGACCTCCCAGGGCTGGTCGAAGCTGTAGCCGCGCCAGTGCACGCCGCCGACCGCCGCCGAGAACGTGGCGACTGATTCGCGATAGATCGTGCCGTTGGTCGGATTGTGCAGGCCGGGCTGAGGAATTTTCCACACCGAACGCAGCGTCGCCTCCGCGTCGCGGGGGGCGCCGGCGGTGCGGAAGCGCACCCCAAAACCGATGCCGACGCGTGCCATCTCGGTTGACGTCTCGCTCATCAGTGCAACGTCGGCGAGCTGATTCGTCTTGCCCCCGGCAGCGGTGGATGCCGCGATCGTCGTCACGACCTTGGCGGCAGCGGCGGTCGTAGAAGCCCGCGGCAATGAGATCGATGCGCTCGATGCGCGCATCTGCGGCGTCGGCCGGCGCGGCAAATGCGAGCGAGAAGACCATGATCTGCAATGATTTTCGCAGCCTGGCGTGCATTCTTCTCTCCACGAACAGCAGCACGTTGGAGATCGCGCGAGCGTTTACAGCTTCCCATACTCGCCGCAAAAGAGCGCCGGCGCACGTTGTGTTTTTTCGGCGCCGGGCGCGCGCGACGGCCTCAAAATGTTACGGGGCCGGAGCGCAGCGGGCGGATTTGCGGCGACGTTGTGGCGGGTCCGGTCGATCTCAGGGGATCGGCGTCAATCCGGCCCGATGGCCTAACCCCCTGTTGACCAACAGTAATCAAGCTCATATCGTTGAAAACTAAGAAGAACGCTGCCGTGATTGGGGCTGGGCGATGACCGGAAAGACAGTCACCCGGGCGGACCTCTGCGAGGCGGTCTACCAGAAGGTGGGTCTCTCGCGCACCGAATCTTCCGCGCTGGTGGAACTCGTGCTCAAAGAGATCACCGATTGCCTCGAACGGGGCGAAACGGTGAAGTTGTCCTCGTTTGGGTCGTTCGTGGTGCGCAAGAAGGGCCAGCGCATTGGGCGCAATCCGAAGACCGGCACCGAGGTGCCGATCTCGCCGCGCCGCGTCATGGTGTTCAAGCCTTCGGCCATCCTCAAGCAGCGCATCAACGGCGAGCCCGAGACGGCCGTCGAGAAGTAACGGCGCCCAACGCCTTGGCGCATGTTTCGGGCAGACCTGCGCTCGTCGACAAAACATGTGCAAAACCAAGTAGCGCGTACGCCGATCCCATGGGGGCGGACTACGCTCCGTGAACGAAACGACTCAGACGAGGCGGCTCGTGGACAAGGCGCCGGAAGCCTTCCGCACCATCAGTGAGGTCGCCGACGACCTCGACGTGCCGCAACATGTGCTGCGCTTCTGGGAAAGCCGTTTTCCGCAGATCCGGCCGATGAAGCGCGGCGGCGGCCGACGCTATTACCGCCCCGACGATATCGATCTCCTGCGTGGCATCCGCCATCTGCTCTACGGACAGGGCTACACGATCCGCGGCGTGCAGCGCATTTTGCGCGAGCAGGGGCAGCGTTTCGTACAGGCGGTATGGCAGGAAGGGGCGCCGCAGCCCCCGGTCGGCCGCGGCGGCGAGGATGCGGACGCCGAGGGGCGGACGGGCGAGCGCGGGCTGTTCGGCCTATGGCCCGCGATGGGCGCCGGGGAGGAGATCGAGCCCGGTAGTGATGACGACGCGGTCGCCGAGGACGGCGGGCCTGCGCCGCACATGCGGCTTGCGGCGCCGCCGCGGCTGCCCATGCCGCTCCCGCCCAGCCTGAGCGCCGAGGATCGCGGCCGCCTGCGCGCGACGCTCGACGACCTCGTCGCCTGCCGCCAGCTGCTCGACGCCGCGCTCGCCGATCCGAGCTGATCTAATTCCCGTAGAGCGGCGTAGGGTGGGCAAAGGCGGCCAAGGCCGCGGTGAGACATACTGATTCGATCCGCCGTGCCCACGCGTTCGTCGGCGCGTTGTGGGCACGGCGGATCGAACGCGGTGCCAAACGGCCGACATCCCGGCCGCCTTTGCCCACCCTATGGTTTCTACAATCGCTATCCCTTTGATTTTCCAAGAGCCGGAAACAGGCGGGAATAAACGTGACCTCGGCGCAGTCATTCATGTCAGCCGGACGGCTTCGCGCCGGGTGGAGGCGCGATGAGTGACGAAAGGACACGGTTTTCCAATGTGGTGCTGCCACACCTTGGCGACGCCTATGCGCTCGCCCGCTGGCTCGCGCGCAATGACAGCGATGCCGAGGACATCGTGCAGGAGGCCTGCCTGCGGGCGTTTCGCGGCATTGCGGGCTTCGGCAATATCAATGCGCGGGCCTGGGTCTTGAGCATCGTGCGCAACACCGCCTACACGTGGCTCAAGCGGCATCGCGACGCCAAGGTCGTCGCGGTTGAGAATGTCGAGGAGGTCGAGCAGGCGGGCGCCGGCGCGAGCGTCGACTGGGCGAGCGCGCCCGAAACGCCCGAGGCCGCGCTGATCGAGCGTGCCGACGCGGCGCGGCTCGAGGCCGCGATCGCCGAGCTGCCGATCGAATTCCGCGAGACCCTGGTGCTGCGCGAGATCGAGGGCCTCGACTATCGTGCGATCGCCGAGATCACCGGCGTGCCGATCGGCACCGTGATGTCGCGCCTTGCGCGCGCCCGCCGCCGGCTGATGGCGCAGCTGGGAAAGGATGCGGCATGACCCAGTCATCGAACAATGCACCGGACCACGGAGCGGACGATCCGTTCCTGCTCGTGCACGCCTATTGCGACGGCGAGCTCGATCCCGCCAATGCGCTGGCGCTCGAGCGCCGCATGGCCGAGGATCCGCGGCTTGCCGCCGAGCGGGATCGCATCCTCGCGCTC
>DASXCK010000555.1:0-1763 GCA_036491235.1 Xanthobacteraceae bacterium | reverse complement strand
CCAGCGCCCCGCGATGACGACGCCCTCCGAGGCGATCTTGCGGCCGCCGGCGAGATGCTCGCCAACCACGTCGACATAGTCGAACCGGCCTTCCCTCACCGAGATCACGGTGGCGTCGCCGACGCTTCCGACCTTCAAACTGCCTAACTCGGGACGCCGCAACGCCATTGCGGCGTTGACAGTGGACGCCGCGACCACGTCCGGCAGCGCCATCCCCATGCACAGGAATTTCGACATCGTCGTCACTTGGTCGAAGGCCGGGCCGTCGATGCAGAGCTTGTGGACATCGGACGAGATCGTGTCGGGATAAAAGCCGTTGGCGAGCATCGCGCGCGCGGTCTTGAACGCGAACGAGCCCTTGCCGTGGCCGATGTCGAACAGCACGCCGCGCTCGCGCGCCTCATGCACCACCCTCTTTACCTTGCCCTGCGCGCTGACCGCCGTATTGGGAAACGGCCGGAACACATGGGTCAGCACGTCGCCGGGGCGCAACCGCGCCACCACCTCCTCATAGCTCGGCGGCGGATGGTCGATATGGCACATCAGGGACATGCCGACCTGCTCGGCGACTTCGAGCCCGATCTCGAGCGGCACGATTCCCGATGTGCCCGAGGCATGCAGCCCGACCCGCACCTTGATGCCGACGATGAGGTCGCGATTGGCGTCGGCGACTTCCGCCGCGCTGATGGGATCCATCAGGCGCAGCTCCTCGCTCTCGCCGACCATGACGCGGTTGGAGAAGCCGAAGATGCCGGCATGCGACACGTGCAGGTAAGCGAGGATGCGCACCTGGCTCGGCCCGATCACATGCTTGCGGAAGCCGGCGAAATTGCCGGGACCGGCGCTGCCGGTATCGACCGCGGTGGTGACGCCCGAGGTGCGGCAGAATTCTTCCGCGTCGATGCCGAGCGAGGTGCCGCCCCAATAAACATGCGTGTGCAGGTCGATCAGGCCCGGCGTGACGATCTTGCCGGAGACGTCGTGCAGATCGGTGCCGGCATCCGGCTTCAGCCCGCTGCCGATCTGCGCCACCTTGCCGCCGGCAAAGGCGACGTCGCGCACCGCATCGAGCTTCTGCGAGGGGTCGATCACCCTTCCGCCGCGCAGGATCAGGTCGAACGGCATCTCGACGTTCCGGCTCAGCCGCGCGCCGTGGGCCAATGCCGCTCGCGGAACCAGCCGCGATAGTCCGACGACATCTTGCCACGCTGCGCCTGCGGCGCACGCCGCTTGCAGGTGGCAGCCTCGTCGCTGCCATCAGGCGCGGCCCAGCGCAGCTCGGCACAGTCGTTCGGGTTGTAGGCCATTTCGAAATCGACGCTGCGGTCGAGCACTTGCTTCAACGTCAGTGTCCATGGCGAGCCGTCGCTGCGGGTGTAGATGATTTTGCGCGATGCGAGCTCACTCGCGAGTACCGCCTGCAACTCGCTCTTGACCTCGTCCGCGCTTTTGCCCGCCGGCATGGCGTAGCGCGTAGCGCGCCGCGCCACGCGATCGGGATAGCCGCGCACCACGTCGATCGCGACCAGCAGGCGGAAGTCGCGTGCCGGCGTGGAATAGTCCTCCCAGGCCCCCGAGGTCTCGAAGATCGTGGGACCGTTGGGCATGCCGATCTCGGCGGGCGACTTCTCGATGAATTTCCGCCCGTTCTCGACCGAGGTGACCCGCACCTTGACCTGCTCGTTCAGGCTTTCGATCGCGTCCATCATCGCCTTCGCCGGATCGAGCGGCTCGGGCGACATCACGTCGTCCATGCGATCGTA
>DASXCK010000554.1:0-8853 GCA_036491235.1 Xanthobacteraceae bacterium | reverse complement strand
GGTCAAATGGATCGAGGACCGGCGCGAGCACCTGATCTGCGCCAACCACTCGCGCCAGCAGACCCACAAGATCAAGGCGGCGGTCGATCGCGACGGCCGCCTGCTCGCGATCGACGACGAGTTTTGGCACGACCAGGGCGCGTACATCCGCACACATGCGACGCGCGTCGCCATGATGATCTGCGGCATCCTGCCAGGCCCCTATCGCGTCGGCGCCTATCGGTCGGCCGGGCATTTCCGGCTCACCAACAAGACGCCGGCCGCGACCTATCGCGCGCCCGGCCGCTACGAGACGAGCTTCATCCGCGAGCGGCTCGTCGAGGCGATCGCGCACAAGCTCGAGCTCGATCCGATCGCAGTCCGCCGGGTAAACCTGATCGCCAAGGAGGACATGCCCTATCACCTCCCGCTCGAGGTGCTCGGCGAGCAGATCCACATGGACACCGGCGACTACGCGGCGCTGCTCGACAAGGTGCTCGCCGCTGCCGACTGGGACAAACTGCAGGCGGGGCTCGCCGAACGCCGCGCCGCCGGCGAACTGGTCGGCGCCGGGCTCGCGATGTTCCTCGAGAAAAGCGGCCTCGGGCCGTCCGACGGCGTGCGCATCTCGGTCGACACCTCGGGTTTTGTCGAGGTGATCACCGGGGGTGCCTCGATCGGCCAGGGGTTCGAGACCGTAATGGCGCAGGTCTGCGCCGAGATGCTGGGAGTCGACTACAAACGCGTGCGCGTGATTCACGGCCAGACCGACCGCATCGACTACGGCATCGGCGCACACGCCTCGCGCGCGACCGTGATGACGGCGTCGGCGACGCACAATGCGGCGCTCAAGGTCCGCGAGAAGGCGTTGGCGTATGCCGCCGGGATGTTGCAAGCGCCGGTCGAAGCGCTCGCGATCGTCGACGGCCAGGTCATCCGCACCGACCGCGACGGCGGCGCCTCGATCAGCCTGGGCGAGATCGCGAACGGCCTTGCGCCCACATCGAAGACGCGTGGCGCCCGCGAGCCCGGGCTGTCGGCGGAAGGCTGGTTCAACACCGAGCATCAGGTCTACCCCTACGGCACCCATATCGCCGTGGTGCGCATCGACCGCGAGACCGGCGGCGTCGCCATCGAGCGCTACATTGCGGGCTACGACATCGGCCGTGCCATCAATCCGACGCTGGTCAAGGGGCAGATCGCCGGCGGCTTCGCGCAAGGCCTCGGCGGCGCGCTCTACGAGGAATTTACCTACAGCGAGCAAGGCGATCCGCTCTCCGCGAGCTTCGCCGACTACATCATGCCGACCGCGCGCGAGACGCCGAACATCGAGATCATCCTGACCGAGGACTCGCCGACCCCGCTCAATCCGCTCGGCATCAAGGGCGCCGGCGAAAGCGGCATCACGCCGGTCGGCGCCGCAATCGCCTCCGCGGTCGAGGCCGCGATCGGCATGCCGGGCGCGATCACCCGGCTGCCGATCACCCCGCAGCGGCTCAAGCGCATCCTCGATGCGAAGTGATATGATCTCGTGCCTAACCATCGACTCCGTCATGGCCGGGCTTGTCCCGGCCATCCACGTCTTCCTTCGCGGCCAAGACGTGGATGCCCGGCACAAGGCCGGGCATGACGAAAAGGCAAGCTGATATGGAGTAGCCCATGCAGTCCACGCTCTCTTCCCGCACCCCGGCGCGCGCCTCGAATGAAATGCCGTTGCGGCCCAAGCAGGATCTGCGCGCCTGGCTCGCCAAGATGGACGCCGCCGGCGAGCTCAAGACCATCAAGGGCGCGGAGCGCGAGTCCGAGATCGGCGGCATCGTCGACATCTATCAGCGTACGCCGAAGAGCCCGGCGGTGCTGTTCGACGAGGTGCCCGGCTATCCGGCCGGTTACCGGGTGTGCGCCAACATCCTCACCTCCGTGCGACGCATCAATCTGACCATCGGCTTGCCGGAGAATGCCGGCGAGATGGACCTGGTGCGCTTCTGGCGCACCTACATGAAAGACGCGAAGACCATCCCGCCGCTGACCGTCGAGAGTGGGCCCCTGCTACAGAACTCGTACAGCGGCGGCGACATCGATCTCTTGAAAATTCCGACACCGCGCTGGCACGAGCACGACGGCGGCTACTACATCGGCACCGGCTGCATGGTGATCATGAAAGATCCGGATTCGGGCTGGATCAACTACGGCGCCTATCGCATCCAGGTGCACGACAAGAACGTCGCCTCGGTGATGACGTCGAAGGGCAAGCACGGCAACATCATCATGCGCAAGTGGCATGAGCGCGGCGAGCCCTGCCCGATCGCGGTGGTGATCGGCATGCATCCCGGCCTGTTCATGGTGGCGGGCATCGAGATCCCCTACGGCAAGAACGAGTACGACGCCGCCGGCGGGCTGATCGGCGAACCGGTCGAGATCATCACCGGCCCGCGCACCGGCCTGCCGATCCCGGCGCACGCCGAGGCCGCTTTCGAAGGCTTCGTCCATCCCAAGGATCTGATCGACGAGGGGCCGCTCGGCGAGTGGACCGGCTACTATGCGGGCGGGCTCAAGAAAGAGCCGAAAATCCGCGTCGAGTCGTTCTTCCATCGCGACCAGCCGATTCTTCTCGGTGCGATCCCCGCGATGCCGCCGAACGATGACACGTTCTATCGCGGCACCTACCGCTGCGGCGCCGTGTGGAACCAGCTCGAGGCCGCGGGCGTGCCCGAGGTGAAGGGCGTGTGGTCGCATGAGGCCGGCGGCAGCCGCATGTGGCTCACGGTGTCGATCAAGCAGATGTATGGCGGCCACGCCAAGCAGGCCGGTCTCATCGCCTCGCAGTGCCACGCCGGCGCCTACGCCAATCGCTGGGTGGTCGTCGTCGACGACGACATCGACCCCGCCAACATGAACCAGGTGATCTGGGCGATGTGCACGCGCTTCGATCCGCGCGAAGGCATGGAGGTCATTCGCGGCGCCTGGAGCACCGCGCTCGACCCGATGGCCTACAGCCACGAGGATCCGCGCAACGCTCGCGTCGTGATCGACGCTTGCCGCCCGTGGGCGCGGCGCGAGACTTTCCCGATCGAGGCGCGCTCCAGCCAGGAGCTCGACGCCCGCATCCGCGCCAAGTTCGGCAAGGATCTGCCGAAGGGGTTTTGATGATGCCCCGCCCCACCCTCTCCGTCATGCCCCGCGCAAACGGGGCATCCGGTACTCCGTTTCAGAAGTTGGTGAGTACTGGATTGCCCGCTTTCGCGGGCAATGACGGCGCGAGCGAGTAGAAGCGAACTCGTCATGACCGAAAAGCTCGACATCATTCTCAACATCAACGGGCGCGAACATGCGATCCGCGTCGAGGCGCGCAAGACGCTGGTCGATGCGATCCGCGACGACTGCGGGCAGACCGGCACCCATATCGGCTGCGAGCACGGCATCTGCGGCGCCTGCACCGTGATCCTCGACGACCAGGCCGTACGTTCGTGCCTGATGTTCGCCGTGCAGGCGCAAGGCAAGAAGATCCGCACCGTCGAGGGACTGGCCCAGGGCGACAAGCTGCATCCGCTGCAGGCATCCTTCATCAAGCACCACGGCCTGCAATGCGGCTTCTGCACGCCCGGATTCCTCATGCTCGCCGTCAACGCGCTGGAGCGTGACCCCGACATCGGCGATGAGGAGCTGCTCGACGTGCTCTCGTCCAACCTCTGTCGCTGTACCGGCTACCAGAACATCATCACGGCGGTACGCGCTGCCGCCGACGAGATGCGACGCAACGGAGTGCCCGCGTGACGCATTCCTATCCGCCCCCGCCGCCGGCGGCGGAGCGGAAAATCCTCGGCCATCCGGTTCCACGCATCGAGGACAGGCCGCTCGTCACCGGCCACGGGCTCTACGCCGACGACGTCTCGTTCCCGCATCAGCTTCACATGCGCATGGTGCGCTCGAGCCATGCGCATGCCCGCATCGTGTCGATCGATGCGGCGGCCGCGCGCGCGCATCCCGGCGTCGTCGCCGTATGGACCATCGACGACATCGCGGACCTTCCGCCGATCGACTTCCGCGATCCGTCCGCCGAGGCCTTGAAGCCCTATCGCCAGCCGCTGCTCGCGCGCGGCCGCATGCGCTATGTCGGCGACCCGGTCGCCGCCGTGTTCGCCGAGGATCCGTATGTGGCGGAGGACGCCGCCGAGCTCGTCGCGATCGAGGCCGAGCCGCTGCCGGCGCTCATCGACGCGCATGAGGTCGGCGAGTTCGACACCGGCCGCCCGAGCGAGCCGACCATCATCCGCCACAGCTTCGGCGACATCGACGCGGCGTTCGCGCGCGCGCACGCGATCGTCGAGCTCGAGCTCACGGCGGGCCGCCACTCCGGCGTGCCGATGGAGACGCGCGGCGCCATCGGCCGCTACGATGCGGCCCACGACGTGCTCGAGCTGCACGGCGCCGCCAAGGTGCCGCACCGAAATAAAGAGACGCTGGTGCGCATGCTCAAGCGCAACCCGCAGCGCATCCATCTGTTCGAGGGCCATACGGGAGGCGGGTTCGGCATTCGCGGCGAGCTCTATCCCGAGGACGTGCTGGTGCTGCTGGCCGCCATGCGCCTCGGCCGCCCGGTAAAGTGGATCGAGGATCGTCGCGAGCACCTGATCGCCGCCAACCATTCGCGCCACCAGCATCACCACGTGCGCGCCGCCGTCGACGCGCAAGGACTTCTGCTCGGCATCACCGACGAATTCTTCCACGATCAGGGCGCCTATGTGCGCACCCACGGAGCCCGCGTGGTCGGCCGCACCATGAGCATGCTGACGGGCCCCTACAGGCTCGACGCTTACCGCGCCGTCGGTCACTTCCGCCTGACCAACAAGACGCCGGCCGCGACCTATCGCGCGCCCGGCCGCTACGAAGGCACCTTCGTGCGCGAGCGGCTGATGGATGCGATCGCGCAAAAGCTCGGCATCGACGGCATCGAGCTGCGCCGGCGCAATCTCATCCCGGGCGCCGAGATGCCCTACACGGTCGCGTTCGACGAGCCGGGCGCCGAGGAGTTGATCCTCGACTCGGGCGACTTTCCGGCGCTGCTCGACAAGTCCCTGGCGCATTTCAAATGGAACGACGTACTTGCCGACGTGAAGCGCCGCCGTGCCGCCGGCGACGCAGTCGGCACCGGCATGGCGATGTTCGTCGAGGAGAGCGGCCGGGGTCCGGCAGACGGTGCCAGGATTTCGGTCGACACCGACGGCGTCGTCGAGGTCGTGACCGGCGGCGCCTCGGTCGGCCAGGGCTTTGCCACCGCGATGGCGCAGATCTGCGCCGAGGCGCTCGGCGTGGACTATTCGCGCATACGCGTCGTGCACGGCCGCACCGATCGTATCGCCTACGGCATCGGCGCCCATGCGGCGCGCGCGACGGTGATGACCGGCGGCGCCGTGAACGAGACCGCGCTCAAGCTGCGCGCCAAGGCGCTGCAATACGCCTCGGAGCTGCTGCAGACGCCGGCCGATATGCTGGACATCACCGATGGCGTCGTGCACCGGACCGACGTCGGCGGCGGCCCATCGATCAAGCTTGGCGAGATCGCGGCGCGCCTGAAGCCCGGCGCCGAACTGTTGCATGGCCGCGAGCCCGGCCTCTCGGCCGAAGCCTGGTTCCATACCGATCACACTGTCTTTCCTTACGGCGCCCAGTTCGCGGTCGTGCGCGTCGACCGCGACACCGGTCACGTCATGGTCGAGCGCCTGATGATCGCCTACGAGGTCGGCCGCGCCGTCAACCCGTTGATGCTGGCGGGCCAGCTTGTCGGCGGCGCGATCCAGGGCGTCGGTGGCGCCCTGCTCGAAGAATTCACCTACGATCGCAATGGCGAGCCGCTGGCTGTCACGTTCGCCGACTACCTGATGCCGACGCTGCGCGATGCGCCGCCGGTCGACGTACTGATCGCCGAGGATTTCCCGAGCCCGCGCAATCCGCTCGGCCTCAAGGGCGGCGGCGAAGGCGGCATCAACGCGGTGGGTGCCATCATCGCGAGTGCGATCGACGACGCGATCGGGATACCGGGCGCGGTGACGCAACTGCCAGTCACGCCGCAGCGTCTGCGCGAGATTCTGCGCCGCGCATAGGCCTCGCCACGATGCGACGTGGCGAGGCCCATGTCGATTGCGTGCTCGCCGTTACAACGTCTTCAGATACTCGACGATGTCGCTCTTTTGCGGGGCGGTCAGCCCCAGGTCGAACAGCGAATTATAGTGGTTCACCACGGCGAGCAGATCGGGCGCGCTGCCGTCGTGGAAATACGGGGGATGTTGCCACAGCGCCCGCAACGGCGTCGTCCGGTAGGCCTTGGTGGCGCTGCGTTGCGCATATGCGGGATCCGTCCCGACCTCGAACGGCGAATGCAGGAACGGCACCTTGGGGTTATGTCCCCTGAGCACGTCGGTGAAGAGCGGCGGCTGGTGGCACCGTGCGCATCCGGCCTTGTGGTCGAACAGCTCCTGACCGCGTTGTGCAGCTTCCCGATTGAAGCTTCCGCGCGGCGGCGGGGGTGCCTGCAAGCCGAGCTGATACTGCAACAGCGCAGGAAGCTTCGGCGTCACGAGGTCGGGCGTCTGCTTGACGCTGATCCCGATCCGCGGATCGTTGAAGCTGCCGTGCCCGCCCATCTGCGTCACGCCAACGTAGCTATTCCAGTAGGAAATCACGCCGTCGCCCGTATACGTCTCGAAGCCCACGTCTTTGAGGCCGTAGGCGGGTGCAATGAGGACCGGGACCGTGGTGGCGCTCAGCGGAACGATCTTCTTGCCGTCGAAGATCTGCAACCGCGCATCGAACCGGCCGGGCCCCCAGCTCTGGGGCGTCGCCTTGTCGACGACGGCGGGCGACAGCGCAATGATGGCGCCGACATTCAGCGAGCGGTTCGGCCAGCCATCGAGACGCCGACCGATCCCCGGGGCGATCGAGTCGTCGACCGTCGAGTGGCACAGCGCACAGGTGACACCCACCTTTGCAAGGTGATTGTTCGGACCGGTCACCTGGCCGATCACGCCGACGACGGCGTTGAGCTTGAGCAGCGCGATCGTCACCGCGGGATCGTCCAGGTTCGCCTGTCCGGCCTTGATGGCCTTGATCAGGCCGGACGGGAGCGCATCGGAGTCGACTTTAAGTCCGACCGATAACGCTGTCCTCGGGCTGATGGCCGGGAGGACGTTCTGCATCTGCAGCGTATCGGTCCACAGCTGCTCGTCACCAAAGGTATCAAAGCGAAAGATCGCTTTGCCGTCGCCCGAAGAAGGGGAAGAAGAAGGCGGATCGGCAAAAGCAAATACCGATCCCAATATACCGGCCATCCCGATACCGGCGATCGCCGCGGTCATGCGTTTCATCGGAACCTCCACTGGCGAGAACACGAGCTCCCGCGCAAACAGCAGGCTCGCGCGAATCCGATGCGCAGGTCGCCACGTGCGCTCATCCGGCGAGTCATTGCCGGCAAAACATTGGATGCAGCTTCGGTCGAAACGTTCCGAAGAATTCTTAGATTGAATGACGAGACAAAGATCGTCGCGAACGCGATGACCAATTACCTTTTGCGGATTTTGAATATGTTGCCGTTCGCGTTGCGTGGCGTCCGGAGGCGCACCACGGCAGCTTGAGGAGTGGACGCCTCGGCGCGCTCGAAGCGGCCACTCACCTGTTGCGTGCGGACGCCATCACGCGACCGCGATACCGCGCGCCCCGATCAGATCCCCTTCAGATATTCCACCAGGTCCTTCTTCTGCGCGTCGTCGAGATTGAGCTTGAGATGCTCGTCATAGTGATTGACGACGTCGAGCAGCGTGGCGAACCGCCCATCGTGATAGAAGCCGCCCTTCTGGTGCGTCCACAGTCCGGCGAGCGGCGCGGTGCGATACATATGCGTCGGCGAGCGATCGGCCTGGAACGCATCGACGCCGACCTCGGCGGGCGTATGCAAGTTGTTGCCCGGCTCGGTGAACAGCGGCGGCACGTGGCAGGTCGCGCATTTGGCCGGGCCGTTGAACAGGGCCCTGCCGCGCGCAAACGCCTCCCGATCGTACGAGCCGGCGGGTGCTTGCGGCGCCGGGATGGCAAGCTCGTAGACATGCAGCGCGGCAAGCTTCGAGGTGACGCGGTCCGGCGTGCCCCGCGTATTGAATTCGCCGGTCTTCGCTGCAACCGGATACTGATCCTTGTCGCCAAGCCGCGCGTCGAAGAACGTGCCGGAGCCGTGCATCTCGGTCACGCCCACATACGCGTTCCAGTAAGGCACCGATCCGAAACCGGTCCAGGTATGCAGGTTTACGCCCGCGAGGCCGAAAGCCGGCGGGATGAGCGTGCCGGCCTGACCGCCGTCCGGACGCAGCGCCTTGCCATCTTTGTCGAGCTCCGCGTCGAAACGGCCCGGCCCCCAGCTCGCCAGCACCTTCTTGACGGTCGCCTCGTCGACGCCGAGCAGATCGGTGAACGGCTTGAGGTTGGGCGCGAGCGATATGATCGCGCCGACATTGAGATCGCGGTTGGCCCAGCCGTCGAGCCGATGGCCGATGCCAGGCGCGAACGAATTGTCGACCGTCGAGTGGCAGAATGCGCACTGGATGCCCATCGACGTGACGTTGCCTTTGGCGTCCGCGAAGGCGGTGACGCCGACGACCGCGTTGAGCTTCAATAGCGCGATCGTCACGGCCGGATCGTCGAGATTGACCTTGCCGGCCTTGATCTGTCGCTGCAGGGAAGCCGGCAGCGTGTCGACATCGACCTTCAGCCCGACCGCAAGTGCGGTCTTGGGCGACACGCCGGGACCAACGCCGCCATTCTTGGCGCCGGCAATCGCCTTGTGCAGCTCGAGCTGGCCGCCCCAGAACGCCTCGCTGCCGAACGTAT
>DASXCK010000553.1:0-2827 GCA_036491235.1 Xanthobacteraceae bacterium | reverse complement strand
AACGATGCGCTCGACCGTGTGGCAACTGACGCAGTTGAACAGCGCATCCTTCTGCGCCGGCGTCCCCGGCACGCTGTCGAGCCATTCCGCGTTGCTGAGCTGGGACGCGATATTGCGCGCCCGCCTGAGCTTGAGGTCGGTATTAGCGTTTGCACCCGCCGCGACGTCGGCGGTCGCCCGGCCGTCGAGGTCGTAGCCGATCGCGCGGATCGCGAGCGAGTAGTGGCCGGGCTCAAGTTTCGCCGACGGGAAGCTGTAGTGCCCCTGCGCATCGCTCACGACCGTAATCGTCATGGTCGAGCCATCGCGCCGCGCCGTCACGAGAACGCCTTCCATCGCGCCTTCTTCGGCCGAGCTGACGAGGCCGGTGAGCGCCGTTTGGGCGCGCGTGGGGCCGGCCGAGAGCACGAGCGCGAGGGCTGCGCCTGCGAGCAGAGCGATTGAGGACCGAGGCATCAATTCCTCCCTTGGGATTTCCCGCTTTGCGAAATCATACGGCAGGGTGGTCGGGCCGGCCAGAGGCTTGCGCGTCGCCGAGGGCCGCCCGTAGCGGCCGCTGCAGCAGTGCGATGACGATGCCGGCGGCGGCCACGATCATGGCGATCACCAGGAAGAACGCCGCCTTGTCCATGCGGCTCCATAGGCCCCCGAGCCAGCCGGCGAGGAAGCCGCCCGCAAAGCTCGTCGCGAGCCACACCCCCATCATCATCGAAATCATGTGCGGCGGCGCGACCTTCGACACCAGCGAAAGGCCGATCGGCGAGAGGTAGAGCTCGCCGAAGGTGAGTACGACGAAGTAGGCGAGCAGCCACAGCCAGCTCGCCTTGGCGCCATCGGCATGCCAGGCCGCCGCCGCCATGATCAGATAGGCGAGCGCGAGGCCGAAGCAGCCGAGGGCCATCTTGGCGAGCGTCGTCGGCTCGCGCCCACGCCGTGCCTGCCACGACCACAGCCCGACCACGAGCGGCGTGAAGGCGACGATCATCAGCGGATTGAACGCCTGGAACCAGGTCGTCGGGATGGTGGCGGACCAGACCAGAAGGTCGATCGTGCGGTCCGTGTGGGTATCGGCCCACAGCGCGATCGTATTGCCCTGCTGCTCGTAGCTCGCCCAGAACAGCATGGTCGGCACGAAGAGAGCGAGCAGGATGCCGAGCGCGCGGCGCCCGTCGCGGCCAAGCGGAACACCTCGCGTGAGGGGGATGATGCGTTCGGGCGGCAGCATGGGCGACGCGTAGAGATAGGTCGCGAGGCCGATCAGCATGCCGACGCCGGCCGCCGCGAAGCCGATATGCCAGCCGACTTCCTCGCCGAGCGTACCGCAGACAAGGGGGGCGAGCAGCGCGCCGAGATTGATGCCGACATAGAAGAGCGAATAGGCACGATCGCGTCGAGCGTCGCCCGGCGCATAGAGATCGCCGACCTGCGCCGACATGTTGGGCTTGAACGCGCCGCTCCCCAGGATGAGCGCCAGCAGCGCGAAAAGCAGGAGCGGCTCGAACGCCATCATGAAGTGGCCGGCCGCCATCATGAGCGCGCCGATCACCACGGCACGGCGGTGGCCGAGCACGCGGTCGGCGAGGAGGCCGCCGAACACCGGCGTGAGATAGACGAGGCCGCCATAGAGGCCGTAGATCAGCGAGGCGAGCGGCTGGACGTCGAGCGGCCCGAATGGCGCCTCCAGCAGCCGGCGCAAAGCCGTAAGCCCGATCACGCCCTCGATGCGGCCGGGCTTGAGCAGATAATTGACCAAATAGAGCACGAGGAGGGAGCGCATCCCGTAATAGGAGAAGCGCTCCCACATCTCGGTCGCGAACAGGAAGGCGAGGGCGCGCGGGTGCCCGAAGAGGTCAGAGGCGGCGCGCCGCGCGACGGCAGGCGAGTCGGTCATCGCGCGAGATTAGCATTTGCCGAGCACTGCGCCCGGACGGCAGAGACGACGCTGCCTAACCGGCAGCCCGTCGCGTGGCGGCAAGACCTTCGGCAAGGCCGACCAGCGCCAGTCGGACTTGCCGGTCGGGGATTTGCGCGAACGCCTGGGCGAGGCGCACCGCATGGCCGCTCGACAGGAGATCGAACGGATCATCGGCCTGCGTCGCCTTGCGCGGTCCGGGGGTGAGGTTTCGCAGGAGCGCGGGAAGCGGCACGCCCAGCACGTGGGCGATCTCCACCAGTCGGCCGGCGCCGACACGGTTCGTGCCGTTCTCGTATTTCTGTACTTGCTGAAATGAGACGCCGAGTTGGCGTGCGAGGTCGGTCTGCGTGATGCCGAGCAGGAGCCGGCGCGTACGGATACGCCGTCCCACGACGGCATCGACCGGTCCGGCGCGTTTCGTTCCCATGCGCTACTCCGTTGCGGTCCACGGCTCTCGGCGACGGCGAGGCAGATGATCGGCGCGCGGCGAAGGCCTTGTGTCGCGGCCGATGAGATCCACGTACGATGTGAGATCACGTTCGCGGTACGGCGAGTAGGTGGATGTTGGATTGATCGGTATAAATGGATTCATATGGTCGACCGATTGCGGGACGCGTTCGATTGCCGATACCCCGGAGCGCAGGCTAAATAGCGGATGCGTCGACAGCCTTGGCGCGGAACAAGTTGGGCGGATGCAAGAGCGGGCGGTTCTGCGATTGGCGGTAACAATATAACGTCCGCTTAGCCGGCGGCCCGTCGCCCGCCCGCGAGCCCTTCCGCGAGGCTCACCAGTGCCAGGCGGATTTGCCGATCTGGAATTTGCGCAAATGCCTGGGCAAGCCGTACCGCGGGGCCGCTCGACAGGAGATCGAACGGATCATCGGCTTGCATCGTCTTGCGTGGTGCCGGATT
>DASXCK010000552.1:0-2854 GCA_036491235.1 Xanthobacteraceae bacterium | reverse complement strand
GGTGCTGCTCGAACACGAAGCTGTCCGCGGTGCGGGTGCGGATGATCAGCCCGACAATCGCGCCGAGGAAACCGAGGACGAAGAAGATGCGCCAGCCCCAGGCCGTGAAGCTCGGGCGTCATCAGCGCCTTCACCAGGATCACCGAGCCGAAGCCGAGGAGGAGGCCGATCGGGATCGCGAACCCGACCCAGGCGCCCCAGAAAGCGCGATATTTGGAGCGCGCCGCCTGCTCTACCACCCAGGTCGCGGCGGTGCCGAACTCGGCCCCGAAGCTGATGCCCTGTGCGAGGCGAAACAGGATCAGCAGCGCCGGTGCCGCGACGCCAATGCGGTCATAGGTCGGCGTGAGCCCGATCAGCATCGTGCTGATGCCCATGAGCACCAGCGCCCAGACGAGCGCGTCCTTGCGCCCATGGCGGTCCGCGATATGGCCGAAGATGAAGGCGCCGATCGGCCGGATGAGGATGCCGAGGCCATAGATGCTGATGGCGCCTGCGACCGCCGCGAGACCTTTTTCCTTGAAGAAGATCCCGCCCCAGACCGTCGCGGCGATCACGCCGGTGACCAGGAAATCGTATTGCTCGACGATCGAGCCGATGATGCTGGCGAGCGCTACGCGGTAGATCTGGGCTGACGTTGGCGCGGCAGTGATGTTGGCGGGCGGGTTACTCCATGGTTCGTCCATGTTGTGCCCCGAGCCGAACGCCAGCGTATCACGGGGCGCATCAGGGGCGCGCGCATTTCCCGGCATTTCCGCAGATATCCAAATATATTCCATAATATGTCTTATGCGAATCATGTCATCGAGGCGATGGGGCGCGCGCGGATTGGAACCGCCTTCCCGGGCCGGCTGTTAACTTTCGACGGCGTCCCGCCGCCGCAATCCCCATCGCACAAGGATCACGCCATGAGCAAAGTCAGAGCCCTGGAGCCGCGCCACAAGGCCGCCGAGGCGCTCGATACGCCGACCGACCTCTCGACCGACGCCGTGCAAGAAATTTCGGCCGCCATCAACGCAGTCCTGGCGGACAGCTTCGCGCTCTATCTCAAGACCAAGAATTTTCATTGGCACATCAGCGGGCCGCACTTCCGCGATTACCACCTGATGCTCGACGAGCAAGGCGAGCAGATCTTTGCCACCACCGACCCGCTGGCCGAGCGCGTGCGCAAGATCGGCGGTACCACGCTGCGCTCGATCGGTCAGATTGCCGAGCTCCAGCGGATCAAGGACAACAACGAGGACTTCGTCGCGCCGCTCGATATGCTGCGCGAGCTCATGAACGACAACAAGATGGTCGCCGAGGCCATGCGGGAGGCGCACGAGATCGCCGACGAGCACGAGGACGTGGCCACTGCGAGCCTGCTCGAGACGTTCATCGACGACACCGAAAAGCGGACCTGGTTCTTGTTCGAGGCGAGTCGCACGGCGGATCGCACCGGCCACTGAGCGATCAGGCGCCGGCGCGTTAACCCGTTAAGGTTTGCCCGCGTGCAGCGGGGAGGGTGGCAGCCCCCTTCCCTGCGCGGCCAATGGCCGATGCCGCAGGCTGCCGAAATCCATCGACTGCCGCGTCCTGTTCGCGCAATTGCGTGCGACTGAGCTGCAGCCATCCGTAGAATGCGCGCATGGCGCGGGGCGTTCGGCAGGGTCGCCGCGCTCGCAACCGCTGCCGTGAGATCGGCCGCGCGCTAGCCGCGCCCGCGAAGGATGCGCTAAGTACGTCGCCTCCGCCGATTGGACAGATTCCATGACCCCTGCCCGCGACATTTCCCGCCTGCTCGAGATCATGGCGGCACTGCGCACGCCGAAGACCGGCTGCCCGTGGGACCTCGGGCAGAACTTTGCGACGATCGCGCCCTATACGATCGAAGAGGCGTACGAGGTCGCCGACGCGATCGCGCGCGGCGATCTCGACGACCTTCGCGACGAGCTGGGCGACCTCTTGCTGCAGGTCGTCTTCCACGCCCGCATGGCGCAGGAGCAAGGCGCGTTCGATTTCGGCAACGTCGTGGAGGCCATCACCGCAAAGCTGATCCGGCGCCATCCGCACGTTTTCGGGGAGGCACGCGACCTCACGCCTGAGGCTGTCGCGAACCTGTGGCACGATATCAAGGCGCAGGAGAAGGCCGCGAAGGCTGCGAAAGCCAGTGCGCACAGCGCCGATGCGGCCGGGCCCGACGGGACGCTTGCGGGGGTGCCGCTCGCCCTCCCCGCGCTCACGCGCGCTTTGAAACTGCAGCAGAAGGCCAGCAAGGTCGGCTTCGACTGGAATGATCCGCGCGCCGTGCTCGCAAAAATCCGCGAGGAGGCGGACGAGATCGAGGCGGCGCTCGACGAAGGCGAGACGGTCGAGGCCGCCGCCGAAACCGGCGATCTTCTGTTCGCGGCCGTCAATCTTGCGCGCCATCTCGACGCCGATCCCGAGGCGGTCCTGGGCATGACCAACCGCAAATTCGAACGGCGCTTTGCCTGGATCGAGCGCGCCCTCGGCCAACGCGGCAAGACGCCGAGCGAAGCCACACTGGCCGAGATGGACGCCTTATGGGATGCCGCCAAGGCGGCGGAGTAGCGGGCCGCCGCCCGCCATGCGTTATGCTTGGCCGGCCTTGCCGGCTTCCGCGAACTTCGACCGCACCAGCGCGACCTTGGTGGGATCCACCCGCACCGTCATGGCGAGACGGCCCGCATCGGTCAGGGTCTTCTCCAGCACTTCGGCATTGCGATAGAGCCAGCTCGCCCCTGCGCCGTCGACCGGATCGAGATCGAGCTCCAGGACGATGCGCGTCGCACCAAGCCTGTCCTCGATCAGCCCGATCAGGCGATCGACGCCCTCCCCCGTGATCGCCGACACG
>DASXCK010000551.1:0-15955 GCA_036491235.1 Xanthobacteraceae bacterium | reverse complement strand
CCGAAGCTCGTCGCGCGGCAGACCTTCGTCACCACCGGCGCGACCCGCGGCGACCAGGTCGCGGTGCTCAAGGGCCTGAAAGACGGCGACCTGATCGTCACGGCCGGGCAGATCAAGCTGCACAACGGCTCGACCGTGCTGGTCAACAACACGGTCACGCCCACCGCCGACGCGGCCCCGACCGTGCCGATCGATCGGTGAGGGCGCGGTCATGACCAAAGCCACATTCGTCCGTCATGGCCGGGCTTGTCCCGGCCATCCACGTCCTCCTCTCGCAGGTTCCGAAGAAAGACATGGATGGCCGGGACAAGCCCGGGCATGACGATCGAGAGTCAGCGGCCATGAAATTCACCGACATCTTCATCCGCCGGCCGGTGCTGGCGAGCGTCGTAAGCCTCTTGATCCTGGTGCTCGGCATCCGCGCCTATTTCGCACTGCCGATCCTGCAATATCCGCGCACCGAGAACGCGATCGTCACGGTGACGACGATTTACTATGGCGCCGATCCCGACGTGGTGGCGGGCTTCATCACCACGCCGCTGGAGAACGCCATCGCCCAGGCGAACGGCATCGACTACATGAGTTCGGTGAGCCAGAGCGGGGTCAGCACCATCACGGTGTACCTGCGGCTCAACTACGATGCCGACAAGGCGCTGACCGAGATCAACACCAAGGTCGCGTCCGTTCTCAACCAGCTGCCGACCGGCACCTTGCAGCCGACCCTCACGGTCAAGGTCGGGCAGACGATCGACGCGATGTACATCGGCTTCAACAGCGATACGCTGGCGCCGAACCAGATCACCGACTATTTGACCCGCGTCGTGCAGCCGAAACTGCAGGCGGTGCCGGGCGTGCAGACCGCCGAGATGCTCGGTCAGAAGGTGTTCGCGCTACGCGCCTGGCTCGACCCGCAGAAGCTCGCCGCCTACGGGCTCACGGCGACCGACGTGAGCGCGGCGCTCACCGCCAACGACTTCCTCTCCGGCCTCGGCACCACCAAGGGCCAGATGGTGCAGGTCAACCTCACGGCTTCGACCAGCCTGCACACGGCCGAGGAATTCCGCAATCTCGTGATCAAACAGACCGGCGGCGCTATCGTGCGGCTCAAGGACGTCGCCAACGTCACGCTCGGCGCCGAGGACTACGAGTCCGAGGTCGGCTTCGACGGCAAGCAGGCGGTCTATATCGGCATCCAGGTCGCGCCCTCGGCCAACCTGCTCGACGTGATCAAAGGGGTGCGCACCGTCTTTCCGCAGATCCAGGCGCTGCTGCCGCATGGGCTCAACGGCGAGATCATCTACGACTCGACCGAGTTCGTGAACTCGGCGATCAACGAGGTGATCCGCAGCCTGCTCGAGGCGCTGGCGATCGTGACCGTGGTCGTCTTCCTCTTCCTCGGCTCGCTGCGCTCGTCGCTGATCCCGACCATCGCGATCCCGCTCTCCCTCGTCGGCACCCTGATCATCCTGCTCTCGCTCAATTATTCGATCAACCTGCTCACGCTGCTGGCGCTCGTGCTCGCGATCGGCCTCGTCGTCGACGAC
The DNA here is from genome assembly GCA_036491235.1 of Xanthobacteraceae bacterium. Classification (GTDB taxonomy): domain Bacteria; phylum Pseudomonadota; class Alphaproteobacteria; order Rhizobiales; family Xanthobacteraceae; genus JAVDCA01. Next base: position 14,411 of record DASXCK010000551.1, on the reverse strand, counting down.
GCCATCATCGTGGTCGAGAACGTCAACCGCCATATCGAAGAGGGTACGCGCCCGATGCAGGCCGCGATCCTGGCGGCGCGCGAGCTCGGCGGCCCGATCATCGCCATGACGGTCGTGCTCGCCGCCGTCTACGTGCCGATCGGCTTCCAGGGCGGCCTCACCGGCGCGCTGTTCGCCGAATTCGCCTTCGCGCTGGTTGGCGCCGTGACGGTGTCGGGCATCGTCGCGCTCACGCTCTCGCCCATGCTGTGCTCACGCCTGCTCAAATCGCACGATCCGGAGCGGCGCGGTTGGGAAGACCGGCTGACCGCCTTCATCGACCGGCAGTTCTCGCGGCTGCGGCGTGGCTACGAGCGCCGCCTGCATGGCAGCCTCAACTACTGGCCGGTGACGATCGTCTTCGGCCTCATCATCTTCGCCAGCAATGTCCCGCTCTTCCTCACCTCGAAGACCGAGCTGGCGCCGCAGGAGGATCAGGGCGTCGTCATCACCCAGTCGATCGCGGCGCCCAATGCCACGCTGCAGCAGCGCCAGCTCTACTCGCGCCAGGTCTACAAGATCTTCGCAGGCCACCCCGAGACCGAGCACGTCTTCCAGCTCGACGTTCCGGGCCAGTCGATCGCCGGCATGGTGTTCAAACCCTGGGACCAGCGCGTCAAGACCACCACCGACCTGCAGTCGGTGATCCAGCAGCAGCTCAACGACATCGCGGGCGTGCGCGTCGCCGCCTTCCAGCCGCCGCCGCTGCCCGGCAGCATCGGCCTGCCGGTGCAGTTCGTGCTCACCGCCACCGACCCGTTCGAGCGGCTCAACGACATCGCCCAGCAATTCCTGCAGGAGGCGCGGGCGAGCGGGATGTTCATCTTCCTCGACACCGACCTCAAGATCGACAATCCGCAGACCAGCGTCATCATCGATCGCGACAAGACCGCCCAGCTCGGGCTGAAGATGAGCGACGTCGGCGCATCCCTCGCGTCGCTGCTGGGCGGCGGCTATGTCAACTACTTCAGCATGAGCGGGCGCTCCTACAAGGTGATCCCGCAGGTGCAGCAGCGCTACCGGCTCAACGCAAGCCAGCTCCTCAACTACTACATCCGGACCGGCGACAGCTCGCTGGTGCCGCTCTCGACCGTCGCCTCAATCCAGACGAAGACCGTGCCTGAGGCGATCAACCACTTCCAGCAGCTCAACAGCGCGACCATCCAGGGCGTGGTGATGCCGGGCGTCGCTCAGGGCGACGCGCTGCAATACCTCAAGGATCTATCGGTCCGTCTCCTGCCGCAGGGCTACTCGATCGACTACGGCGGATTGAGCCGGCAATACATCCAGGAGTCGGGCGGCTTCCTGGTCACCGCCCTGCTCGCCGGCATCATCATCTTTCTGTCTCTCGCCGCGCTGTTCGAGAGCTTCCGCGATCCCGTGATCATCCTGATGTCGGTGCCGACTGCGATCGCCGGCGCTCTGATCTTCGTCAGCGTCGGCGTCCACGGCGCCTCGCTCAATATCTACACCGAGGTCGGCCTCGTCACGCTGGGCGGCCTGATCAGCAAGCACGGCATCCTGATCGTGCAATTCGCCAACGACCTGCAGCGGCAAGGCCGTTCCAAGCGCGCGGCGATCGAGGAAGCCGCCGCGATCCGGCTGCGGCCGATCCTGATGACCACCGCCGCCATGGTGCTCGGCGTCATCCCGCTGATCACCGCGAGCGGCGCCGGCGCGGTCTCGCGGTTTCAAATGGGCCTCGTCATCGCGTCCGGCCTCGCGATCGGCACGCTGTTCACGCTGTTCGTGGTGCCGGCGGTGTATCTGATCGTCGCGGGCGAGCATCACGCGGAGGCGTCGGCGGCGGACGATGCGGCCGGATCGCACGCGCCGGCACCCGCCGAATAGCCGACGCCGCCTCGCCGCGCCCCTGCCCGGGTCCGGCATGGTTTTGCCGCATCCGCGGTTACCATTGGCTTCGCGCGGCCAGACGGGTAATTCAGGCGCGCTGGCGATTCGGTCCGCCGCAGCGGATCATCCAGGAATGGCGTGATGGCCTATTTCCGCAACAACACCGTCAACCTGCTGAACCTGCATTACGCCATCCATTCGCTGGCGCTGACGGGCGGTGGCGCCTTCTTCGCGGTCTACCTGCTCAAGTCCGGCGTGCCGACCGCCGTGGTGCTCGCGGCCGTCGCGGCGATCCTGCTCGGGCGCTTCGCGATCCGGCCGAGCGTGCTCGTGCTCGCGCGCCGCATCGGGCTCAAGCCGCTGGTCATCGGCGGCACCCTCGTGGCCGGGGTGCAATATCTCCTGCTCCCCGAGGTGCACGATGTCGGCCTCTCCCTGCTCGCCTTCTGTGTCGTCTCGTCGGTGGGCGACACTTACTACTGGACCTCCTATCACGCCTTTTTCGCCTCGCTGGGCGATACCGAGCACCGCGGCCACCAGGTCGGTGCGCGCGAGGCGATCGCGGCGCTGGTCGGCATCGTCGGGCCGCTCGCGACCGGCTGGGCGCTGACCGTGCTCGGGCCGCGCGTGGCATTCGGCGCCAACGCGGTGGTGCTGGTGCTCTCCGCGCTGCCGATCGTCTGGACACCGAACGTGAAGGTCGCCTGGCACGTGCCGGGGGTCTACCGCGCCGCCCTCCCGGGCGCGCTGCTGTTCGCGGCCGACGGCTGGATGGTTGCCGGCAATTGGCTGGTCTGGTCGATCGCGCTCTTTCTCGCGCTGGGCGAGAGCTTTTCGGCCTTCGGCGGCGCGATGGCGCTGGCTGCCGTGGTCGGTGCGGTCAGCGGGCTCGTGCTCGGCCGCCTGATCGACACCGGGCACGGCGTCCGCGCGGCCGCGGTCGCGCTCGGCGTGCTCGTTCTCATCATCGCTTTTCGTGCCATGAGCTACGGCAGCGCGCCGCTCGCCGTGATCGCCAACGCGTGCGGCGCGCTGGTCAGCTGCATCTACGTGCCGGCGCTCGGCACCGCGATCTACAACCAGGCCAAAAGCTCGCCCTGCGCCTTGCGCTTTCACATCGCGGCGGAAGGCGGCTGGGATCTCGGCGGCGCGACCGCAAGCCTGATATCGGCCGCCCTGCTGTGGCTCGGCGCACCGCTCGGCGTCTGCATCCTCCTCTCGCTCGCCAGCGTACCCGCCTCTTTCGTTCTGCTGCGGCGCTATTATGCGGGCGCGCGCGCCGCGACCGAGACGCACGCGACGCCAGTGGCGATGTCCGAGCTCTCCGGGCCGTAGTTGGCGCACCGACCGCGGGAACCTCTTGCGCCGCGCCGCGTTCTCTCCGCGCGGCGCACTGGCGCCTGCCTAATCGTGGGGGTCACGCCATGGGTCTGCTTCTCCTGATCATCATCCTCGTCCTCCTGTTCGGCGGCGGGGGCGGATATTACGGCTATCGCCGCGGCTACTACGGCGGCGGCGGGCACGGCGTGATCTGGCTGGTCGTGATCGTGATCATCCTGCTGGTATTTTTCGGCCACGGCCGGTTCTAGCGCTTCTACATTCGCGGTAGATCACCGCACGCGAACTCGTCTGCCCGGCAGACGATCTCATCTTCGCCTCCGAAGCAGCTCGATCCAAAACAGCGGGCTGTGCGGTTTCGCACTGCCTGCCCTGCGTCAGCGCTCTAGATTGCGGTCGAACATGACCGTGCGAGAGATGCGAGGCGCCACGAATGACCCACTACGCTACGGTTTCGGCGAGGCGTCTTCTCCTGTCAGCAATGGCCCGGCGCGCGATCGATGATGCCGGTCGGCTGGCAGAGACGTGGGCGGCGACATGCGTGACGACATGGGCGGCGCTGCGCCGGACGCTGGCCCTCTGGCGGCAGCGCGCGCGCACGCGCGCCGAGCTCCGGCAAATCCCGGACCATCTCCTCAGCGACCTGCCGATCGATACGTCGACACTCCTGATCGATCGGAGCAAGCCGTTCTGGCGAGCGTAGACGTGGCGACGGGACGTGCGTCGGTCGGCAGCGCCCGCACCTCGCCGCCGGCGCGCTCATCCGTGAGCCGGCCTTGCGGTGCCGGTGAGGGTGTCCTTGTAGATCTTTCCGTCCTTCATGATGACCTTCAGGCTCTTGTCCGGCTCGGCGATGAGCTCGATGTGCTCGACCGGATTGCCGTCGACCACCAGCAAATCGGCAAACGCACCCTCTTCGATGACGCCCAACTTCCCCTTGTAGGGGTTGCACGGACCGGACATCGCCAGAAGCTCGCCGTTGACGGACGTCGCCATCGTCAGGATATCGGCGTTGTCGTACCAACGTGTCAGATGGGTCAGCATGAGGCCTTGGCGCTCGGTTATGGCAGGAGAGAACAGACAATCCGTCCCGAAGGCGGTCTTGATCTGGTGTTTTTTCGCGAGCGCATAGACCGTGTTCGTCCCGGCCATAACCTGACGCAGGTTGATCTGGCTTTGGTCGTAGGTCAGCGGAGGCGTGTCGTCATCGCTGACAAACGGTTGCGTGCTGAGCCATATGTTCTTTTCCGCCATGAGGGCGGCGGTTGCGTCGTCCATCAGATGCCCATGCTCGATGCACCGAGCTCCCGCGGCGATCGCGCGCCGGATCTGTGCGGGCGGATAAGCGTGCACAGCCACGTAGGTATTCCGATCGGCTGCGGCCTCGACGCCGGCGCGTAGCTCGAGCTCGCTGAACGTAAACATGTCCAGCGTGGTGCGCGGCGATGCGACGCCTCCGCCTCCGGTGAGCTTGATCTGCGATGCGCCCTGGAGCAACTGCTCGCGCACGCGCAAGCGGACCTCATCGGCGTTGTCGGCGATATTGGCGGCGCCCGTCCGCTCCATGTAGCTCGGCGGGCCGCCGGGCACCCGCGGCAGGTCGGACAGGGGACGCATATCGCCGTGCCCGCCGGTGGTCGTGATCATCGCCCCTGACGGATAGATGCGCGGGCCCGTCGCGAGCCCGTCATCGATCGCCTGTTTCAGCGCAAAAGACGGACCGCCGAGGTCGCGGACGGTGGTGAACCCGCGCATCAGCGTGCGTTCCGCTTCGGCGCTCGCCGCAAGAAAGATGTAGCCGATATCCGCGGTAAACAGGGCGGGTATCGGGAGCGCAGCAAAGATCGAATGCCAGTGCGCGTCGATCAGGCCCGGCATCATGACCCGTCCGCCGCAATCGATCGTCTGGGCGCCCTCCGGCGCGGTCAGGTCGCCGGTCGCGATCGTCTTGACGTGCTGGCCTTCGACAAGCAGGTGAAGTCCTCCGCGCAAGGCTTTGGATTTTCCGTCGAAAAGCAGAAAATTCGCAAACATGACCGTGGCGGTGGGACCGCGCGGCGCCGCACGCGCGCCGGGCGGCCGGAAAAGCCCGAGCGACGCGAGCGAGGCGCTCGCCCCGGCGATGAAACCGCGTCGCGACAGATCCCGGTCGATGCGACGTGTCGCGAGGCGAAGTTGCGGCTGGCAACAGGGACAGGTCGGGTGGCCGGAGGGCTCGTCTTGATCGGCGGACGCGCACGAAAACATGGGTAACCTCCCGGCTTATTGGAACTCGTGTTCTTGAGTCCCAGAAGCAGACGCAGAAGCACCTCCGGATAGTCCCGGCGCCCGGTCAGGCCATTAAGGATTTCGAGCGTGCCGCCATCGTGCCAATGCGCCGAAACTGCCGGCAAAGTTGCTGCCACACCAAGGCTTCGGGAAACAGAAGGTTCCAAAACCGTGCATTCGTGATGGCCTGCGGTCGAGCCTCAGCGCTCGGGCGCCCGCGCGCCCTTCGGCGACAGCACATGCGTCGACAGCGTCCGCATCTGCTCCTCGATCTCGCGCACGGCGGCGAGCGCGCCCTCCCCGCCTCCGGCGGCCAAGAGGGCCGCCAGCGCCTCGACGACCGCGAAGGCCGGCGTCATGGTGTGGAAGAACGACGGGCTCTCGGTCGGCACCACGATCGCGGCGCTCGCAGCCCGCGCGAGCGGCGACACCGCGCTGTCCGTGATGGCGACGACCGCGAGGCCGCGGCGCGCCGCGTAGCGCGTGATCTCGACGGTCGTGCGCGTATACGGCTTGACGCTGATGGCGACGAGCGCGTCGCCCTTGCGCCCGGCGCGCAGCGCGTCGCTGCCGGTGCCGCCCGGCCCGTCGAGGAGGCGCACGGCGCCGCCCGCGAGACCGAACACATAGGCGAAGTGGAACGCGACCGGATAGCACGAGCGCTGCCCGAGCACGAAGATCCGGCGCGCCTTGGCGAGAACATCGACGGCGGCCGTCAGCCGGCCGAGCTCCGCCGGGCCGGCGAGACCGGCGAGCTGATGCACGAGCGTATCGACAAGGTCGTGGGCGAGCGCGGCCTCGCCGGTGAGCTTGCGGCGTGCGACGAGGGCCTCCGCCTTGGGTGAGAACACGGAAGACGCACGGCGGCGCAAGTTCTCGGCATAGAGGTCGCGCACCGCGTCGTAGCCGCCGAAGCCTAGCCGCTGCGCGAGCCGCGTCATCGTCGCCGGCACGACGCCGGCGCGTTTTGCCTGCTCACGCACCGTGAGCAGCGCGACGTCCTGCGGGTGATCGAGCGCCCAGCGCGCCGCCGCCTGCAATTGCCGCGGGATGCGGTCGAATGCCGCGAGAATCGCGGCGTGCAGCGGCGCGTCCATCGTCGAGGACGGGATTCCGCTGCGGCCGTTCGGTCGCGCTGTCGATCGTTTAGGCGCCATCACACACCGGTCCCCGCCTCAGTGCCCGCTGGCGTACAGCCAGCGCGCGACCAGCGCGTCTGTATCGCCGCCGAACGTGGCGCGTGAGCCACGCGACGTGACGCTGCCGTTCTTGACCACGTAGACGTAGTCGGCGATCGCGAGTGCGCTCTTGATGTCCTGGTCGACCAGCAGAATGGCCTTGCCGCTGTCGCGCGCCAGCGACGCGACCAGCTCATAGATTTCCTCGCTGGTACGCGGATCGATGCCCGCGGTCGGCTCGTCGATGAGATAGACCGGCGGCTCGGTCATCAGGCTGCGCGCGATCTCGACCTGGCGCTGCTGACCACCCGAAAGCTGCCCGGCCGGCTGGTGGCGCTTCTCGCGTGCGGTGGGAAAGCGCGTATAGGCAACCTCGAGCTTCTGCCGCAGGTCGGCCTTCGACATCCGCGCATGCCAGACGCCAAGCTTGAGGTTCGACTCGACCGTGAGATGCGGAAACAGGCTCGGCCGCTGCGGCAGATAGGCGACCCCGACACCCAGCATGCGAAACGGCTCGGTGCCGGTGACGTCGCGCCCGCCGAGCATCACCTTGCCGCGGCGTGGGCGCAGGAAGCCGAACAGCGCTTTGAGCAGCGTCGACTTGCCGGTGCCGTTCGGGCCAACCACGCACGAAATGCGACCCGGCCAGACGCGGCAGGTCATGTCGCGCAGGATATCGATGTCGCGCGTGTAGCCGGCGACGAGCCCGTCGGCCGCGAGCAGCGCGCCGCTGTCGGCGAATTCGGTGTCCGCCGTCATGCCCGGCCCTCCATCGCCTTGCGCGTGCCCGTGTAGGCTTCGATCACCGCCGGGTCCTGCAGCACCGCCTCGGACGGGCCGTCCGCGATCTTGCGGCCGCGCGCCATCACGAGCGTGCGCCGCACCACCGAGCGCACCGCGTCGAGATTGTGGTCGACCAGCACGATCGTGTAGCCCTGCGCGCTCAGCGTGCGGATGTGCTCGACGATCTGCTCGAGCAGGCGCGGATGCACGCCCGCGAACGGCTCGTCGAGCAGCAAGAGGTTCGGCCGCAGCATCAGCGCGCGGCCGAGCTCGAGCAACTTCTGTTGGCCGCCCGACAAGGTGCGCGCATAGGCGTGCGCGAGATGCTCGAAGCGCACGAAGGCGAGGATTTCACGCGCACGAGCCCCCGCCGCGCGATGGGTGGTGCGCGCGGCGGTGAGCGCCGGCACCATCAGGTTCTCGATCACGGTCATACGCCGAAACAGGCGCGGCACCTGGAAGGTGCGCCCGACACCGGCCCGCGCGAACTTGTACGCAGGCTGGCCTGCGATGTTGCGCCCGTCGAGCGTGATAGCGCCGCCGTCGGGCTTGAGCGCGCCGGTGACCATGTTGATGGTCGTGGTCTTGCCCGAACCGTTCGGGCCGATCAGGCCGATGATCTCGCCGCGCTGCAGGTCGGCGGAAAAGTCTGCGACCGCCGCGATGCCGCCGAAATGCTTTTTCAGCGCGCTCGCCGCGAAATACGGCGCCTCAGGAGGGGTTGGCATACTCGCCCTCCGTTTTGCCCGGCATCTCGCCCGGCGCCCCGCTCGGCGTGGCGACCGGCTGTCCATGCGATGGCGCCGGCCGCGGGTCGAGATAGCGCTCGATGAACGGAAAGAGACCGTTCTGCGCAAAGCGCTGCACCAAGATCAAGGCGAGGCCGAGCAGCACGAAACGCCATTCGCCGTAGTCGCGCAGGATTTCCGAGAGCGCGTAGACCACGACGGCACCGACCACGGCACCCGGCAGGCTCTCGATGCCGCCGATCACTGCCATGGCGATGACGAGACCCATCTCGGGAATGATCACCATATTCGGCGAGAGGATCCCGACAAAATGGCCGTAATAGATGCCGGCGACCGACGCGATCGCGCTCGTCGCGACGAAGACGATGATCTTGTGCAGCGTGGTGTTGACGCCGCTCGCCTGCGCGGCGCCCTCGTCCTCGCGGATCGCGCGCAGGAAGAAGCCGATGCGGGTCGCCAAGAGGCCGTTCATCGCGAGCAGCGCGAGGACCACCAGCGCTAGCCCGAGATAGTAGTACGGCATGTCGGAGCCGCCGCCGAAGAGGGTGGGCACCTGCAGGCCGAGGCTGCCGCGCGTGATGTCCTCCTCGGCCACCAGCATGAGGCGAAAGATCTCGGCGATTGCCAGCGTGAACAGGGCGAGATACGGCCCGCTCAGCCGCAGCACCAGCGCGCCCATAAGCGCGCCGAGCACCATGGCGATGAGGATGGTCAGCGGGATCGCCAGCGCGAGCGGCATTCCGAGCCGCAAGGTGAGCAGCGCCGAGCCGTAGCCGCCGAGCGCCGCAAACGCCACATGGGCGAAGGAGAACTGTCCCGCATAGCCCGCGAGCAACGCCCAGCTCGCGGCCAGCACCGCGTAGTACCAAGCGAGCGCACCCACATGAATCCAATACGGCCCCGCCACCGCGGGCGCCGCGAGCGCCAGCAGGAGCAAGATGCCCTGCAGCACGTGTGAGCGCTTGAAGCCCTGGCCCATATGGTCAGTCCAGCCGCAGGTGCGTACGGCCGAACAGGCCGGTCGGCCGCACCAGAAGGACGATGATCAGCAGCAGCGCGCCGAACGCCTGCGTATAGGCGAGCGCGCGGTTGGGATCGGGCAGATAGCCGACGCCGAGCCCCTGCACGATGCCCAGCAAAATGCCGCCGACGATGCTGCCGCCGACCGAGCCCATGCCGCCGAGCACGATGATGATGAAGGCCTGCACGCCCGGCAGCTCTCCCATATCGGGCGAGAGCGCAAAGATCGGCGCGATCAGCGCCCCCGCCCCGCCGGCGAGCGCCGACCCGAGGCCGAACGCAATGGTGTACATGCGTTTGGGATTGATGCCGATCACGGCGGCGGATTCGCGGCTCTGGCTCACCGCATCGAGCGCCTGCCCGAGCGAGGTGCGCGCCAAGAACCAGGCGAGCCCGGCGAGGATCACGATCGCGACGACCGCGGCAATCAGCCGGTCGTAGGGAAGAATGAACGGACCCGCGATCAGCGTGCCCTGCAAGAAGGCAGGCGGCGACTTGCTGAACGGGCCGAAGACGACGAGCGCAAGGTTTGTGAGCAGGATGGTCAGGCCGAAGGTGACGATGATCGCATACTCGTCCTTGCGCTCGACTTTGTCCGTGTACATCGGCGCCAGCACGAGGCGCTCGAAGGCGACGCCGAACAGAAAGAGCGCCACCATCGCGACCACGACCCCGACGATAGGCGGCACGCCGAGCAGGGTGATCGCGTAATAGGACGCGTAGCCGCCCACCATGTAGAGCGAGCCGTGCCCGAAGTTGACGACCTTGAGCACCGAGAAGACGAGCGTGAGCCCCGCCGCCATCAGCGCGTAAATGAGCCCGATGACGAGCCCGTTGGTGGTGAGAAGGGTGAAGTAGGTCATCGGCGATCGCCCCGTCCGCCTCGTCCGCCTCGTCATGGCCGGGCCTGTCCCGGCCATCCACGCCTTACCGCGGCACAAAAGACGTGGATGCCCGGGACAAGCCCGGGCATGACGTAGTTGCTGTTACGGCAACAGCTTATCCGCCGTCGCCCACTTCTGCGGAAAGACGATCGCGGCGTCCGTCGGCGCCTGCTTCGAGGTGGTGTACTGGATGATGTGGAACGGCACATCGACGAACTGGTGATAGGCCCAGGCCGGGTCCTTGGTCGTCGGGAATGAATAAGTGCCGTTCACCCCTTCCCACCTGATCGCTTCGAGCCCCTTGATGATATCCTTGCGCTCGACCGACTTCGCGTGCTCGATCGCAGCGACGATCACGCCGAGCGTGTCATAGGCTTCCATCGCGACGCCGGTCGGCGCGCGGTTGTACTTCTTCTGGAATGCGGCCGCGAACGCCGTGGCCTTGGCGTTCCAGTTCTTCTTCGGCGTCGCGACATTCACGGCGAGCAGGTACTTGGCGCAATCGCCGTCGACCTCCCACACTTCTTTCTGCAATAGGCCGCTCGAGCCGAGCAGCTTGGTCTTAGCGTTCGGCGCGAGGCCGAGCTGGCAGGCCTGCTTGACGATCTGGTACTGCGCCTGGCCGGCGACAACCATCTCAATGATGTCGGGCTTGTCGCTCCCGCTCGTCAGGCGCAGCAGCGCCGGCGTAAAATCCTGCTGGTTGACGTCGATGGTGACGACTTGCGGCTCGACCCCCTTCTTCTTGAGCTCGGCGGAGACGACCTTGGAGCCGTCCTGGCCGAAGTCGGTGTTCTCGGCGATGATCGCGACATGCTTGAAGCCCTGGTCGACCATCCAGTCGGCGACCTTGACGTAGACGAGCGAGTTCGCCGGCGCGAGGCGAAAGACCTCGGGGTACTGCTGCGCCGTGATCTTGTCGGCCCACACGTCGGTGCCGACCCATGGCACGCCGTTCTTGTGCGCGACCTCGATCTCGGCGAGCGCGGCCGATGAGTGAAACTCGCCAAAGATCGCCGAGACATTGTCGCGGGTGACGAGCCGCACCGCCGCGGAGCTGCCTTCCGCCGGCTGGTTCTTGGTATCCTCGTAGACCACCTTGAGCTGGCGCCCGTTGATGCCGCCCGCCGCATTGATCTGCTCGACCTCAAGCTGATCGGCCCATTGCATCTCCTGGCCGCTCGCAAAGTTGCCGGGCGCCGACAGCGGTCCGACCCAGCCGAGCGTGATCGGATCCGCGCCGAAGGCGCTGGGCGCGATTGTCGTAAGTGCAGTGGCGGCGAGGAGCCCTGCCGCCGCGATCGACGCAGCGAAGCCTGTGCGTTTCATTCGACTCTCCCTTCGGGTTCGCCGCTCTCGTCCCTGGCGCAGCGCGTGCGGCAATGAAACATTTTTTTTGAATGTTACGCAAATGAAACAGTTATTGCAAGCCGGGCCGCACAGCGATAACTTCCCGCGCATGACCCACGTCTTGCACCGATCGATTGCGCATCGCTATCCGGTCGCCGTTTCGGGCCGCGGCATCTTCATCCGCGACGCCGACGGCAAGGACTACATCGACGCCTCGGGCGGCGCGGCGGTGTCATGCCTCGGGCACGCGCATCCCGACGTGCTCGCCGCCATGCGGGCGCAGCTCGACACGCTCGAATATGCGCACACGAGCTTCTTCACCACGCCGGCCGCCGAGGAGCTCGCCGAGGATCTCGTCGCGCACGCGCCGGCCGGGCTCGACCACGTCTTCTATGTGAGCGGCGGCTCGGAGGCGATCGAGGCAGCGCTCAAGCTCGCGCGGCAGTATTTCGTCGAGCGCGGCGAGCCGCAGCGCCGCTACCTCGTGGCGCGCCGGCAGAGCTATCACGGCATCACGGCGGGTGCGCTCGCGATCGGCGGCCGCGCATGGCAGCGCCGCGATTTCGCGCCCCTGCTGATCGAGACCCACCACGTGTCGCCGGTCTACGAATATCGCGAGAAGCGCCCCGACGAGACACCGCAGGCCTACGGCGAACGGCTCGCGCGCGAGCTCGAAGCAAAGATCGACGAGCTCGGCGGCGAGAACGTCATCGCCTTCGTGGCCGAGCCGGTGGTGGGCGCCACCATGGGCGCGGTCCCGGCTGTCCCCGGCTACTTCAAGGCGGTGCGCCAGATTTGCGACCGCCATGGCATCCTGCTGATCCTCGACGAGGTGATGTGCGGCATGGGCCGCACCGGCACGCTGCACGCCTGCGAGCAGGAAGGCATCAGCCCCGACCTGATGGCGATCGCCAAGGGTTTGGGTGGCGGCTTCGCGCCGATCGGCGCGCTCATGCTCAGCGGCAAGATCTTCCAGACGATCGCGCACGGCTCCGGCGCGTTCCAGCACAGCCATACTTATACGGGCCATCCCCTCGCCTGCGCGGCCGCGCTCGCGGTCCAGCGCGCCATGCGGCGCGACGATCTTTTGGCCAACGTGCGCCGGCAAGGCGCGCATCTCGAGCGCCGCCTGCGCGAGCGCTTCGGCAATCATCCCTTCGTCGGCGACGTGCGCGGCCGCGGCCTCTTCCAGGGCCTCGAGCTCGTGGCCGACCGCGGCACCAAGGAGCCGTTCGACCCGGCGCGCAAGATCAATGCGCACGTCAAGCACGAGGCCATGGCGCGCGGCCTGATGGTCTACCCGATGGGTGGCACCGCCGACGGCCGGCGCGGCGACCACGTTCTGCTGGCGCCGCCGTTCATTATTGATGAAGCCGCGATCGACATGATCGTGGAGCGGCTGGGAGATGCGGTGGATGCGGCGGTGGGGGTGTGATTTCACCGTCATGCCCGGCCTTGTGCCGGGCATCCACGTCTTGACGATCTGGCAAAGACGACGTGGATGGCCGGGACGTAGGCGAGCGAAGCGAAGCCGTTCTTCCAACGGCCAAGCCCGGCCATGACGTGCTAGCGCGTAGCCCGGTCTACCCGCTTCTACGCCCCTTTCACGTCGATCTGCACGTCCACGTTCCCGCGCGTCGCGTGCGAATAGGGGCAGATCTTCTCGTGCGCTTCCTTCGCCAGCGCCTCGAGCTCCGCTTGCGGCAGGCTCTTGTCCTCGACATGCAGCTTCACGGCGAGACCGAAGCCGCCGCCGTCGCGCGGGCCGATGCTGACGTCCGCGGTCACACGCGCATTCGCGGCATTCTTCTTGTGCTGGCGGCCGACGAAATCGATGGCGCCGCCGAAGCAGGCCGCATAGCCGGCCGCGAACAGGTGCTCCGGCGTCGCGGTGTTCGGCTTGCCCGGACCGCCCATCTCTTTCGGCACCGATAGATCGGCGCGCACCGTTCCGTCACTCGCCTCGGTATGACCGTTGCGTCCGCCGGTCGCGGTCGCCGTTGCGGTGAAGAGGGGCTTGATCGTGTCCATGGCCTGAGTCTCCGAAGTTGCGCTCCCCCGAGGCGCGAACCATAGCACGGCCCCATGCCCTGTCCCGCGCAACAGTCGAACGGATGACTACGGGAACTTGGGTGCTCCGGTCGTGGTCTGGGTCGTCGTCGTCGTTTGATCGGCCTTTCCGCCGCCAGTTTGCACTTGCGTACTCTGCTGGACCGAAACCGATGGAATAAGTGCGCGGATCGGCGCCGTGATCGTATCGACGACCGTCTTCGCGGCGCTTTGGCTTCCGTATTTGTGCCCCACGATCATCCCGGCGTTGAAGGTGAATGTGTCCTGCGGGCCGGTCAGAAAATCGCGCTGCGGATTCACAAACTGACTCGAAGTGTAGAGATTTATGATCGACGGGGCGCTCAGAAAAATCGTATCCGATGTTGGGCGCGCGCCTGGCGTCGTAACGATGCACGCGAGCGTGGCTTTGGCCGGAACCGGATAAAACGCGAGCAGGCCGTCGTGCCAGCGGACGACTCTGGTCTTGCCGTTGGCCGCTACCACCTGCACCGCGTGGTCGAAGCGAGCCGGTCCGGTCCAGGTGGCGAGAGGCGCGAGCTTGAACTCAAGTTTTACGCCTTGATCAGACCATGCTGTGGGCGGCGACCACTGCCTCCCATAAGCATAATTCACATAGTATGGTCCCGGCTTGATCAACTCGGCAAGGGCACTGAAGCATCTTTGTCGTGGGTCCTGTGGTCCCTTTTTGACGTCGGCAGCAAACCCAGGAAACCCTCCAGCGCCGATCTGCCCAGCGACTTGAGCCAATTCGGTGAGGATGGAGGTGATTTGCTGCGTGGACGAGCTATCCGAGCCCGACAGCAGGCCATTGATGTCAATGCTGACATTGACGCTATCGCTGAAAAACGCATTTCTCTTCAAGTACAGGTAACCGCGAG
>DASXCK010000550.1:0-5353 GCA_036491235.1 Xanthobacteraceae bacterium | reverse complement strand
CGTATCCGGTATTAGCCCAAGTTTCCCTGGGTTGTTCCGAACTGAAGGGTACGTTCCCACGTGTTACTCTCCCGTCTGCCGCTGCCGTATTGCTACGGCCGCTCGACTTGCATGTGTTAGGCCTGCCGCCAGCGTTCGCTCTGAGCCAGGATCAAACTCTCAGGTTGGATTGAGAACTTGAACCGGCTGATCACAACGTTTGACGAGGTCCCACTCTGATCACTTGCGTGACCATAGTGTTGACCAAGAAACGTGTACCGCCGAAGTCTCTTCCAACGACCGCAACTGCGAACGGATTTCTCCGCCGTAGAAGCGGTCCGCAAGGACTCCGCCGTCCACGTTTCTCTTTCTTCTGATTCACCTGTCAAACAGCCCGGGGCCGCGAAGGCCCCTCTCTCCGGATCTCCCGGAGACCGCCGAAACCCATCCCTCCGACCGAGATCGGAGGGATGATCACCGAGAGTATCAGTGAGGAGCTTCGGAGGCGCGCCATCGCACCGAGGCGGCGGCGGCGCCGTGTGGGCGTATATAGGCCCCCCCTGCTCGCGATGTCAACACCGACTTTCACAAAATCGTAGCAGTGCCGCGAGCCCGCGGTTCACACACCCTTTGCGGGCGCACGACGGCGAACGGTGGTCGCAAAAAGCAGCTCTGAAATCATGACGTTGTTCGGATTGCGCTGGCGACGCTTACGCACACGGCACGCCGCCGGCCGCGCAATCAGAGCACCTCGATCGGCTCAATGCTGATATGATCGCGGTGGAAAAAAATCCAGGTCGACGATCGGCCGAAATGCCGATCGGACGCGCGGCGATGCGGAGCTGCGTGACACGGCTCGATGGGAGGCGCACGAGAGCGGGAATTCGGCCGGGCAGTTGCCGCACTCCAGCCACATTCCTCGGACGAGGTTGCGGTTCTCGGTGGTTCAGCCTTGCGAGGTGTGGTGCACTGGGTCGCCCGGCGGCCTCCTTGGGGAGAGACCGCGGGTTGCGTGACGGGGGCGCGGCACATTCGCCGCGTCTATGGGAGGCCCGGAGGTTCGTGCCGGGGCGGCATGGGACGGCGGTTGGCGCGCAACCGCCCGCAGGCAGGGGACAGCGCTTGGACCACGTGAAGCAGCGCGGCCCGCAACGTGCGGGCGCCGTTTCCGCAAGCATTGATCTCGGCAACGAACCGCCGCTGTCGGTCGACGGCGAGACGGGCGTCGGTGTCGACCGTCGGCGCATCTCGGTGCAATGGTTCAGCGGCACGATCCTGACCGGCCTTTGCGGCGCGGCCCTGATGGGCGGCGCCGTTTTTGCCTCGCTCGACGGCGAGGCCAACTTCGCGGCGAGCGCGACGGCCGTCGAGGCACCCGCGCCCGACGTGGCCGCCGAGAAGAACGTCTCGCACAAGAGCGACCGGCTGCCGGCGCTCGGCGAAGCCAATCTGGCGCGCCAGGTGATCCCGATCTCCACGATCAGCAAGGTCGGCAACCGCGAGGTGATGCGCAAGCGCAAGCTGGTGCGCGTCGAGACCAACCTCGCGCTGTCGGCCTCCGAGCTCACCGCCAATCTTGCGCCATTCAACCCGCAGCGCATGCTCGCCGACAACAGCACGACGGGCGCGAACGAGGAAGCCGCCGCCCCCGAGCCTGACGACGCCGTCTCCTTCGTCACCCGCGACCTTGCCGCGATCCTGCCGCGCGTGCGCGTCACCGCGATCGTGCCGATCGAGGACGTAATCGCCCGCGTGCGCGACGCCGCCAACTGGACGGGCAGCGTCGAACCGCCGCGCTATCTTATGGCCAGCACGCCGCCCAACACACGGCTCGGCTACGCGGCCGAGAACGCGGAGGACCTCTACGCCGGCTTCGGCGCGCGCGGCGTGCCGGAGAACATCACGCTTCTGCCGAAGACCGCGAGCCAGACGACCGGCGGCACCGGCTCGAGCGACCGCACCGTCGCGGCGAAGAAGGGCGACAGTGTCGCCGGCATCCTGCGCGATCTCGGCGCACCCGCCGACGACATCCAGGCGATCGTCGCGCTTCTCGGCGCCAAGGGCCGCGACGGCGGCCTCAAGGACGGCGAAAAGGTTCGCGTCCTCATGTCGCCGATCCTCGGCTCCGACGGACGCCAGCAGCCCGCGCGCGTCATGCTGCTCGGCGACACCGCCGTCGAGGCGGTTGTGGCGCTCTCCGACATGGGCAAGTACGTGCCGGTCGACGTGCAGAGCGCCGAGACGGCGGTTACTGAAAATACCGAGGAGCAAGACCAGGACGACGGCAGCGGCGTGCGGCTCTACCAGAGCATCTACGAAACGGCGCTGCGCAATCAGGTGCCGCGGCCGGTCGTCGACGACCTCATCCGCATCTATTCCTACGACGTCGACTTCCAGCGCAAGGCGGAGCCGGGCGACTCGTTCCAGGTGCTCTATGACGACGAGGGGACCGGGACGGCCGCAGACGCCAAGACCGACGTGCTGTTCGCCGCGCTCACGGTCGGCGGCGAGACGAAGAAGTTCTATCGCTACACGTCGCCCGCCGACGGCCTCGTCGACTACTACGACGAGACCGGCAAGAGCGCGAAGAAGTTCCTGGTGCGCAAGCCGGTCGCCGAAGGCATCATGCGGTCGGGCTTCGGCATGCGCAAACACCCGATTCTAGGCTTTGTGCGCGCCCACACGGGCGTCGACTGGGCGGCGCCGCGCGGCACGCCGATCTACGCCTCCGGCAACGGCGAGATCGAGGAGATTGGCCCGAAGAACGGCTACGGCAAGTACATCCGCATCCGCCATGCCAATGGCTATGAGACCGCCTACGGCCACATGTCGGCCTACGCGCGCAACATGGCGGTCGGTACCCACGTCCATCAGGGACAGGTCATCGGCTATGTCGGCTCGACCGGCCTCGCCACCGGCCCGCACCTGCATTACGAGATCATCATCAACAGCCGCTTCGTCGACCCGATGAAGGTCAAGCTGCCGCGCGGCCGCGTGCTGGAAGGCACCGAACTCACGAGCTTCGACCGCGAGCGCGACCGCATCAACGGCATCATGGCGCAGGCCGCCGTGCCGACACGCACCGCGGCGAGATAGGATTCAGTAGCAGTTCCAAATGCCGTCATGCCCGCGCTTGTCGCGGGCATCGACGCATTTGGTCTCTCAGCGAAGTAAGATGGCCGGGACAAGCCCGGCCATGACGATGCGGCGATTGTCACGCCGCGGCCGCGACCTTGCCGTTGAAGGCGAGGCCCTGCTTGCCGCCGGTGATCTCGACCGTGTCGCCGTCCTTGACGCTGCCCCGCAGGATCAACTCGGCGAGCGGGTCCTGCAGCGCTTTCTGGATCACGCGCTTGAGCGGCCGTGCCCCATAGGCCGGATCATAGCCCTTGTCGGCGAGCCACTCGCGCGCCGAGGCATCGAGGTGGATCACGATCTTGCGTTCGTCGAGCAGCTTCTGCAGCCGGGCGAGTTGGATCTCGACGATGCCGCCCATCTCGGCCCGCTTGAGCCGATGGAAGAGGATGATCTCGTCGACCCGGTTGAGGAACTCGGGCCGGAAGCTCGCCCGCACCACCGCCATGACCTGCTCCTTCACGGCGTCGGTGTCCTCCCCGTCCGGCTGGGCGACCAGGAACTCGGAGCCGAGATTGGATGTCATCACGATCAGCGTGTTGCGGAAGTCGACCGTGTGGCCCTGCCCATCGGTGAGGCGGCCATCGTCGAGCACCTGCAGGAGCACGTTGAAGACGTCCGGATGCGCCTTCTCGATCTCGTCGAACAGCACGACCTGATAGGGCCGCCGACGCACCGCTTCGGTCAGCGCCCCACCCTCCTCGTAGCCGACATAGCCGGGCGGTGCGCCGATGAGGCGGGCCACCGCGTGCTTCTCCATGTACTCGGACATGTCGATGCGTAAGAGCGCGTTATCGTCGTCGAACAAAAAAGCGGCGAGCGCCTTGGTGAGCTCGGTCTTGCCGACGCCGGTGGGCCCCAGGAACATGAACGAGCCGATCGGGCGGTGCGGATCCTGCAGTCCGGCGCGGGCGCGCCGCACCGCGGTCGACACGGCCCTTACGGCCTCCGCCTGGCCGACCACGCGGCCGCCGAGCTTCTGCTCCATTTGCAGGAGCTTCTCCCTCTCACCCTCGAGCATCTTGTCGACCGGCACGCCGGTCCAGCGCGAGACGACCTGCGCGACGTGGTCGGCCGTCACCGACTCCTCGACCATGGCGCCCTTGCCTTCCGACGCCTCGACGGCGTTGAGCTTCTTCTCGAGCTCGGGAATGCGGCCATAGGCGAGCTCGCCGGCACGTTGGTACTCGCCGCGGCGCTGGGCGTTGGCGAGCTCAGTGCGCAACTGGTCGAGCTCGGTCTTGAGCTTCTGCGCATCCGAGAGCTTCTCCTTCTCGGACTTCCACCGGCTGGTGAGGTCGGCCGAGCGCCGCTCGAGCTCCGCCACCTCGGTGGTCAGCCGCTTGAGGCGTTCCTGCGAACCCGCATCGCTTTCCTTCTTCAGCGCCTCCTGCTCGATCTTGAAGCGGACCAGCTCGCGGTCGATCGAGTCGAGTTCCTCCGGCTTGGAGTCGACCTGCATCTTGAGGCGCGCGGAGGCCTCGTCGATCAGGTCGATCGCCTTGTCGGGCAGGAACCGGTCGGTGATGTAGCGGTTCGACAGCGTCGCGGCCGCGACGATCGCACTGTCGGTGATGCGCACGCCGTGGTGCTGCTCGTAGCGGTCCTTGAGGCCGCGCAATATCGAGATCGTATCCTCGACGGTCGGCTCGGAGACGAACACCGGCTGGAAACGGCGGGCGAGCGCGGCGTCCTTCTCGACGTGCTTCTTGTACTCGTCGAGCGTCGTCGCGCCGATGCAGTGCAGCTCGCCGCGGGCGAGCGCCGGCTTGAGCAGGTTGGAGGCGTCCATGGCGCCCTCCCCCTTGCCGGCACCGACCAGCGTGTGCATCTCGTCGATGAACAGGATGATGCCGCCGTCGGAGGACGTCACCTCCTGCAGCACCGCCTTGAGACGCTCCTCGAATTCACCGCGATATTTCGCGCCGGCGATCAAGGCGCCCAAGTCGAGGGCGAGCAACTTCTTGTCGTGCAAGCTCTCAGGGACGTCGCCGCTGATGATGCGCTGGGCGAGACCTTCGACGATCGCGGTCTTGCCGACGCCCGGCTCGCCGATGAGCACGGGATTGTTCTTGGTCCGCCGCGAGAGCACCTGGATGGTGCGGCGGATTTCCTCGTCGCGGCCGATCACCGGATCGATCTTGCCGTCGCGCGCCGCCTGGGTGAGGTCGCGGGCATATTTCTTGAGCGCGTCATAGGCGTTTTCCGCCGACGCGCTGTCGGCGGTGCGCCCCTTGCG
>DASXCK010000549.1:0-7080 GCA_036491235.1 Xanthobacteraceae bacterium | reverse complement strand
AGCGGCGTGTCGATGCCGAGATCGCGCGCGGTCGCGATCACGCGATTGAGGCCGACGCCCATGGCGAGCCGCACCGCCGCGGTGTTGACCGAACGCGCGAACGCGTCGGCGAGCGTCATGCGTCCGTAATGCTCGTTGCCGTAGTTCTCCGGGTGCCAGTGCCTGATGTTGACCGGACCGGCATCGATCTTGTCGTCGGGCGTATAGCCGGCGCGCAGCGCCGTGAGATAGACGAACAGCTTGAACGCCGAGCCGGGCTGCCGGTTGGGCGCGACCGCGCGGTTGAATTGGCTCGCGCCATAATCGCGCCCGCCGACCATCGCCAGCACGGCTCCGTCCGGCCGCATCGCGACCAGCGCACCTTGCGAGACACCCAGCCGGCGCCCCTGGGCGGCCAGCGCCGCGTCGAGGACGTCCTGCGCGATCTTCTGCACGTCGGGCATCAGCGTCGTGCGCAGCCGCATGGTGCCCCCCTGGTGACCGATCACCGCGGGCGCCTGCGTGCCGACCCACGCGGTGAACCAGGAGCGCGCCGGCGCCAACCGCGGCGCGAGCTTCGGCACCGCGGGATGGGCCTTGGCGTCGTTCGCGGCGTCGGCGTCGATCGCGTGGTACGTGACCATGGCGTCGAGCACGGCCGCGGCGCGCGTTTGCGCGACGTCGAGATGGACCAACGGATTGTATTGCGACGGCGCCTGGACGAGGCCGGCGAGCATTGCGGCCTGCGCCAGCGTGAGGTCGTGCAAATCCTCGTCGAAATAGATGCGCGCCGCCGCCGCCATCCCGTAGGCGCCGGCGCCAAGATAGATCTGGTTGAGGTAGCGCCGGAGAATTTCCTTCTTGCCGAGATGCGACTCGAGCCAAAAGGAAGCGAACGCTTCGCGCAGCTTGCGCGTATAGGTGCGATTGTCGCCGACGTAGCGCATTTTCACGAACTGCTGCGTGATCGTGCTGCCGCCCTCGACGATGCCGCCGGCCTCCGCGTTTTTATGGGCCGCACGCAGGATGCCGACGGGGTCGACGCCGTAATGCTGGTAGTAGCGGTGGTCCTCGATGCTCAGCACCGCATTGATGAGCACGGGCGGAAAGTCGGAAAGCGACTTGTTCGCGCTCTTGAGCGGGCCGATGCGCCCGAGCGGCGTGCCGTTCGCGGCCTCGAGCAGCAGGCTCGGTTGCTCCGGCTGATTCTGCGCATCGTTGAGCTGGAGACCATTGAGCGCCCACACCATGCCGCTCCCGAACGCCAGCGCGCCGACGATCGCGACTATCCCGACGACGATGCCGACGCGAAGCGCGAACCGGCGCAACACCTTGCCGGTGGTGTGTGCCCAGGCGCCGCCATCCGGCCTCAGCGCCCGCAGCGACGCGCGCGCCCAGCGCGGACTCGCGGCCACGAGGTAGCGGCGAAGCTCGTGCGTCAGTGCCGCGAGATCACCGCGGACGGCGTGGAGAAATTCGCGCCCGGCGGCGGCCGTCTGGCTGCGGCGGGGCGCATCGTCACCCGCGTGCGGCGTCTCGGCAGCCGGCGCATGCTCCATATCGTCCGGCTTGTCTTGCATCGCATGGAACCGGTGAGCAAATGTCCAAGAAGCGTCCGTGACGGACAGCGGGGAACTCTGTGCTGTTCAACGTATTCACCGGAATATGGTTGCAACGCGGGCAATCTCGGCAGGCGCGCGCCGTCGACGCCCGCGATGCGTCGGCGCTGCGAGATCAGCCACAAATGAACGTTGTCACTCGGCTTTGATGCCGGCGGCGCGGATGACCTTGCCCCACTTTTCGGTCTCGTCCGCGATGAGCTTGCGGTAGTCGGCGGGCGATCCGGCGAGCAACATGCCGCCCATGTCGGCGAGCCGCGCCTTGACCTTGTCGTCGGCAAGAGCTGCGTTGATCTCGCGGTTGAGCTTGTCGACGATCTCGGCGGGCGTGTTCTTCGGCGCGGCAACGCCGAACCACGAGCTTGCCTCGTAACCCGGCACGAAATCGGTGACGCACGGGATATCGGGCAGCGCGTCGGAGCGCTTGGCCGTGGTCACGGCGAGCGCGCGCAGCTTGCCGGCGCGGATATGACCGAGCGAAGCCGTCATGGTCGCGAAGCCCACCTGCACCTGGCCGCCCATCAGGTCGATCATCGCGGGCCCGTCGCCATGATATGGCACGTGCTGCAGCTTCACGCCCGCCATGCCGTTGAACATCTCGCCCGCAAGATGGCTCGCAGTGCCGACGCCGGCCGACTCGTAGCTGAGCTTGCCCGGATGGGCCTTGGCATAGGCGATCAGCTCGGGGACGGTCTTCACTGGAAGCCCGGGATTGACCTCGAGAACGTTGGGCACGCGGACGACGCCCGCAACGGGCGCGAGGTCGCGCAGGAAATCGTAGCTCAGATGCGGATAAAGCCAGCCGTTGGTCGCCGCCACCGGCGCGACCATGAGCAGCGTGTAGCCATCCGCCGGCGACTTCACCACCGCGTCGGTCGCGATGTTGGCGCCGGCGCCCGGACGGTTCTCGACAATGAACGTCTGGCCGAGCCGGGCGGTGAGCCATGGCGCCAGCAGGCGCGCCAGGATGTCGGTCGTGCTGCCGGCCGCAAAGCCGACGATGATCCGCACCGCATGCGACGGATAGGTCTCCGCCCATGCCGGGCCGCAGAGGGCCGACAGCGCGGTGGCCCCGCCGGCAAGACGGAGGAATGTCCGGCGGTCAAGCTGACGACGGCGATACGGCATGACGGTGCCCCCGACGTTGGAGAGCATGATCCTTTCCGAAAACCGGATTCCACTTTTCGGGGATCATGCTGCGCTTCCCCTCGACGCGCTTATCATTGCGCGTCACGATCGCTGCCGTTGTTCTCGCGGACGTCGTGACGCCAGCAGGCAGCATTGCGGCAAGGCTACACGAACTCCGCATCCGCGTGTAGGGCGGCGGTGCCGCAGCTTCTCCCGCCCCGGATTGCACTTCGTGCGGGCGCATGCGATGTCCCCTCCATCCTCCTGCCGACCCGGGATTTTGCCTCATGAGCCTGCCGGACGAACGCCGCCGCCGCATCGTCACCACCCATGTGGGCAGCCTCCCCCGCCCAGCTCGCCTTTCGGCCATGCTGCTGGCGCGCACGCAGAAGCAGCCGGTCGACGCCAAGGCATTTTCGGACGAGCTGCGCACCGGCGTACAGGCGATCGTGCGCCGGCAGAGCGAGCTCGGCATCGACGTGGTCAGCGACGGCGAGTTCTCGAAAATCAGCTTCCAGTATTATGTGACCGACCGGCTCGGCGGGATCGAGCCGATCACGCCAGCGGCCGGGCGGCGCGTCACGCGCGAGACCCAGGGATTTCCGACCTTCTACCGCGACGGATCGCATTCGGGCACGCAGCCGACGCGCTTCGCCTGCACCGGGCCGATCCGCTATGTCGGCCAAGCGCAGCTCGAACAGGACCTCACTAATCTCAAGGCCGCCCTCGCCGATGCCGGTCGCGTCGATGCGTTCATGCCGTCGGTGTCGCCGTCGAGCTGCGTCGGGCTGATGGAGAACCGCTACTACAAGACCGAAGAGGAGCATCTCTACGCGGTCGCCGACGCGCTGCGCGAAGAGTATCGCGCAATCGTCGCGGCGGGGTTCATGCTGCAGATCGACGACCCGCGGCTCGCCATGCAGTACATGCTCAACCCCGGCCTGAGCATCGAGGAGACGCGCGGCTGGGCGCGGCGCCGCGTCGATGCGCTCAACCACGCGCTGCGCGACCTGCCGTCCGAACGGGTGCGCCACCACACCTGCTACGGCATCAACATGGGGCCGCGCACGAGCGACATCGAGCTCCAGCAGCTTGCCGACCTGATCGTCACCATTCGCGCCGGCCATTATTCGTTCGAGATGGCCAATCCGCGCCACGAGCACGAATGGCGGGTGTGGGAGAACGTCAAGCTGCCGGACGGCAAGGTGCTCATACCGGGGTGCATCACGCACGCCTCGGTCATCGTCGAGCATCCGGAGCTCGTCGCGGAGCGCATCGTGCGGCTGGCAAAAATCGTCGGACGCGAGCGCGTGATGGCGAGCTCCGACTGCGGATTTGCATCGACGCTCGCGCCGAACGAGCGACCCGAGGTCGAGCCCGAGATCGTGTGGGCGAAGTTTGCCAGCCTCGCCGAAGGCGCGCGCCTCGCGACGAAGATATTGTGGGGGTAGTGGAATCATCGTCATGGCCGGGCTTGTCCCGGCCATCCACGTCTTCTTTACTGGATCATCAGCAAGAAAGACGTGGATGCCCGCGACAAGCGCGGGCATGACGTTTGAAACGGAAACGTCCATGGTCATGTCACAGCCAACCAGACGCCTGCACATAGCACTCATCACCGCAGTTTCTTCTGCTCTCGCTCTCGCGCCCGCCGCCGCCTTCGCGCAGGACGCCTATCCCACCCGGCCGATCCGCCTCGTCGTCGGCTTTGCGGCGGGCGGCCCGACCGACATCCCCGCGCGTTACGTCGCCGACAAGCTCTCCGACACGCTCGGGCAGCGCGTCGTGGTCGAGAACAAGCCCGCGGCCGCCGGCATAGTGGCGACGCGCGACGTGCTCGCCCAGCCGCGCGACGGCTACACGCTGCTGCTCTGCACGCATTTCGAATCGATCAATGCGGCGGCCTACCGCCGCCCCGGCTTTGCGCTGGACGACCTCGCGCCGATCTCGCTCATCGCGAAATACTACTACGCCGTCGCGCTCGCGAATGCCGTGCCGGCGAGCGACATCGCATCGTTCACGCGTTACGCCAAGGCGCATCCCGGCGAGATCCGCTACGCGTCGATCGGCACCGCATCGGCGCAAGAGCTCTTCGCCAGGCAGCTCGAGCGCCTCGCCGGCATCAGCATGACCAAGGTGCCCTATCGCAGCGGCCCGATGGTCCTCCCGGACCTGATTCCGGGGCGCATCCAGTTCTACGTATCGCCGGTCATCGGCGTCATCCCGCAGGCGCGGACCGGGCAACTCAAATTGATCGGCGTCTCCAGCGCGGCGCGGCTCGCCGCCATCCCGGAGGTGCCGACCATGCGCGAGCAGGGCATCGATTTCGTGCGCTTCGGCTGGCTCGGCATCTGCGCCGGCAAAGGCACGCCGCCGGACGTGATCACGCGGCTCAACGGCGCGATTGCGACGATCGTCGCTTCGCCGGATTATCAGCAGGCGATCACGAAGTTGGGATCGATTCCGCAATCGTCCTCGCCCGACGCGTTGCGCAAGGTGATCGAGCAGACGCGCACCGAGGTCGAGGGTACGATCCGCGAGTTCGGGCTGCAGCAGGATCAGTGATCCAAACTTGGTGACGCGACTGCGCCGAGCGCGCTAGCATTCCGGCATCGTGCTCCGTCGCGTGCAGCGGGCGCGACCAACCCGGGGGACGTGTATGAACGGCGCCGACGTCATTGCCGCGATCATCAAGCGTGAGGGCACCGAATTCCTCGCCTGCTATCCGCGCAATCCGCTGATCGAGGCCTGCGCCGCGATCGACGTGCGTCCGATCCTGTGCCGGCAGGAGCGCGTCGGCGTCGGCATGGCGGACGGCTTCTCGCGCATCCGCCGCGGCCGCCAGCATGGCGTGTTCGCGGCGCAGCACGGGCCCGGCATCGAGAATGCGTTTGCGGGCGTCGCCCAGGCTTATTCGGAGAACGTGCCGCTGCTCGTCATCCCCGCCACCGCGGGAATCGAACGTCAGTACATCAGCCCGACGTTCCGCGCCGCCGAGGTGTTCGCGCCGGTGACCAAGTGGTCGGCCATGGCCTCCTCGGTGCAGGAATTGCCCGACCTGATGCGCCGCGCTTTTCATGCGATGCGCAGCGGCAAGCCGGGACCGGTGCTGGTGGAGGTGCCGAACCCGGTATTCGAGGCGACCTTCGAGGGCAAGGTCGACTACACGCCGGTGCCGATCGCGCGCGCGGCGCCCGATCCCGATGCCGTCAAGGCGGCTGCGCGCATGCTCCTCGCCGCCAAGCATCCGGTGCTGTGGGCCGGCCAGGGCGTGCATTACGCGGATGCGAGCGAGCGGCTGATCGCGCTCGCCGAATTGCTGCCGGCGCCGGTCGTCGCCACCAATCCGGGCAAGAGCGCGATCCCCGAGAGTCATCCGCTCGCGCTCGGCGCCGCGACGCGATCGAGCCCGATGATGTTCGCCGCGTTCCTCAAAGGCGCCGACCTCGTGGTCGCCATCGGCTCGAGCCTCACCAAGACGAATTTCGGACCGAGCGTGCCGCCCGGCAAGACCATCATCCATTCGACCAACGACCCCGCCGACATCAACAAGGATTATCGTGTCGACCTCGCGCTGGTGGGTGACGCCGCGCTCGTGCTCGACGCGCTGATCGCCGAGGTCGGCCGCCAGCGTACCGGCGATGCGAAGGCGCTCGCCGCCCTCGAGGAGCAGGTCGCGGGCATCAAGCGCGAGTGGCTCGCCGAGTGGGCAAAACACCTCGATTCCGACGAGGTGCCGATCAACCAGTATCGCGTCATCCGCGACCTGATGCGCACGATCGACCGCGCCAACACCATCGTCACCCACGACTCGGGCAGCCCGCGCGAGCAGCTCCTGCCGTTCTGGGAAACGACGGCGTCGCATTCCTACATGGGATGGGGAAAGTCGACCCAGCTCGGCTACGGCCTCGGCCTCGTCATGGGCGCCAAGCTCGCGGCGCCGGACAAGCTCTGCATCAATGTGATGGGCGACTCGTCATTCGGCATGACCGGCCTCGACATCGAGACGGCGGCGCGCAACCGCATCGCGATCCTCACCATCGTGTTCAACAACGGAATCATGGCCGCCGAGCGCAGCGTGCTGAAGATCTCGGCGCAGAAATACGGCGCACTCGATGTCGGCGGCAACTACGCCAAGGTCGCCGAGGGCCTCGGCGTCGCGTCACGCCGCGTCGAGAGGCCCGCCGACATCGTTGCGGCGATCAAGGGCGCGGTCGACGTGGTGAACGGCGGGGCACCGTACCTCTTGGAGTTCGTCGTCAAGGAAGGGCAGGAGTTCTCGCGGTATTAAGGGACCCGCCTCGTCATGGCCGGGCATAGCCGTTCAAAGAACGGCGTCGTTTTGCTCGCCTAT
>DASXCK010000548.1:0-10194 GCA_036491235.1 Xanthobacteraceae bacterium | reverse complement strand
CACCAAGCCGCTGGTGATCGAGCGGATCGAATACTACGACAGCGCCGGACGGCTGGTGCAAAGCTATCTCAAGGATCCGATCGCGATGCGGCCGCTCGGCACGATCGAGGTCGTCATTCCGGCCGAGGACGTGCGCGGCGGTCCGGCTTCGAATTTCATCATCACCTGGGCCGGGGCCGGACCGATGGCCGAGCCCATGGTCGAAGCCGTGATGATCGGATCGCAGGACAACACGAGCTATTCGTTTGTCAGCGCCGGCCGTCCGATCCGCCACATCGGCCACAGCGCCTGGCCGCAGTTCCGCTTTAGGTTCTGAATCGCATTTAATTTCCGGCCTCATTGCTCGCGAAAGCCGGCAATCCAGTTTCACGAACGGCAGCATCAGGCACCGACGGTGCCACGCGGTTCGCTGCGGAGTACTGGATCGCCCGCTTCCGCGGGGCGATGACGGCGGCAGCCGTCAGAAATTCACCCGATCCGGTCCCTTGAGCCCGAGGATTTCGCGCGCGTCGTCGGGCGTCGCGATCTCGAGGCCGAGGCCCTCGATGATCTGCCGCACCTTGCCGACCTGCTGGGCGTTCGAGGTCGCGAGCTTGCCGGGCCCGATCCATATCGAATCCTCGAGGCCGACGCGCACGTTGCCGCCCATCGCGGCCGCCATGGCGGCGATCGGCATCTGATTGCGCCCGGCGCCGAGCACCGACCAGCGATAGTTCTCGCGGCCGAGCAGCCGGTCGGCGGTGCGCCGCATGTGCATCACGTCCTCGGGATGCGTGCCGATGCCGCCCAGGATGCCGAACACCGTCTGCACGAACAGCGGCGGCTTCACCAGCTTGCGCTCGAGGAAGTGCGCAAGGTTGTAGAGGTGGCCGACGTCGTAGCACTCGAACTCGAACCGCGTCTCGTTGTCCTGGCACGTGCTCAGCACATACTCGATATCCTTGAACGTGTTGCGGAAGATCAGGTCGCGCGTCGCCTCGAGGTAGGGCTGCTCCCAGTCGTGCTTGAACTCCTTGAAGCGGTTGAGCATCGGGTAGAGTCCGAAATTCATCGAGCCCATGTTGAGGCTCGCGACCTCCGGCTTGAGCGTCGAGGCCGGCATCGCGCGCTCTTCTACCCGCATGGTCGGCGCGCCGCCCGACGTGAGGTTGATCACCACATTGGTGCGCTGCTTGATGCGCGGCACGAATTTCATGAACGCTTCCGGCGACTGGTCGGGCCGCCCGGTCTCGGGATTGCGCGCATGCAGATGGACGATCGCGGCGCCCGCCTCGGCGGCGCCGATCGCCGAGTCGGCGATCTGCTCGGGCGTGACCGGCAGATGCGGCGACATGCTCGGCGTGTGGATCGAACCCGTGATCGCGCAGGTGATGATGACCCTGTTCTTCGCCATTTTCCGTCAGTCCCTTTGAGCAAATGCTTGGCTTGAGGCGGCCATCCTAGAGCAAATTGCGGGCGTCGGGGACATGCCTATGCCGCCGCGCCGTTTGAACCCACGGGGCGCTTCGCGCGACCAATGAGCATCCCGGTCCTCACGGCCGCATCCGCAACGCCTGTAAGGGATTTTCTCCCATGACGAAGACCAAGCTCGCCGCGGCCGTTGCCGCGTTCGCCATTGCTGCGTCTGCTCTCGCCACCACGCAGGCGCAGGCGCATCACCCGCACTTCGGCTGGAGCGGCGTCGGCCTCGGCTTTGCGACCGGCGCGATCATTGGCACTGCCATTGCGAGCGACGGCTATTACTACGGCTGTCATCTGGAGCCCCGCCATGACCGCTGGGGCCACTTCGTCCGCTCGGTCAAGGTCTGCGACTGACGTATTCGAGCTCTGAGGTCTCGCGACCTCGGCCCAGTCGAACGGCGCGTGCGCCCCATCCACCCCGCGCCGTTTCGATCGACCCGCCCGAGCGGTCCCCCCGCCGGGCGGGTCGTATATTTGCGTTGACAGAAGCGATTCCCTGATCGAGCAATAGCCCCTCCGTCATCGCCCGCGAAAGCGCGCGATCCAGTACACACCAGCAGTCACCGTGGTTACTGGATCGTCCGCTTGCGCGGACGATGACGCCGAAGAATGTTGCGGGGTTATCTCATGAAGCGTGGTCTGCGGTCGCGTTTGGCTCAATATGGCGACGAGGAGTTTGCGTTCTTCCTGCGTCGCGGATTCCTCAAGGGCGCGGGCTACACCGACGACGCGCTGGATCGCCCGATCGTCGGCGTCCTGTCGACCGCCTCCGATTTCAATCCCTGCCATCGCACCGCACCGCAGCTTGCCGACGCGATCGCGCGCGGCGTGCGGCTCGCCGGCGGGCTGCCGTTCGTGTTTCCCACCATCTCGCTGCACGAGGCGTTCTCGTATCCGACCTCGATGCTCCTGCGAAACCTGATGTCGATGGACGTCGAGGAGATGCTCAAGGCGCTCCCGCTCGACTCGGCGGTCGTGATCGGCGGCTGCGACAAGACCATTCCGGCCGAGGTCATGGGCGCCGTGTCTGCCGACATGCCGACGCTCGTGCTGCCGGTCGGCTCGATGCTCGCCGGCCGCCACGAGGGCACTCGGCTCGGTGCCTGCACGGATTGTCGCCGCCTGTGGGCGGACTACCGCGCGGGCAGACTCGACGAGGAGGCGCTCGGGCGCGCGCACGACCAGCTCATGCCGACCGCCGGCACCTGCATGGTGATGGGTACCGCCTCGACCATGGCGACGCTTGCCGAGACGCTCGGCTTCACGCTGCCGGGCGCCGCGACCGCGCCGGCGGTGTCGTCCGACCGCATCCGTCTCGCGGAGGCGACCGGCAAGCGCGCCGTCGAAATGGCGAAAGCCGGCGGCCCGACGCCACGCCAGATCATGACCAAGACCGCGCTGCGCAACGCCGCCGTTGTGCTGCAGGCGACCTCGGGCTCGACCAACGCGATCGTGCATCTCGCCGCCATGGCGGGCCGCGCCGGGCTCGCGTTCGATCTTGCCGAGTTCGACCGCGTCGGCCGCGACGTGCCGGTGCTGCTCAATCTCAAGCCCGCCGGCAGCTTCTTCATGGAGGATTTCCATGCCGGCGGCGGCCTGCCGGCGCTGTGGCGGCGCCTGCGCGACCATCTCGATCTCGCGGCGCCGACCGTCGGGGGCGAGACGCTCGGGCAGATCGTCGAGCGCTGGCCCGCCTACACCGACGACGAAGTGATCCGTCCGCTCGATCGTCCGGTGTGGCCGAAAGAAGCGATCGCGATCCTGACCGGCAGCCTCGCGCCGCATGGCGCCGCCATCAAGCTTGCGGCCGCGACGCCGGAGCTGTTCAAATTCGAGGGGCCCGCCGTGGTGTTCGACTCGCTTGCCGATCTCGAGAAGCGCATCGACGATCCGGCGCTCGACGTCACGCCCAACCACTGCATGGTGCTGCGCAACGCCGGCCCGATCGGCGCGCCCGGCATGCCGGAGGCCGGCGCCTTGCCGATCCCGAAGAAGCTTGGCGCCAAAGGCATCAAGGACATGGTGCGCATCTCCGACGCGCGCATGAGCGGCACGGCGTTCGGCACTGTCGTGCTGCACGTGACGCCGGAAGCGTCCGCCGGCGGTCCGCTCGCGTTGGTGCGCGACGGCGACCGTATCCGCCTCGATGCCGTCGCCCGCAAGATCGATCTCCTGGTCGACGAGGCCGAGCTCGCGCGCCGCCGCGCCACCTGGAAGGCGCCGCCGAAGCCCGCGCGCGGCTACGGCCGGCTCTATGTCGAGCGCGTCACCCAGGCCGATCGCGGCTGCGACTTCGACTTCCTCGCCGGAACTGATTCGTGACGGTCGACCTGTCGCTCAATCTCGCCACCGTGCGCAAGCAGTGGAGCATGCGCGAGGCGGTGGCGGCGGCGGCGCGGCACGGCTTTGCGGGCGTCGCGCCGTGGCGCGAGATGGTGGCTGAGACCGGCACCGCCGCGGCGGCGCAGCTCTTTCGGGATCACGGCTTACGCGTCACCGGCTATTGCCGCGCCGGGCTGTTCCCGGCCGCCGATGCGGCCGGCCGCAAGGCAGCGATCGACGACAACAAACGCGCGATCGACGAGGCGGCCGCAATCGGCGCCGAATGCATCGTCCTGATCGGCGGCGGCCTGCCGCAGGGCTCGCGCGACGTTGCCGGCGCGCGGCGGATGTTCGCCGATGGGCTTGCGGCCGTGCTGCCGCATGCGCGCGCCGCGAAAGTGCCGCTCGCGCTCGAGCCGATGCATCCGATGTATGCGGCGGACCGCGGCTGCATCTCGACGCTCGCCGAGATGAGCGACTTGTGTGACCAGCTGGGCGAGGGACTCGGAATCGCGGTCGATACCTATCACGTCTGGTGGGACCCGAACCTCGCGCGCGAGACCGCGCGCGCCGGCGCGCGGATCATCGGCCACCATATCTGCGACTGGCTGGTGCCGACCCGTCACATGCTGACCGACCGCGGCATGATGGGCGACGGCGTGATCGATTTCCCAAGAGTTCGCCGCATGATCGAGGCCGCCGGCTATCGCGGGACCCAGGAAGTCGAGATCTTTTCCGAGGACTGGTGGTCGCGCCCAGGCGACGAGGTACTCGGGACCGCGATGGAGCGCTTCAAGACGGTTTGCCAAGTGTAAACGTCATTGCGAGGCCTGCGTAGCAGGCCGAAGCAATCGCGGTCGGTATGCGCAGTGCCAGATTGCTTCGCCGCGCTTTGCCTCGCAATGACGGAAATGATCTACTCCGCCGCGATCCGCATCGCTAGATCGATCGGGGTGATCTCGACCCGCTCGCCGGCGCGCGCGATCACCATGTGATCGGGCGGCACCGGAATCCAGCTTTCGCGGTCGGCGTCGAGCGGCTCGGAGACGAGCAGAAGGTTGCCGTCCGACGTGCGGTAGTAGAGCGTGTTGGCGGCGTCGTTGGCGGAAAAGCGGAACGCATAGAGGTTGCGCCCGTCGGTCAGCGCCGAGGTGAACCGCAGCGGGTCTTTGTAGGCGTGGCCGATTTCCGTGAGCGCCCCGAGGGTGCGCAGCGTCGCGCCGATGGGATCGCGGTCGGCGCCGGCGCCGAGGATCGCGAGGAACACTGCCTCTGAATCGGTGGTGCCGATGCGCGACGGGTAAAGCGCATCCGGGATCAGGCTCTCGACCTTGCGGCGGACCCGCGCCCAGTTCCCGACCGCGCCGTTGTGCATGAACATCCAGCGTCCGGAGACGAACGGATGGCAGTTAGGCCGCGTGGTCGGCGTCGCGGTCGCGGCGCGGACATGCGCGAAGAAGAGGTGCGAGCGGATGTGGCGGCAGAGGTAGCGCAGATTCTCGTCCGACCAGGCCGGACGGACCTCGCGGTAGAGCCCCGGCTCGGGGTGTTCGCCATACCAGCCCAGCCCAAAGCCATCGCCGTTGGTGGCGGCGGTCGATTCGAGCGCCCGGATGCTTTGCTCGACCAGGGAGTGGGCGGGCGAGGTGACGTAATGTTCCAGCGGGATCGTTTCACCGCGGTAGGCAATCCATCGGCACATGGTCGTCTTCTGGTGCGTCTTCTCGCGCGTCTGCCGGGGTGCGAACGCACGCCACGATGTCCGCACAATGCTCGGCCCGAATGGCTAAAGCCAAGTTACCGGCAGGCCGCCTGCTTGGGAACCCAGCGTGAAGCCGAATCGTGTTAGTTTTCAGGCGCCGCTTACCGTGCCCGCCATACGAATGCGGCGCTGACCACATAGTTCCAAACCGCCCCCATCAAGGCGCCGCCCAGCCCGGCGACCCACCAGCGCGGGTCGTAGTCGTAGATCCAGGTCGCCACCCCGACGTTGGAGAGGGCGCCGACCGCGCAGATCACCTCAAACCGGACGAGGCCGGTTACGAACGACCAGCCGGCAAGCCGCTGGTCGCGATAGGTCAGGGCGTTGTTGAGCACGAAGTTCCAGGCGATCGATCCGACCGTCGCGGCGGCCTGTGCGGCGCCGAAGGTGAGCCCGCCGAGATCGACTATAGCGGCGAGCGACGCCATGTGGATGAAAACGCCGGTCAGTCCGACGAAGCAGAACATCAGGAAACGGAACGAGACCGCGTCGTCGGTGAGCTTGGCGAGGACCAGCGCGAAGAAGTCGAGCACGATGCGGGCGTCGAGCTTGCTCTCGCCGTGCTGGCGCTCGCGAAAGACGTACGGCAGCTCGGTGATGCGCAGCCCGCCCGCCGCCGTCGCGACGATATCGAGCAGGATCTTGAAGCCCTGGCTCGACAGCTTCGGCGCCAGCTCTTCGACGGCGGTGCGGCGGATCATGAAGAAGCCGCTCATCGGGTCGGTAAGGCTGACCCGCAGCAGCCTGCGGGCGACGTTCGTCGACCAGCGGCTGTAATTCGCGCGGCGGCCCGCTAGGCCTTCGGCCGAGCCGCTGCCGACGTAGCGGCTCGCCACTGCGAGATCGATGTCGCCGGGCCGCAGCCGCGTCAGCATCCCGGCGAGCAGCGTCTCGTCGTGCTGCAGATCGGCATCCATCACGGCGACGAAGCGCGCTTGGCTCGCCAGCATGCCTTCGAGGCAGGCGCCCGCGAGCCCACGCCGCCCGATGCGGCGGATGCAGCGCACGCGCGCGTCGCCTTCGCCCAGCGCCCGCACTGCGGCGGCGGTTCCGTCCGACGAGTTGTCGTCGACGAAGATGACCTCCCAATCGACGCCGTCGAGTGTTCGCTGGAGCCGTGCAACCAGAAGCGGCACGTTCGCGCGCTCGTTGAAAGTCGGAACCACGATGCTGAGCTCGGGGGCCGGACGGCCGGGCACGCGCGTGATCGGGGTCGTCTTGCTCTCGACCAGAACGCTCATCCGCCCACCACGTCCTCGTCTCGATGGCTACGCTGAACCTATCGCGGCCGCCCCGATAGGTGATATCCCGGCCTCGCGCGACATTCAATGCAGCGGGATCAATGCGGGGCCCTGGAACTTGATGGCCTTGGTGACTCCCATCGGGGTCAAAGCGGCGCTCGATCGCCTGATCGCGGCGCTGACTGATCCGGCGCGCCGCGGGCGCGCGGTCGTGGGCGTGCTCGCGGTCTATTGCGGGCTGTGGGCGCTCTACGGGGCGATCGCCAAGGGCAGCCAGGACGTGCACTTCGATATGGGCGAGATGGTCGCCTGGTCGCGCGAGGTGACGTGGGGCACGCCTAAACACCCGCCGCTCGGTGCCTGGCTGGTTCGCGCCTGGTTCAGCGTCTTTCCGCTTGCCGACTGGTCCTACTACCTGTTCGCCATGGTGGTCGCGACGGTTACGCTGTGGATCGCGTGGCGGATCGCGGGCCATTATCTCGATGCGGAGAAGCGGGTCGTCGGCCTCGCGCTCCTCACCCTCGTTCCGTTCTTCAATTTCCACGCGCTCAAGTACAACGCCAACACCGTCATGCTGCCGCTGTGGGCGGCGACAACGGCGCTCTTCCTGCGCTCCTACGAGACGCGCAGCCGTCTGCTGGCGGCGCTCGCAGGCGTTGCGGCCGCGGCCGCGATGCTCGGCAAGTATTGGTCGGTCGTCTTGCTGCTCGGCCTCGGCCTCGCGGCGGTCATCGACACGCGCCGCGCCGCCTATTTCCGTTCGCCGGCGCCGTGGGTGACGGTTCTCGCCGGGCTCGCCGCGCTGGCGCCGCACATCGTCTGGCTTGTCGCGCACGATTTCACGCCGTTTGGCTACGCCATGGATACGCATCCGGGCACGCCGCTCGAGTGCCTGTGGTCCGGCGTCAACTACGTGATCGGCGCCGCCGCCTACGTGGCGCCTCCGGCCGTGCTGGTCGGGCTCGCCGCCTGGCCGGGGCCGGCCGCACTGCGCGACATCGCCTGGCCACTGGCTCCCGATCGCAGACTGGCCGTGCTCGCCTTCGGGCTGCCGCTCGCGGTGCCGACCGTCCTCGCGATCGCGGCGCACGAGGTCGTCACCTCGCTATGGGCGATCGCCGGCATGAGCCTGCTGCCGGTCGTGCTGCTGTCGTCGCCAATGATCGTCGTCTCGCGCGCCGCGGCACGCCGCATCGTCGGCGTCGCGATCGCGTTTCCGCTGCTCGCGCTCGCGCTCTCGCCGCTGATCGCCTGGGTGATCCATCGCCAGGGCGTGCCGAACTACGCGACCCATTACGGCGGCGTCGCACGCGCGATAGTGCAGGCGTGGCGCGCGACCACCGATCGCCCGCTGCGCTTCCTCGGCAGCTACAACAACGTGCTCTACGGCGTCCTGTTCTACCTGCCCGCCGACGTGGCCCCGCTCGAGATCGTCAATCCGCCGATCACGCCCTGGATCGACGAGGCGCAGGTCGCGCGCGACGGCATCGTGCTCGTGTGCCCGGTGGCGGAAAGCACGTGCATGCAGGCGCTCGCGGCGCGCGCCGCGCGCGGACCCGTCGGCCGGCGAACGGAGGTCGAGATCACGCGACGCTATTTCGGCACGGACGACAAGCCGGACCGCTTCGTGATCGTGACGATACGGCCACAGGAATAATTGAGTTCCTCGCCATTCTCCGCCGCGATAGGATCGAAGCAGGGGGCATGCGGACGCGCGGGAGAGAGGGCGCGCGAGCGCAGGCGTCGGCACCTAAAGGGTCAAGCATGACTTTCGGCAATCGTCTCGATAAAGCATATCGAAAATTCCGTAAGCGTTTCGGCATCGCCAAGGATTATCGGGTTGGGCGATTTGAGCTGACATTGTCGCCCGACCATCAATTGGACCTTTGGCACAAGAGCGAGCGCATGGACGCCCCGCCATTGGCGGAGATCGCGCGAATCGCCGGGCGAAAGTATCCGGACCTGGCGGCGATCGATATCGGCGCCAACGTCGGCGATACCGCGGCGTTGATCTGCCATCACCTCGACGTGCCGGTTCTGTGCATCGAGGGGCAGCCGGTGTTCGCGGCGTATTTGCGCAAGAATCTCGCCCGCTTGCCCGCGGGAATCGAGGTTGTCGAGTGCCTGGTCGGCGCGCCTGCCGGCGATGTCCCGGTCGAGCAGCTTCGGCGCCATAACGGTACGGCCGTGTTTTTGCCGACGGCACCGCAAAAAGTGGGCGGCCGGACGGTCCGGATGCGGCCCCTATCGGACATCCTGCGCGATCATCCGCGTTTCGCGCGACCGCGGCTCATCAAGATCGACACGGATGGCCTGGATTTCGAGATTCTGCTGTCGTCGCGCGACGTCATTGCAGAAACGCATCCGATCCTGTTTTTCGAGTATACGCTCGATGTGCGCCAGGATGCATGCCGCCAGTCGATCGCGGCGATCTCGCGCCTCCAGGAGCTCGGATATGATCGGTTTCTGGTCTACGACCATGCCGGCCATTTTTTGCGGGTCATCGACGGCGACGTGATCGGGCCATTCCGCGACATGAACCGTTACTTCATGTCGCAGCGCCTGGCCGGCCACTGGATCATCCATCATTTCGATATCGCGGCCTTCAGCACGGCCGATGCCGATCTGGCGCTCGCGCTGCGGGATGCTCATCGCGCGATGATCGACCAGGGCATTCGCGATGCCGGGCTCGAGCAGTGACGAGCCGGAGCGTGATGGCGACGCGAGGAAACGTCGCCATGCTCCGGGCAGGCTGCTGCCGGCTGCTCGAGCTCAATACCGATACTGATCCGACTTGAACGGGCCGGCGGCCGGAATGCCGATGTAGCTCGCCTGCTTGTCGGTCATCTTGGTGAGCTTGACGCCGATCTTGTCGAGGTGCAGCCGCGCGACCTTCTCGTCGAGGTGCTTGGGCAGCGTGTAGACCTTCTTCTGGTACTTGCTCGGATTCGTCCAGATCTCGATCTGCGCCAGCGTCTGGTTGGTGAAGGACGATGACATCACGAAGCTCGGATGCCCCATGGCGTTGCCGAGATTCACGAGGCGCCCTTCCGACAAGAGGATGATGCGCTTGCCGTCCGCGAACTCGACCTCGTCGACCTGCGGCTTGACGTTGTGCCACTTCATGTTCTTCAGCGCGCCGACCTGGATCTCGGAGTCGAAGTGGCCGATGTTGCACACGACTGCGCGGTCCTTCATGGCACGCATGTGGTCGACCGTGATCACGTCGACATTGCCGGTCGCGGTCACGAAGATGTCGGCGCGCTTCGCCGCGTCCTCCATGGTGGTGACTTCGTAGCCCTCCATCGCGGCCTGCAACGCGCAGATCGGATCGATCTCCGACACCATCACGCGGCAGCCGGCCTGGCGCAGCGAGGCAGCCGAGCCCTTGCCGACGTCGCCGAAGCC
>DASXCK010000547.1:0-1684 GCA_036491235.1 Xanthobacteraceae bacterium | reverse complement strand
GCGTAATTCGGCGCGACCATCGGATAGTCGGGCGGCAGATCCCACTTCTCGCGATAGGCCTCCGGCGTCATGCTGTATTGCGTGCGCAGGTGCCGCTTGAGCGATTTGAATTTCTTCCCGTCCTCCAGGCACACGATGTGGTCGGGCGTGATCGACCGCTTGACCGATATGGCCGGCTTGAGCGGCTCCGACGGCACCTCGCTGTGGCCGGTCGTCACCCGCGCGAGCGCTCCGTGCACCTGATTGATCAGGCCCGGCAGGTCGCCGGATGAGACGCTGTTATGGCTGACATAGGCTGCGACGATCCTGGCCGTCAGCTCGATGAAGTTGGTTCCTGTCGTGCTTTCGCTCATCGCCCGTTCCTGTTGGCCCGCGGACCGTCGCACCCTGTCGCATCCCGGCCGCGAAAAGTCGCGCCCGTACGGCCTGACGGCCGCCTTGTTCTCACACCTGCCGAATCGAGAACAGCAACATCTAGGACCATTACTATCGAGCGCTGATCGAGGCAAGAAGAGATTGTGAGAATTCAAATGAAGCCGGGGCGACGATGTACGTATTTCCATGATGTGCCCAAGCAATCGCCAGCCTTCCGGCGCCGGACGTGGGCCCCGCGCCGCAACCGGCCGGACCCGCGCAACCGGACGTCCCTTGAGGACGCCGCCGCAAATGCCTAGTTCAACGGCCATCAGCCCACGCCTCCGAGCGCCCGCACTGCCAAGCCGGACGCCGGTGCCCCGCATCCGCACAGCCATCCGGTGATCCGCATGATCGACGAGCACGAGGCGCCGCGCGCCGACAAGCGCCCCGTCACGACCACCCGCCACGGCGTCACGCTCACCGACGACTATGCGTGGCTCAAGGCGCCGAATTGGCAGACCGTGATGCGCGATCCGTCGGTGCTCGACCCCACGATCCGCGCCTACCTGGAAGCCGAGAACGCTCATACCGACGCGGCGCTCGCCGATACGCGCGCGCTGCAGGATACGCTGTTCGCCGAGATGAAGGGCCGCATCAAGGAGGACGACGCGTCGGTGCCGCAGCCCGACGGCGATTACGCATATTTCTTGCGCTATCGCGAAGGCGGCGAGCACCCACTGATCTGCCGCACGCCGCGCGCGGGCGGGCCCGAGCAGCTGATGCTCGACGGCGATGCGCTCGGCGCCGGCAAGGCATTCTTCCGCCTCGGTCCGACCTCGCACGCGCCCGACCACCGCAGGCTCGCCTGGTCGTACGACGACGCGGGCTCCGAACTCTATGTCGCGTGCGTGCGCGACCTTGCGAGCGGCGCCGACCTCGCCGATCGCGTCCCGGACGTCGCCGGCGGCATGGTGTGGACCGCGGACGCGACCGCTTTCTATTACGTGCGGCTCGACGCCCAGCACCGCCCGACGCGGGTCTTTCGCCATCGCGTCGGCACCGATGCGGCCGACGACGTGCTCATCTACGAGTCGCAGGATCCCGGATACTTCGTCAGCATCGGGGAAGTTCAGTCGCTGCATTTCGCCGAGATCTCGATCCACGACCATGAAAGCTCCGAGTCCTGGCTGCTCGATTTGCGCGTTCCCGACGCGCGGCCGACGCTGGTCGCGCCGCGGGAGAAATCGATGCTCTACAATGTCGAGCATCATCCCGCCTACGCGGGCGGCCCGTCCCTGTTCATTCTCACCAACGCGGACGACGCCGA
>DASXCK010000546.1:0-11577 GCA_036491235.1 Xanthobacteraceae bacterium | reverse complement strand
CCGAGAATGACATTCACCTTGTCGCGCTCGATGAGCTCCTGCGCCTTGGTCTTGGCGCCCGCCGGATTGCCGCCGGTATCGGCCGAAATGAATTCGATCTTGCGGCCCGAAAGGACGTTGTTCTTTTCCTTGAGCAGCGTCGTGATGCCCTGCTCCATCTGGATGCCGCCCTGCGCAAGCGGGCCGGTCTTTACCGTCATCAACCCGATCTTGAACGGCGCATTCTGGGCAATCGCCGGCCTGGCGATCGCGCTCGCGGCAGCGCCCGCCGCGGTGGTCGCCAGGAATTTGCGACGATTGATACGAATGGGCATGAGCCAGTCCTCCTTCGGTTAACCCGCTTGCGGGGTTCTTGGTCCGCGGCGTCCCGGCACAACACCGTCATCCGCCTAGATATTCCATGATATAAAGCCCGGCATTGTAATCGGTGCAATAGACAATCCCATTGCGGTCGACGAATACGTCGGTGGACTGAATGACGCAGGCGCGGTTCGGCCGATGGTCGACAAGGCGCTTCGGCGCCGGCGGGACCAAGGCTGCGACCTCCACGGGCCGATACTGGTCGCGGATGTCGAACACACGCACCCCGGCGTTCTGGTAGGTCGCGAAGATCAGCTCCGAGCTCACGAAGCTTCCCGGCCGATTCTCGTGGATGTTGTGCGGGCCGAAATGCGCGCCCTTCGCCTTGTAATCGTCCTCGTGCGGCGTCGGAAATGTCGCAATGCTGACCGGGTTCGCGGGCTCACGGATGTCGAACAGCCAGATCAGTTTGAGCCCGTCCTCCTGATGATCGAGCACGGCCTCGTCGAGCACGACGAGGAGATCGCGGTCGGGCAGCGGCAGGCAGTTGTGCGTCCCGCCGCCGAATGGCGGCGCCCAGTTGCGATGGGTGATCAGCTTGGGCGCGCTACGGTCGGCCACCTCGATCATCACCAGGCCGGCGTCGCGCCAGGCGCCGTAGGCGGTATCGCCATTCACGATCGCGTGGTGCAGGCCATAGCGTCGAGTTGCCGCCCATGACGGCGTCTCGCCGGCCGCCTGGTTCATGCCGGGCAACCAGTAGCGCCCGGCCTCGCGCGGATGCGTCGGGTCGGCCATGTCGACGGTGACGAAGATGTAATCGGTGAAGCCGTCGATCAGCGCCGACACGTAGGCCCAGCGTCCGCCCGTGTACCAGATGCGATGGATGCCGCCCCCCGCGACCGGCATGAAGCCGATCCGGCGCGGCGATCCCGGCGTCGAGATGTCGTAGACTGCAAGGCCCGCAGTCCAGTCGCGTGCGGCCTGCATTGCCTCCGTCGCCCGGGCTTGCGCGGTGCCGACGACGGTGCCGACCTGGTTGCGATAGTAGGCGCGCTCGTCCGCGAAGGCGGCTTCCGCGAACATGTCCTTGGCATTGATCACGAGCAGCAAATCGCCGTGGACCTGGAGATGGATATTCCAGGTGCCAGGCGGTGCCGCGACGTAGGCGTGCGGCTTCGGTGCGCGCGGATCGCGCACGTCGACGACGCTGAAGCCCTTGGAGAACATGTGGCCGATGTAGGCGAAGCCACGCTCGACCATGATCTGAACGCCGTCCGGCCGGCCGCCCTGATCGCAGTAACCGATCAGCCGCATGTTGCGCGCGTGGTCCGGGGTGGGGAGGTCGGTCATCCTGTCTCTGCCTCTCGTCACCGTCATGGCCGGGCATAGCCGTTCGAAGAACGGCGTCGCTTCGCTCGCCTATGTCGCGGGCATGACGAGAAGAATAATTATGCCGCCAAAAAATTCGGCACGGCGATCCAATCCACCATGGCGCGATAGTCCTGCAGCATCTTCCACATGGCGCGGTCCTCGTCGGTCTTGAGATCGACGCCGAGATGTGTGCCGAGCCTTCGGCCATGCATCATGATGCGGTCGCCGATCGGCGCGCGGCGCGCCTGGAATTGTCCGAGCGCGCGGTCGACATCGTCCTGGCCCGCGAGCTCTTCGGCAAGCGCGCGGGCATCGTCGGCTGCCTTGGAGACGCCGAAGCCCATATGCGGGCGCGCGCTCGACGCCGCATCGCCGGTGAGCACGATGCGGCCGAACACCAGCCGCGGCGCGGAGAAGTCGTAGATCGGCGTGAAAAACGGCTGCTTGATCTTCAGCAACGCGTCGAGGAAGGCAGGTGGCAGCTCGCGCCGCGCGTCATCGTGCAGGCGCGCGATCAGATCCTTGCGCACCAGCGGCGGCGGCACTGAGAACTCGTGCTGACGCCCATTCTCGTCGACGCACATCTCGCGCAACGTCGCGGCATCGCCGACGCGATACCAGATGAAATTGTAGCGCCGCTTGCCCGGCCGCAGGTCGCCGTCGAGGCCCGCGATCGGATAACCGATCACCTGCTGACGTTCCGGCAAAAAGAATGTGTAGTGGGGAAAGATGCTCGCGAGTGTCTCGGGTGCGAGATCGGCCTCGTTGGGTGCGCCGCGCCAGATGTAGTAACCCGCATAGACCGGCTGAACCTGTGGCGCGAACTGCGCGCGCACGCCCGAGCGCACGCCGTCACCCCCGATCAGGAGATCGGCGCGCTCGCGGCGCCCGCCGGTGAAGTGCGCCACGACCTCGCTGCCGTCCTGCTCGGCGCGCTCGAAGTTGCAGCCGAGATGATAGTTCTCGGCCGGCAGCGCCGCGCGCAGCAGGCGCTGCAGCCGGTCCCACGAGGTCTGCATCTGCGGGAAGGGCTTGTCGGCGATAATTCGTCCCTTGCGGTCGATGACGCGGCGGCGCTCGACCATGATGCCGAGATCGCGCATGCCGGCACCGGTCAATTGCAGTGCCTCGAGCAGCTCTGGATGGGTCGTGATGCCGGCACCGCGGCCGACCAGCTCGACCGGCGAACGCTCGAACACGTCCACCTGCCAGCCGATCTTGCGCAGAAATGCCGCAGCAAACAGTCCCGACATCGAGCCGCCGATCGCCACCGCGCGTCGCGCGGCCCGGCCATGCTTGTTCACGTGTCGCCTCCCGGCACATCTTGCGCATGTACTTGTCGCCGAACCGGTATCCACTTCGCCGAAACATGCGCTATAGCGGCTATGATCTATCAAACGAATCGACGCGAGTCATTGCGAGCGAAGCGAAGCAATCCCGGTCGGCACACGCATGCATATGCTGGACGAGATTGCTTCGTGGAATTCATCTTTGGGCCCGCCGAAGGCGAGACCCGGGCTCGCAATGGCTCCTGACATGACGGATATCGCATGACCGGCGGGACCGGATATGCCTTCGCGGCGCTGGTCTGCTACGGCCTCGGCGATTTCATCTACAAGAATGCCACCGCAGCAGGCGTGAAGCCGCATCATTTCCTGATGGGCCAGGCGTGGTGCTTCGCGCCCGCCATCATGCTCTACGCCTGGGCCACCGGCACGCTGGTGATCGGTCCTGCCGCCGCCTGGGGCGGGCTCGCGGGCCTGTTCTTCTTCATCGGTTTCTACAATTTCCTCCGCAGCCTCGCGCGCGGATCGGTCAGCATCAGCGCGCCGATCTTCCGCCTGAACTTCCTCATCACGGCAGTGCTCGCGATCGTGGTGCTCGGCGAGCCCGTGCGGCTCGCCATGCCGGCCGCCCTCGTCCTGGCGCTTGCCGCCATCTGGCTGCTGCTCGGCGGCCATGAGCGCGGCAAGGGACCGGAGATCGACCGCCGCTCGCTCGGCGCCGTCCTCATCGCGACGCTGGCGCTCGGGGTCGCGAACTTTTGCCACACCATGGGACTGCGTCATGGCACCCTGCCCGAGACACTCCTGGCATCGCAGGCCGCCGTCTTCATCGTGCTCGCGACCGCATTCATGCGCATCGTCGACGGAAAGGTCGCACCGCCCGCGATGATCTGGAAGCACACGGCCGCGGCCGCCGCGGTGCTGATCCTCGCCTTCCTGTTCATGCTGCACGGGGTAGCGCTTGGGCCCGCAAGCGTGCTGGTCCCGATCGCACAGATGGGATTCGTCGTCACCGCCACGCTCGGCATTCTCGTGCTGCGCGAGCCGATGACGGCGCGCAAAGCGATCGGCCTTGCCGCGGCACTCGGCGCGCTCGCGGCACTGATGGTTCTCTGAGCCCGAGGTTTTCCGAAAGCCGCATCCACCCGTATCAGGTACGGCAATTCTCTTCGGGATCACGCTCTAGCGCTTTTTCTTCCGATCGCGCTGGCGGCGAAACAGCCCCTGCCCGGGCTCCGGACGCGGACGCGCCGCGGGTGTGCGCGCGGCTTCGGGAGGGCGCCCGGCCGCCGGCTCGACACGGCGCTCATAGGTGACGTGCTTCGCCTCGAAGCCATACATCTCGTAGACCGACTGCATCGCCTCATTGGCGGTGTGGGTACGCCCCATGAGGCGCGCGAGCCCGTGCGTCGCGCAATGATCGAGGCAGGCGCGCATGAGCCTCATGGCGTAGCCGGTGGCGCGGAAATCGGCCACAACATAGAAGCTGCGCAGCTCGCCGTAACGCTCGTGCGTGATGAAGTTCTCGCGCACGCCGATCCACGCCCACGCGACGATGCGGCCGTCCGCCTCGGCGACCATCGCGCCGCTTTTCGGATCGTCGACCGCCAGCCGCAGCTTGCGTTCATAGAACGCGAGATCCGTCACCGGATCGTCCGGAAAGGAGATTTCGGCGATCTCGCACTCGAATTGCGCGATCGCGGGCACGTCCTCGGGCTTGAGCCGTCGCAACACGACCCGGTCGGCCGGATTATCCGCCATCGCCATCTCCGTCAGCGCGCTCGCCGACAATCGGGTATCCGCGCCCGATCAAGTCGGGGCAGGCTTTTCGGGAGCATGCTCTAGCACAGCCGGCGCGACCGTGGCGCGATCGTTGGCGTTCGCGTAAAAGGCACGCATGGACGACGTCGGCATTCTCGAAATGGTCGCGCGCGCGACGCGGCTGCGTGAAGGCCCGGCCGGCGTCGCGGCGGTGTTGCGCGCCGTCTACCGGGCGGGCTCGCTGCGCCTGCAGGACGCCGCCCGCGAAGCGCGGCTGCCCCTGCCGGTGACCACCGCGATCCGGCGCGAGCTCGAGAAGGCGGGCTTCCTGGAGCGCAAGCACGGTCTCGCGCTCACCGCCACGGGACGCGACTTTGTCGAGAGCGCGCTCGGTCTCGGCGCCACGCATGATGCGACGTGCCCGGCCTGCGCGGGCCGCAGGCTCATCATTCCGGCCGCGTTGACCGGATCGGTTGAGCGCCTCGCTGCATTGATCGCCGATGCGCCGTCGGTCGACGTGGCGCTCGATCAATGCCCGTGCACGCCCGAG
This sequence comes from Xanthobacteraceae bacterium, assembly GCA_036491235.1. Lineage (GTDB taxonomy): Bacteria > Pseudomonadota > Alphaproteobacteria > Rhizobiales > Xanthobacteraceae > JAVDCA01. Next base: position 6,306 of record DASXCK010000546.1, on the reverse strand, counting down.
ACCTCGGTCCTGCGCGCCCTGCTCATGCTCGAGACCGGCGCGCTCGAGGGCAAGCGGGTGCTCGTCCTCGGTGATGACGATTCGCTCTCGGTCGCGATCGGGCTCGTCGGCCGCGCGCTGCGGCAAAGCGATCTCACGCGCGGCGTCACCGTCATAGAGTCCGATCCGCGCCGCGCCGCGTTCCTGCGCGCGGCCGCCGAAAGCGAACAAATCGCCATCGACGTGGTCGAGCACGACCTGCGCGTGCCCCTGCCCGCCGCGCTCGTGGGCGGCTTCGACGTGGCCGCGACCGACCCGCCCTACACGCTGCCGGGCGCCAAGCTTTTTCTCGCCCGTGGGGCCGCGGCGCTCAAGGGCGACGGCGCTTGCTATTTCTCGTTCACGCAATGGCCGGCCGCGCCGCTTGCCGGATTGCAGCGCGCCATTCTCGATCTGGGCTTTGCGATCCGTGCCGTGCATCCGGGCTTCAACCGTTATCTCGGCGCGAGCGTGCTGGGCGGCGTCGGCGACCTGTTCGAGCTCGTCCAGGTACGTGCGGCAGACGCGGACCCGCCCGTGTGGAGCGGACCGCTCTACACCGCCGAACTCAACCCGCGGACGCGGGTGTACGTGTGCACCGCGTGCGGGGCCGAGACAGTTCTCGGGGAGAACGATGCGCCTGCGACCATCGAGGCGCTCAAGGAAAAAGGTTGCCCGCAGTGCGGCGGCAAAGTCTTCCGTCGCCGTGCGGGCGAGAGCCCTGCTCAGTCTGGATGAACGGCCGGGCGTCGATCAGGGCAGCCCGACGGCCGGCCGCTCCGGCCGATAACTCAAGGCCGGCGCGGGCACTGGCGTCACGATGGTCGGCTGTTCCGCCGGGCGCGTTCCCTTGAGCGCCGCCACGAAGTCGGCGAACCATCGCTGCACCGAATGACTTCGCAGGACGCTTATCATCGCCGACCAGCGCTCCCGCCGCTCATCAAGCGACATCGCGAAGGCGCGAGCGAACGCCTGCGCCATGCCGTCGATGTCGTGCGGATTGACCAGCACGGCCGCGTCGAGCTCCTTGGCGGCGCCGGCGAACTCGGAGAGCACCAGCACGCCCGGATCATTCGGGTTCTGCGCCGCCACGTATTCCTTGGCGACCAGGTTCATGCCGTCGTGCAGCGGCGTGACGAGCCCGACCTGCGCGATACGATAAAAGCCGGCGAGCGTCGACTGGGCATAACCCTTGTTGACGTAGCGCACGGGCGCCCAATCCACTTCGCCATATCGGCCATTGACCTCGCCGACCAGCGTCGCGAGATCGCGATTGAGCTGACTGTAGGTCGGGATCTGCTTGCGCGACGGCACCGCGATCTGCAGCAGTGAAACTTCCCTTTGCAGCGCCGGCTGCGACGACAACATGCGGTCGAAGGCGCGGATGCGGTTGTCGAGGCCCTTTGAATAGTCGACGCGATCGACGCCGATCGCGAGCTTGACGCCCTGCAGGCTCGCGCGCAGGCGTGCGAACTCATGGCGGGAGACGGCCTTCACGGCGCGCGACGCGAACGCATCGGCGTCGATGCCGATGGGAAAGACCGCGATATGCGCGACCCCCCCTTTGTGCGCGATGCCGCCCTCGACCACGTCGAGGGCTAGCTCGTTGGCGACATAGTCGGCGAAATTCTGCTTGTCGTCTTCGGTCTGGAAACCGATCAGGTCGTAGGCGAGCAACGCTTCGACGAGCTCGCGATGATGCGGCACGCCCTGCATGACGCTCCGGTTCGGCCACGGCGTGTGCAGGAAGAAGCCGAGCGGGCGCGTGACGCCGAGGCGCCGCAGCTCGGCGCCGAGCGTAAGGAAATGATAGTCGTGGATCCAGTACGTCGCGTCGGCGCGGCCGAAGCGAAGCAGGCCGCGTGCCATGAACGCGTTGACCTCGCGATAGCAGCGGTAATCGTCGAGCGTGGCCCGAATGAGATCGGGACGCGAGTGCAGCGCGGGCCACAGCACGGAGTTGGCGAAGCCCTCATAATAGCCGCGATACGAGGCGGCAGGCAGGTCGACGGTCGCGATCGCCCCGGCTCCCAGCGCCTCGATCTCGGCAAACGATTCACGATGCGACGCATCGCGCAAGCGGCCGCTCGATCCGACCCAAATCGCACCGCACTCCTCGACAACAGGCAGCAGCGCACTAGCGAGGCCGCCAGCAATCGGCTCATCTGCCTTGGCTTTCGCCACCCGATTGGACACAACAACAAGACTCATGGGGGGTATCTCCGATGCCGACGGAATAACCTGCGGTCAGGCCGATAGTTCCTTTGTTCCTGCGGAGTCGCCGCATGAAAGCGACCCGCAGGTGGCGAAAAAGGCGCTCAAAAATCGCAACCGATGCCGGTAAGATGGGCGGAACGCAGTTCGCGCGAAGCGCGCGCTTTCACTCCGCCGCGTAGGCGATAGTCGACAGCAGCGCGATCTCGGCGTGACGCGAGTCCATTCGCGTGTGCTGCACCACAATCGGCACGTCCGACTCGAATACCGACGCATAATCGGTATCGCGGGGAACCGGCTGCGGATCGTCGAGATCGTTGAAGCGAAGATGCAGCGTGCGGCGCGCCGCGACGGTCACCCGGTACGGCCCAACCGGCTCGCGATTACCGAAGAAGATCGTGATTGCCACGTGCGCGTCGCGGTCTGTGGCATTCAGGATGCAGGCCGTCTCGTGCGAGATCAACGTGCGATCCGAGAACGAACTCTCGGACGGGATATAGCCCTCGGCGATGGCCCAGCGCCTCTGCCCCAGCGCCTCCATGTCGACGACCTCCTTACTGTCAGCACGTCTTAACTGAACGCGGAAGGGGGCCTCCGGGTTCCGTCACAATGATCGAAATGCGACAGGGGCGTCCGAAGGGCCGGCGCGTTGATGCCGCAGCGCGGGAACCATTGGTTCCACCGAGCGTCATCTCATTTTGGCTCGTCGCGGGGGGCGGAGGCGCGAGCGCAATACCCACCGAGGACCACCATTATGCGCGCGATTACCGTCACGCCCGGCGTGCCCAATTCGGCGCGGCTCGACGACGTGCCGGAGCCTGCGCTCTCCGACGGCGCCATCCTGGTCCGAACGCTGGCGCTGGGCGTGTGCGGCACCGACCGCGAGATCGTTTCCGGCCAATACGGCTGGACGCCGCCTGGCGAGGAGCGACTGGTGCTCGGCCACGAATCGCTCGGCCGGGTCGAGCAGGCGCCGAAGGGCTGCGGCTTCGTGCCCGGCGACCTCGTCGTCGGCATCGTGCGGAGGCCCGATCCGGTCCCCTGCCTGGCCTGCGCGGCAGGCGAGTGGGACATGTGCCGCAATGGTCGTTATGTCGAGCGCGGCATCAAGGAGCGTCACGGCTATGGCGCCGAGCAGTTCCGCATCGAGCCGGGTTTTGCGATCAAGCTCGATGCCGCGCTCGGATTTCTCGGCGTGCTGGTCGAGCCGACGAGCGTGGTCGCCAAGGCGTGGGATCACATCGAACGCATCGGGGCGCGCACGCGCGCCTGGCACCCCCGCACGCTGCTGATCACCGGCGCCGGCCCGATCGGCCTCCTGGCGGCGATGATCGGCGCGCAACGCGGGCTCGAGGTGCATGTGCTCGACCACAGCACGGCGGGGCCTAAGCCCGCGCTCGTCAAGGAACTCGGTGGCACTTATTACACGAATCTCAAGGCGCTCGACGGATTGGCACCCGACATCCTGATGGAGTGCACGGGCGCACCGGCCCTGATCCGCGACATCCTCGGCCGCACGGCGCCCGACGGGATCATCTGTCTCCTCGGCGTCGGCGCCGCTGGCCACGCGTTCGATTTCGACATCGGTGCCTATAATCGCGCCATGGTGCTCAACAACGAAACCGTGTTCGGCACCGTCAATGCCAACCGCCACCACTACGCGATGGCGGCGGACGCGCTTGCGGCCGCCGACAAGCGCTGGCTCGAGCGCGTGATCACGCGCCGCGTGCCGATCGCGCAGTGGGCGCAGGCGCTGGAAAGCCGTCCCGACGACGTTAAGGTCGTCATCGATTTCGCCGCATGAGCCGTGAGGCGTTCCCATGTCGTCCCGCATCGAAGATTATGCCATCATCGGCGACTGTGAATCGGCCGCGCTGGTCGGGCGCGACGGATCGATCGACTGGCTGTGCTGGCCGCGGTTCGACTCCGAAGCTTGTTTCGCGGCGCTGCTCGGGTCGGCCGACAACGGCCGCTGGCTGATCGCGCCGCACGATACCAAGGCGCGGTCGAGCCGGAGATATCGGGCGAACACGCTGATCCTGGAAACGCGCTTCGAGAGCGAGGACGGCGCGGCCACGCTCGTCGATTTCATGCCGATCCGCGGCGAGCACCCGACCGTCGTGCGTCTCGTCGTGGGCGAGCGCGGCCGCCTCGCCATGCGGCTCGAGCTGGTGCTGCGCTTCGGCTTCGGCGCGGTCGTGCCGTGGGTGACGCGGATGGAGGACGGCACGCTCCGCGCGGTCGGCGGTCCCGACATGGTCGTGATGCACACGCCGGTGCATCTCAAGGGCCGCAATCTCACCACCGTCGGCGACTTCACCATTGCGGCAGGCGAGATGGTCCCGTTCATCCTCACTTACGCACCCTCGCACCTGCCGGCGCCGCCGGCGGTCGCGCCGCAGGACGCGCTCAAGGCGACCGAGACGTTCTGGCAGGAATGGGCATCGCATTGCCGGCCCGCCGGACAATGGACCGACGTGGTCGTGCGCTCGCTGATCACGCTCAAGGCGCTGACCTACGCGCCGACCGGCGGGATCGTGGCGGCGCCGACCACCTCGCTGCCCGAGCAGTTCGGCGGCGCGCGCAACTGGGACTATCGCTTCTGCTGGTTGCGCGACGCGACGCTGACGTTGTTCACGCTGCTCAATGCCGGCTACCACGACTCGGCGCAGGCCTGGAACGAATGGCTGCTGCGCGCGATCGCGGGCAGCCCCGACCAGATTCAGATCCTGTATGGGCTCGCGGGCGAGCGGCGCATGATCGAGTGGGAGGCGGACTGGCTCGCCGGTTATGAGGGCTCACGACCGGTTCGCATCGGCAACGACGCGCACCGGCAGCTGCAGCTCGACGTTTACGGCGAGGTGATGGATGCCGCCCACCAGGCGCGGCGCAGCGGGCTCGCGACCCACGAGTCCGGCTGGGAGATGCATCTCGAGCTGCTCGACCACCTCGCCGGCATCTGGAAGGAGCCTGACGAAGGCATCTGGGAAGTGCGCGGCGGCGCGAGGCAGTTCACCCATTCGAAGGTGATGGCGTGGGTCGCGTTCGATCGGGCGATCAAGAGCGCCGAGATGTTCGGCTTCGACGGGCCGGTCGATCGCTGGCGCGAGCTGCGCGCGGAAATCCACAACACGACCTGCGCCCAAGGCTTCGACAAGGATCTGGGGAGCTTCGTGCAATACTTCGGCGCCAAGGAGGTCGACGCCAGCCTGCTGTTGATGCCGAGCGTGGGCTTTCTGCCGATCGACGATCCGCGAGTGCGCGGCACGATTGCGGCGATCGAGCGGCACCTGCTGGTCGACGGCTTCGTCATGCGCTACCGCACGCACACCGGTGTCGACGGCCTCGAGCCGGGCGAAGGCGTGTTCCTCGCGTGCAGCTTCTGGCTCTGCGATGTGTACATCCTTCAGGGCCGCCGCGCCGAGGCCGAGCGCCTGTTCAGGCGCCTCGTATCCCTGTGCAACGACGTCGGCCTGCTGAGCGAAGAATACGACCCGCGCGGGAAGCGCCTCGCCGGCAACTTCCCGCAGGCGTTCTCGCACGTCGGGCTCGCCAACACCGCGTTCAACCTGACGCAGAGCGCGACGATGATCGAGCAACGGGCGCAGCCGGGGGACGCGGGCGCGGCGGCGACGCGCGAGCCGGCGGCCTGAGACGCAAAGGCTCGGCCGTCAGCGCCAGTAACGATCCTCCCAGCTGCGCGACAGCCGCATCGCCGAGAGGATCAGGCCCGCCATCGAGTAGGTCTGCGGGAAATTACCCCACAGCGCACCGCTCTTCGGATCGAGATCTTCCGACAGCAGGCCGTACCGGTTGCGATGCGCGAGCGCATCCTCGAAAAGCTCGCGGGCGGCGTCGACCCGGCCGAGCGACCACCACGCGTCGATCAGCCAGAACCGGCAGATGAGGAACGCCGTCTCTGGCAGGCCGAAATCGTCGGCGTCCGCATAGCGCATCACATGCTTGTCCCGCACGAGTTCGCGCTCCATCGCCGCCACCGTGCTCGCGAAGCGAGGATCGTCGGCATCGAGCACGCCGAGCTCGGGCAGCAGCAGCACGCTCGCGTCGAGATCC
>DASXCK010000545.1:0-2463 GCA_036491235.1 Xanthobacteraceae bacterium | reverse complement strand
TCCTTACCCTCGAGCGGGCCGGCCTCATCCGCAGACAGCCCGGCGCCCCGCGAAGCATCGAGGTGCTCGTGCCGCCAGAGAATCTGCCCGTCTTGAATACCTGACCTTCAACCGGTCAAATCCTCGGTGACGAGGAACTAGGTGCGTGGCGGCGTTCGCTTGCCGGCGAACACCGACGCGATCGGAAACAGGCGCCGGCGGCCGGTGCGCGTGCCTTTGTAGTTGTCGAGGAACTCGAACGAGCCTTCGCGCAACTCCATGATCGCGACATCGGCCGGAGCGCCGACGTTGAGCGTGCCGCGGTCGTCGAAGGCGGGGAAGATCCGCGCCGGGTTGACGGTCGCGCAGGCGATTGCCTGCATGAGCGGCATGCCGAGCATGAGGAATTTCGAGATGATGTTGGGAAAATCGACGACGCCCGTGGTGCGCGACTGGGTATTCCAGTCGGTCGAGAAGGTGCCGGGCCAGAAGCCCTGCCGGGTGGCGCGCTCGATCGAGTCCCAGCTGAAGTGATCGGCGACGCCGTTGCCGAAATCGAACAGGACGCCGCGCCGGCGCGCCGCGGCCACGTCGGCGAACAGGGTGCCGTTGTCGTCGAGGATGCCGTTCGGTGCCGGCGCATACATGTGGGTCACGATGTCGCCGCGCTTGAGCAACGGCAGGATCGCGCGCAGCGGCGAGGAGGTCTGGCCGATGTGGATCATCACCGGCAGGCCGAGCGGCGCCGCGACGGCCTGGGCGCGCCGCAGCGCCTCGAGGTCGTTGGCGCCGGCGACATTGTTCGACAGGCGCGCCTTGATGCCGACCACGACGTCGCGGTTGCGCAGCACGGCGCCGCGCGCGAGATCGACATTGGCGGCGCTGATGTCCATCAATTCGCCGGTCGACGTGACGCCGGTGCGCGCGATGTTGACGAGGGCGCGCCCGACCTGCGGCGCGCCCCGCGCGATGGCGGCGACCTGGTCGATGTTGTCGGCGCCGCCCGAGCCGGCATCGACCCAGCCGGTCACGCCGTCCTGCAGCAGCATGGGCGGGCCGTCCTTGCTGCGCCCGGCGTGAACGTGGATGTCGATCAGGCCCGCGGTCACGACCTTGCCGCTCGCATCGATGGTGTCGCCGGCATCGCCCGCGATGCTGGCCGCCACGGCCGCGATCTTGCCGCGCGAGATCGCGACGTCACGGACGGCGTCGAGCCCGACCGACGGATCGATGACGCGCCCGCCCTTGATGACGAGGTCGTAGGTCGCCGCGAACGCGCGCGGCATGCCCGCGACGGCGGCGGACGTGGCGAGAAGCTGACGCCGATTCAACATGGTCGTCTCCTCATATGCTTTGTTTTGCATGCGTATGATTGCGACGTGACGGACGCGCGCCGATCGTAATTGCAATCAGATCGGCTGCAACCCCATTGGGCGGGTCTTCCGCTTGACGCGCCGTCGATCACGACAGTGAGAGACTTCGCCGGTCGCCGGATGCCGTCGTCATCGTCCCCTCGCACCCCGAGCGAGGCCGCTTCAACTCGACGTGCGCGTCGGGGCGGAGTTCAGCGCCTTGCGCACCGCGTCAGGATTGCGGGCGATGGCGGTCAGGTACGCGCGCGGCCTGATCGGGCTCGACACGGCCCTGCTCCCAATCACGCAATGTGGCGATCGGGACGTGATAGCGCGCCGCAAAATCTTCCTGGCTCAGTCCGAAAGCACGCCGGATGATCTTCGCTCGCGGCGGCGCTTCATACGCTTCATGTCCTCTTCGGTGAGAGGGCGGTTGTCAGGATCGCTTACCGCCGCGGCATGCTTCTCCGCCTCGGTCATCGCCTCGAGGCGACGCCAATCGTGCTTTGATGTCTTGGCCTTCTTGGCTGTTTCCTTCATGGTATCGGCGTCGCTCGTGTGACTCTGCTCTCGTGCGGAGATGATGCGGACTCTATCTCCTCGCCAGTCTGGCGAAGACCCGAAGACGGCTGTCCACCATGCCAAAAAGGATCACGCAATCCTCGCCGTAATCTTCGCGATTGTCCGCAAAATCAATACCGAACGGATCGCCGAAGGCTTCGAAGCTCACGCCGTGTTGGCGTAATTCTCGACAGCCTTGGTGGAGTCGCACTCGAAATCATCACGCGTCGTAGATACGGGCTATCGCAGTACGTCAAGTCCACTGCAAAGTGCGAAGCCGTGCCTAAATCAGCTTCAGCCCGCGTAGGCTCGCGTGCCCGTCCTTGCCGACGATGATGTGGTCGTGCACCGCGATGCCGAGCGGCTTGGCAATGTCGACAATGGTCTGCGTCATCTGGATATCGGCGCGCGACGGCGTGGGGTCGCCGGAGGGATGGTTGTGCACCAGCACGACGGCGGTGGCGGACAGTTCGAGCGCGCGCTTGACCACCTCGCGCGGATAGACCGGGGTGTGGTCGACGGTGCCCTTCTGCTGCACCTCGTCGGCGATGAGATGATTGCGCTTGTCGAG
>DASXCK010000544.1:0-10466 GCA_036491235.1 Xanthobacteraceae bacterium | reverse complement strand
GGTGTCGCCGATCATCGGATAGTTCGGCGCGTGCCCCTGCGTTTCCTTGATGTCGGCCGCCCATTGGGCATGGCGGTCGACCGGGTCGACGCTGAGCCCGATGATCTTGACGCCGCGCTTGTCGAACTCGGGCTTGATCTTGGCCATGTAGCCGAGCTCGGTGGTGCAGATCGGGGTGAAATCCTTGGGATGCGAAAACAGCACCGCCCAGGAATTGCCGATCCAGTCGTGGAAGCGGATCTTGCCTTCGGTGGTGTTGGCTTCGAAGTCTGGAGCCGTGTCGTTGATCGCGAGTGCCATGTACGCACCTCTTTCGGAATCGTGAGTTCAGTCGATGGTCGGACGAGCGGAAAATTCGCGAGGGCTCTGGCAAGCCCGGGTCTGGACTTCCCGGTTTGGACGTCCTCGCGCCTATATAGAACCCCCCGCGGAACCCGGCCAGTTGCGCCGCGCGATTTGGTAATTTCGGCCAAGCCGTTGCGTGGCGGGAGAAGCGGTGGCGCGCGGCGGGCTTATCCGGCGAAATTTCCTTTCTCAGGCGATGCGCGCAAGCTGCTGGCGCGACTGGCGTTTCACGGCGCGGGAAGCGCCCATTGCGGCGGGCAAAATGCCTTGGCGTGGTCACGGACGGGCCAAGGTCGCGCCCCGCTTGCCCCCGAGACTTCGCGAAACAACGATGCCCGCATGAACCAATTGGATGATCCGCCCGACCTATACGAAACGAGGAACCCGGCGACCAAGCGGGTGTTGTTGCACGGGAAGGCGATCATGACCCAAACTCGCTCGACTGCCGCGTATGTTATCGTCGTGGACGCGACGACGGCGCGGATCGACCATTCGGCCGCGGCGCAGAGCGCTCTGGCGCGGCTTCCCGACGGATACGATCACGCCGACTTGCGCGTGCTCGAATGGATCGCGGCGCACCGCCCTTCGCGCACAAAGATGTCTGAGCTCGCGGCCTGAGGCCGGCGCGCGCCTGTCGAAAATCCGCGGCGCTCCCGGTACCAAGCCTGATTGACTTTCCCCCACTGTGGCCGCAAGCCTGGGCTCGGGATACATCGGAGCCTGAAGCGCTCGCCGCATGTTCAAGCGCATTTTGATCGCGAATCGCGGCGAGATCGCCTGCCGCATCATCAAGACCGCTCGCCGCATGGGGATCGAGACCGTTGCGGTCTATTCCGATGCCGACAAGGATGCGCTGCACGTCGAGATGGCCGACAACGCAGTTGCGATCGGCCCACCGCCGGTGGCGGAGAGCTATCTCGTCATCGACAAGATCGTCGCGGCCTGCAAGGCGTCGGGCGCCGAGGCGGTGCATCCGGGCTATGGGTTCCTCTCCGAGCGCGCGGCGTTCGCCAAGGCGCTTGCCGCGGCCGGCATCGTGTTCATCGGGCCGAACCCCGTCGCGATCGCCGCCATGGGCGACAAGATCGAGAGCAAGAAGGCCGCCGCCAAGGCCAAGGTCTCGACCGTGCCGGGCCATCTCGGCGTGGTCGCCGACGAGCGTGAGGCGGTGAAGATCGCCGACGAAATCGGCTACCCGGTGATGATCAAGGCGAGCGCCGGGGGCGGCGGCAAGGGCATGCGCATCGCGCGTTCCAAGGCCGAGGTCGCCGAAGGCTACGCGCGCGCCAAATCCGAGGCGAAGTCGTCGTTCGGCGACGACCGCGTGTTCATCGAGAAATTCATCGTCGATCCCCGCCACGTCGAGATCCAGGTGCTGGGGGACAAGCACGGCAACGTCATTCATCTGGGGGAGCGCGAATGCTCGATCCAGCGCCGCAACCAGAAGGTCGTCGAGGAAGCGCCGAGCCCGCTGCTCGACGCGAAAACCCGCGCCGCCATGGGCGCGCAGGCGGTCGCGCTCGCGAAAGCCGTCGGCTACGACTCGGCCGGCACGGTGGAGTTCGTCGCCGGCCAGGACAGGAGCTTCTACTTCCTCGAGATGAACACGCGGCTGCAGGTCGAGCATCCGGTGACTGAACTCGTCACCGGCATCGACCTCGTCGAGCAGATGATCCGCGTCGCGGCGGGTGAGAAGCTCGCGCTAACGCAGACTGACGTGAAGCTCGACGGCTGGGCGGTCGAGACGCGCATCTATGCCGAGGACCCGTATCGCAACTTTTTGCCGTCGATCGGCCGCCTCGTCACCTATCGGCCGCCGAGCGAAAGCAGCCATGACGGCATTACGGTGAGGAACGACAGCGGTGTCGACGAGGGCGGCGAGATCTCGCTCTACTACGATCCGATGATCGCGAAGCTCGTGACCCATGCGCCGACGCGCGCCGGCGCGATCACGGCGCAGTCGCGCGCGCTCGACGAGTTCGCGATCTCGGGCATCCGCCACAACATTCCATTCCTCTCCGCCCTGATGGCGCATCCGCGCTGGCAGGCGGGCAAGCTCTCGACCGGCTTCATCGCCGAGGAGTTTCCCGAGGGCTTCCACCCGATCACGGCGGAGGGCGAACGCGCGCAGGTGATCTCCGCGGTTGCAGCCGCGATCGACCATCGGCTCGGTGCGCGCAAGCGTCAAATCTCGGGCCAGCTCACCGGACGGCGGGTGACGCGCGCGAGCCTGCGCCACGTGTGGCTCGACGGCCGCGAATTCGTGCTCGAAGTGAACGGGAACGGCGCGGCCATCGAATTCGGCGACGGCTCCCACGGCGCCGTTCCGCCGTCGGACGAGGACACCATTGCGATCACCTACCGCAGCGGCGCCGGCACTGACGGCAACACGGTCACGGTGAGCTCCGCCTGGGTGCCGGGCGAACCGGTGTGGCGCGGCGTCGTGGGCGAGCGCGCCGTCGCCGTGCAGGTGCGGCCGGTGCCGAACGGCTTCGACCTCGCGTGGCACGGCAGCCAGGCGCGCGCCTATGTCTATACCGAGACCGAGGCCGCCGCGGCGCGGCTGATGCCGGTGAGGATCCGGACCGATGCCGGCAAGAAGCTGCTCTGCCCCATGCCGGGCCTCGTGATCGCGATCGCGGTTGCGGTCGGGCAGGAGGTCAAGGCCGGCGAGACCCTCGCGATCGTCGAGGCGATGAAGATGGAGAACGTGCTGCGCGCCGAGCGCGACGGCGTCGTGAAAGCGATCCACGCCAAGAAGGGCGACAGCCTTGCGGTCGACGCGGTGATTCTGGAGTTCGCGTAGAAGCACCTTGTCATGCGAGGCGCGCCTCGGCGCGCCGCCGCGACCCCGATCGGCAAGGCTCAGTGCGAGACCGCTTCGTCGCGCTACGCGCTTCTCGCAAGGACGTGCAAAGGCGCCATGACCCTCTACTTCGCCTACGGATCGACTATGAGCGGCGTTCTGATGCGGTCGCGCTGCGAGGTCGCATGAGTGCGCCGCGTGCCATCCGCCGCGTGACGATCCGCGGGCGTGTGCAGGGTGTCGGCTTTCGCGCGTGGACCGAGCACGAGGCGCGGCGCCGGGCGCTCGAGGGCTGGGTGCGCAACCGGCGCGACGGCTCGGTTGAAGCGGTGTTTGCCGGCCCGTCCGAGACGGTCGTGAATATGATCGAGGCCTGCCGGCACGGCCCCGCGCTCGCGCGGGTCGAGGCGGTCGAGGCGCAGGGGGCGCATCTCGATGATCTCGGCCAACGCCGGGACGGCGAGGGGTTCTCGATGTTGCCGACCGCGTGAACCGCGGCGGCACCGGGCCGGATCGCAGCCGGCGTCACGGCTGAAGCGGACATCGTGGGACTTCCTCGTTGTTCCGCTTCCAGACTTACGCACCGCAACAAATCCGATTTGTGCTGCCCGGTGCCCGCCGCACTATCGGATCGAGCCGCGCAATTGGAAATCGCTATAGATGTTGAAAGTGCCCGAACCTCGCAATTGGAAACTGCTGTCGTACGCCGCGTGCGAACGCGAGGGATATTCGAGCAAGCTCGTAAGTACAGGGCCCGCGGTGATGGCGAGTACGGTGCTGATCACGGAAAGGATTTTGCGATTGGGGCCTTTTCCGGTACAGGGCCCGTGCAATCGGGATCGGATCTCGATATCCCGAGCAGAACCCGCTCGCCGCCCTTCCAATTCCGAAAAGCCATGGGACTGCAGGTCCGCAGCAACTCCACCCGACACACCGCGCACGGAGATTTCTCGCGTTGCGCCAAATCTAATCGTGTGAAGTTGATGAAGCCTTGCGCAGTGGAAGAGGGGACCGGCGCGCCGCCTTCCGAGCGCCCCTTGTTGCACCGCACATTCGGCCTCCGGCCGGGCGCGGCGCAAAGAATTTATCGATGCCGCCTCAGCCGCTCGCGCGCTATTTTGTAGACTTGGCGCACCAGGTCATCGGTCGCGATGTAGTCGATGCGGCAACAGAGCAATGAGGGCCTGACGTCGCCGAAAGAAGGTCTGCAATCGTGGTCGGGGCGGCATCACCGCCCACATGCGCCGCGCGTACGGTCATGACAATAGCCGCATAGACTGCCGCGGCGATTGCGGCCCAACGCAGGATCTGCCTGCCAACCCCCCACAGGAAGATGATGACGAAGACGACAATGAAGAGGCCGGAAAGGATGACCGCAAAGGTAACTATTTTCTCCATGGCGCGCGTGACCCCTCACGACCAGCCTGAGTGAATTCTCGCAACGCTCGGTTAATCAGCCATTGCGTTTTTGCGGCGGGGAGACCGTTTGATTTGGGCCGACGGGCGTCTCCCGGTATTTGTTTCATCGCGCAGAGATTTCAGCGCGAGTACAGGTATTCGGGGCGGCAGGACATCGGGAGGGTTTGCAAAAGGACGCCGCCAATATCGGGTCCAGTCTACGGCCGAAAGAACTCTCGTTGAGCATATCGAATGCGCTTCACACGAAGAGGATATTATCAGGGGCAATCTCATGCACTGCAGCAACTCGTCACTCGATTGCCCGTCCGTCGTAGCGATGAGCCGCACTGGGCACGGTCACACCCAGTGCTTTCGCGATCTTCAGGTTGGCGACAACGAATGACCCGGCGTCCGAGCCGCCGCGAGATCGTCAAGACGGCCGCCAGCCTGACGGCTGCCGGTGCGTTGGGCGGCGGCTACGCGCCCTTGGCACGGGCCGGCGCGCTGGCTGGCCCCAGTTCCGCAACGATCTCCGACATCGACGCGATGCTGCGCGCCGCGACGAACGCGGACGAGGTTCCGGGTGTCGTCGCCATGGCGGCGACCGACCGGGGCATCTTCTACGAAGGCGCTTTCGGGCGGCGGCGCGTGGGTGAGGCAGGCGCGATGACGCGCGATACGGTGTTTCGCATCGCCTCCATGGTTAAGCTGATCACCTCGGTCGCCGCCCTGCAATTGGTCGAGCAGAACAGGCTCGCGTTGGACGTTCCGGTGCCCGATATCGACCCCGCGATCGGCTCGCCGCAGGTGTTCGAGGGGGTGGATGCCGGCGGATTGCCCCTGCTGCGCGCGCCAAGGCGGCCGATCACGCTTCGTCACCTGCTGACCCATACGTCCGGTCTCGCCTACCGGCTCTGGGACGCCAGGCTCGCCCGCTATGCGGCGGCGATCGACAAGGTGCCGCCGGCGCGGAGAAAGCAGTTCCCACCCTCGGCGCTGATGTTCGACCCCGGCGAGGGTTGGCAGTACGGCACCAGCATGGACTGGGTCGGCCGCATCGTGGAATCCGTCGGCAGCGTTTCGCTCGACGTCTATTTTCGCAAGCACATTCTCGATCCGCTGGGAATGAACGATACGGTGTTCGTCGTCTCGTCGCAGCAACGCGAGCGGGAGGCCAGCTTGCATCGGCGTGGACTGACGGGAGCGCTGCGGGCAGAGCCGATGGAGCATCCGTCGGGGCGTCGCACCTTCTCGGGTGGGGGCTCGATCTATTCAAGTGGACCGGACTATTTGACCCTCATCCGCGCGCTGCTGCGCGGCGGCGAGCTCGAAGGCGTTCGCATCCTGCGCCCCGAGACCGTCGCGCTCATGGGCCAGAACCAGATCGGCAAGGTCGACGTCCATGTGCTGAAGACGACGAACCCGAAGCTTTCCAACGATGTCGATCTGTTTCCCGGCAGCGGCCTCAAATGGGGATTTGGTCACATGATCAACATGCAGGCGATTGCGGGCGGTCGCAGCGCCGGTAGCCTGACTTGGGGCGGTCTGTTCAACACGTACTACTGGATCGATCCGGGGAAGCGCGTCGCCGCCGTCTTCCTGACGCAGGTGCTCCCGTTTGCCGACGCTCACGCGTTGCGCCTCTACCGGCGGTTCGAGCGCGGCATCTACGCCATGATGAAAGCGGGCTAGCCGCTGCGGGCGAGCTGAGTTTGATCCTGGCAAGCGGCGCCAAAGTGGAAATCGCGGACTTCCGCTTGTGCCGATTACGGGAGTGAATTCGCCAATGAGGGCGCTGAGATTCGCACGAGATCGACGGGTTAGTTCGCGAATCGCGGATTGATTTCCTGGCTGCAGCGATGTCGACCTCGCCTCCAGCTTCATCACCAATTAATC
This sequence comes from Xanthobacteraceae bacterium, assembly GCA_036491235.1. Lineage (GTDB taxonomy): Bacteria > Pseudomonadota > Alphaproteobacteria > Rhizobiales > Xanthobacteraceae > JAVDCA01. The sequence goes on along the minus strand of DASXCK010000544.1, from coordinate 4,021 downwards.
GCTTGGATTTGAACGGCAGACGCAATGACGCCAGCTCTCGAAGGGGTTCCTTCCCCGGGCCTGTGAACGTAGTTCATTGACTTGCGCCCAGCGCTTTGAGTTCAGCCCTCGCGCCTTCGTACTCGATGAACGATTTGGGGCAATCCGCTGCCGCGAGGCCGAATAAGCGCCTCGCCTCGAGTGCGTCGCGTGCCATCCGCCGCGTGATGATCCGCGGGCACGTGCAGGGCGTCGGCTTCCGCGCCTGGACCGAGCATGAGGCGCGGCGCCGGGCGCTCGAGGGCAGGGTGCGCAATCGGCGCGACGGCTCCGTCAAGGCAGCGTTCGCGGGCGGCCCGATCTGGTCGCCACGATGGTCGAGGCCGGCCGGCAGGCCCCGCGATCGCGCTGGTGGATGCGGTCGAGGCGCATGAGGCGCATCTCGAGGATCTCGATCAGCGCCGGGCCGGCGAGGGGTTTTCGCTATTGCCGACCTGCGGCGGGAGCTGGCGAAGATCGCAGCCTGCGTGCGCGCACGGGTTGCCGACGCTTCAGCGCAGCTCGGATAGCAAGGCGCGCACCTGCTCCTCGATGTCGAGCGTCAGGCAGACCAGGACCAGCAGCGAGGTGCCGCCGATCGCAAAAGGCAGCCCCAACCATTCGGCGAGCACAATGGGCAGTAGCATGATCGCCGCGAGATAGACGGCGCCGAGCGCCGTCACGCGCGTGAGGGTGTCGTCGAGATAGTCCGCCGTCGGAGTGCCGGGCACGAGCTCGGCGACGGCGCCGCCGAGGGTCTGCAGCTGCCGCGCGAGACGCGCGGGGTCGTGCAGGAAGGCGGTGTAGACGAACGCGAACAGGATGATGATGACCGCCGAAAGGGCAAGGTACAGCGGGCGGCCCGGGGCGAGGCTGTCGAGCAGATCGCCGAGGCCGCGCAGGCCGAGGCCCGAGCTCACGAGTTGCGCCGCGACGATTACGATCAGCAGAACCCAGGATGCGACTAGCGCTGGGACGATTCCGCCCGGATTGAGCTTGAACGTGAGCTCGACCGATTGCCGTCCGATGCGGCGATCGCCGACCTCCCGCTCGGCAAAACGGACCCAAACGAGCCGTCGCGCGCGCTCGACCGTGATCACCACGGCCGTGAAGGCGACGGCCATGACCGCCACGGCAATGAGCTTCCACCCCGCGAGAATGTCCATGCGCGCCGCCTCGAGCACGCGGGCGAGGTTGGGCGGTCCCTCGGCGAGGAAGCCGGCTATCAACAGCAGCGCGAGGCCGTTGCAGATGCCGCGCGCCGTGATCTGCTCGGCGAGCCACACCAGAAACAGCGTGCCTGCCACCAAAGTCAGCACGGTCGACAGCCGAAAGACGAGGGGCGGATAGCTCACGACGCCGGCGATGCCGCCGAGCCCGACCGCGATTCCATAGGCTTGCAGCGCCGCGAGCAGCACGGCGCCGCAGCGGACGTAAAACGCTATGGTGCGGCGGCCCGATTCGCCAACCTCGGCGAGTCCGTGCAGCCGTCGTGAGACCATCGTGAACAATTGCACCAGCACGGCGGCCGTCACGTAAGGCGTGATCGACAGCGCGAGGATGCTCAAGGTGCGCAAGCCGCCGCCGGACAGCATATTGGCGTTACCGAGGAGCCCGCCTTCCTGCCGGCGGAAGATCTGCATCCATATCTCGGGATTGATCCCCGGGAGCGGGATGGCGAGTCCGAGCCGGACGACCACAAGCGCCGCGAGCGTGAAGGCGATGCGTCTCCACAGCTTCCCGTACATGCCGGTTGGCCTCGCTCGCCGTCAAAGGGATCCCGAGTCAATTGGTCGGTGGCGATGGCGGGCAGGTTCAACGGCTCATGGCGATTTCGGGCAGGGCGATGTCTTGCACCTCAGCGGTCGCGCCGAACAACTCCTCGAACGCGCGCCGCAACGCAGCGTCCACCTCCGCCATGGTGACGCTGCGGCCGAGATCGGCGAGGCTCGTCACCCCGTAGCGCGGATCGGCGACGCCGCACGGCACGATGCCGGCGAAGTGCGCGAGGTCCGGCGCGACGTTGAGCGCGATGCCGTGCAGGCTCACCCAGTGGCGCAGGCGGATGCCGATCGCGGCGATCTTGTCCTCGTAGCCAGGGCCGCGCCCCGGCCGCGCGACCCACACGCCGACGCGGTCGGTGCGCTGACCCGCGACGCCGAAGGCCGCGAGCGTTCGGATGATCCATTCCTCCAGGGTCGCGACGTAGCGGCGCACGTCGGGCGCGCGCCGCTTGAGATCGAGCATCGCATAAGCGACCCGTTGACCGGGCCCGTGATAGGTGAACTGCCCGCCGCGGCCGCTCGCGAACACCGGAAAGCGCGCCTCGATCAGGTCCGCGGACTTGGCACTCGTCCCTGAGGTGTAGAGCGGCGGGTGCTCGATCAGCCAAACTAACTCGGGCGCGGTACCCGCCGCGATCGAGGCGGCGCGCGCATCCATGGCGGCGACCGCCTGCGTGTAGCCGACCGGGCGCGCGCTCACGGCCCATTCGACGGGGGCGAGCGCATCTGCCGGCTTGAGGCCGCCGGCGAGGCCATCGCGCACGTTAACCACTCGTTCACCATGGCGTGGTCATCTCGGGAAGTCACTGATTGTACGGGATTCCCAGGACTTCGATGGCCACGCTCGACAAGGTTTCGCTCAACATCTCGGTGGTGCTCGGCACGACCTCGATGCCGGTCCACCAGGTGCTTCGCCTCGGCCGCGGCGCCGTCATCGAGCTCGATTCCGGCGAGAACGACGAGGTGCGGATTCTGGCGAACGATTTCCCGGTCGCCAAGGGCGCCGTGGTCGTGAGCGGCAACCGGATCGCGGTCGAAGTCAAGCGCATGCTGCCGCGCACGCCCGACATGCGGTGAGGGGCGGGCGCTGCTCTGCGATTCCCCGCCGGCCCAATATAAGAGCCTCACCGGGAGCCCGTGAGCTATCCTTGGAATTGGCGTCCCGCGCGGGAGGCCGCTGATGACGAGTCCCCGGCACCGCCCTTGTCCCCACATCTTCAATTTGTTACATGCAGCGCCGTTGCGCCGGGCTTCCCGGCCAACCTTCTCCCCATGCGGTCGTGGCGGAATTGGTAGACGCACTAGCTTGAGGTGCTAGCACCGCAAGGTGTCCGAGTTCGAGTCTCGGCGACCGCACCAACCCCGAAATGCTCTGGTTTTACCGGCATAGCGGCATCACGAGGCCGCATACCGGCTTGTCCTGTGTATCCGCTATAAGCTGAGGGAACCCGGGCCTCTCCATAGCGAGTCAATCGTCTTCATGAAGCAATACCGCATCCTCATCGCTGGAGCCGGTCTTGGCGGGCTTACCGCTGCGTCCTGCCTGATGAAGGCCGGCCACCACGTCGAGATCTACGAGCAGGCCCCCCAGCTTGGCGAGATCGGCGCCGGCATCCAAGTCAGCGCCAACGCCATGCACGTCATGCAGCACCTAGGCCTGCAGGACGCGCTGCTTGAGGTCGGGGTGAAGCCCGAGGCCTATGTGTTTCGCTTGCACGACACCGGCGAGGTGATCCAGCGTTTCTCGCTGTCGCAGGAAGCGCTGCATGGCGCGCCCTACACGCAGCTCCACCGCGCCGACCTGCACGACCTGCTGGCTGCCAAAGCCCGCGAATTCGATCCGAACGTGGTGCGGCTCAACCACAAGGTGACGGGCTTCACCGAAAACGTCGACGGCGTTGAACTGCACTTCGCCGATGGCACGTCGGCCAAGGGCGATTTGCTGATCGCTGCGGACGGCGTGAAGTCGGTGGTCCGCGGCCAACTGTTCGGCGTGACTCCGGCCACCTATACCGGCGACGCCGCCTGGCGCATCGTTGTGCCGACCGCGCGGCTGCCGAAGGACCTGCTGGAGCGGGTTATGTCGGTGTTCATGGGACCGCATGGCCACGTCGTCTGCTACTACCTGCGCGGCGGCGCGCTGCTCAATTTCGTCGGCTGTGTCGAGACCGAGGAGGTGTCGGAGGAGTCCTGGACGGTCAAGACGCCGTGGACCAACC
>DASXCK010000543.1:0-7864 GCA_036491235.1 Xanthobacteraceae bacterium | reverse complement strand
GGGTTGATCTCGTGCGCGCTGAACAGGACGGTGAGATCGAGCTGGCCCGCGATGTCGCGCACCATGTCGATCACGGCCTGCTGGTGGCGCGGATCGAGACTGATCAGCGGCTCGTCGAGCAAGAGGAGCTTTGGCATGCCGACCAGCGCCTGAGCGATCAGCAGGCGCTGGCGCTCGCCGCCGGACAGCTCGGTGATGGGCCGGTTGGCGAGATGCGCGGCGTCGACGAGGTGCAGCGCGCGCTCGATGTCCGTGCGCTCGGCCGGCCCGTGCCACGGCACGCCCCAACGATGGCCGCCCACCACGCTCGCGACGAAATCCCAGCCGCGCAGGCGCGAATGGCCGAGCGGCGAGTGCACCTGCGGCGCATAGCCGATCGCCGGATTGCCGCGCCGCACCGGCGCATCGAGCACCCGGATGCTGCCAGCCTCGGCTGAGATCATGCCGAGGATCGCCCGCATGAGCGTGGTCTTGCCGGATCCGTTCGGTCCGAGCATGCCGATGAACTCGCCTTCCTCGATCGCGAGGCTTACGTCCGCAAGAACCGTCTTGCCGCCGCGCGTCACGGTGAGGCGCTCGCACGCGATCGCGCTCATGGGGGGCTTCCGGCGAGCGCCTTGTCGACCGCGTCGAGCGCGTCGGCGATCCACTGCTGATAGGCCGTGCCGGGCGGCTCGGTCTCGCTGATGCCGACGGTCGGAATTCGCGCCGTCTGTGCGCGCGTGCGCAACCCGTCCGACAGGCCGGCGCTGACTTGGCTGTTGTAGATGAAGAGCTTGACGCGGCGGCCGGTCAGATCATCGTGCATCGCGGCCAGATCGTGCGCGCCCGGCTCGGTCCCGTTCATCACGGCGAGCTGGAAGCGCGTGTTGCGCATGTCGAGGCCGATGGCGCGCGCCATGTCGCCGAACACCGGTTCCGTCGCGGTGACCGGCGTGCCCGCGTACTTCGTCCGCAGCGCATCGATGCGGGCCGTGATCGGCTTGAGCGAATCGTAGAAGGCCGTGAGGCGCACGCGGTAGAGTTCCGCATGGGCGGGAATCCGCGCCGTCAGGTCGTCTGCGATCTTGGCGGCGACCATCGGCATGGCCTTCGGGTCGTACCACAGGTGCGGGTTGTCCCCGGGCTGGCGGTGCATCAGATCGGCGACCGTGATGACGCTGCGGTGCGGCGCCGCGGCGCCGGCGAGCAGCCGGTCGATCCACGGATCGTAGCCCGCGCCGTTACGGATCACGATGTCGGCGCCGGCGAGTGCGCGCGCTGTTGCGACGCTCGCTTCGAACGTGTGGGGGTCCTGCTTTGGCGTCGAGATGATGCTGGTCACATCGACGTCGGGCCCGCCGACCTGCGCCGCCACGTCGCCGTAGACGCTTTCGGCCGCGACGATCGCGATCGCCGCCGCCTGGGCTGGCGTTGCCCAGCCCGACGCGACCGCGACGAGAAGCCATCCGGCGCTCGCGAGCAAAAATCTCATGTTTAGATGTTATAACATTGCAGATATGCGCCACAAGGGACGCGCGACAGCTGCCCTACCGTCCTGCCATCTCACACCGGGGTGCGAAACCGCTTGTAGAGATCCTGCACGCCGGACAGGGCCTCGTTGTTCAGCGGCAGATCGATCGGCTTGCCGTACTCACAAGAAAGATCGGCCGCGAGATACGTCTCCATCACGCGGCGAGCGGCCTCCGGCGCGACCATGGGCGGCCGGTCGAGGATCACCGACTCGAGGAAGTGCAGCGTCTCCGGGCCCATCTGGCCCGCGAACACATGATCGACGTGCTCGCCCGGCATGGTCGACATCGGAAACTGCGTGCCCTCCGAGACCGTGTTGAGCCAGTTGTCGCGCTGGGTGTCGTCGAGGAAGAGCGAACCCTCGGTGCCGGTGATCTCGATCCAGGTCGCGCAATAGTTCGGATAGCTCGGCGGCAGATTCCAGCCGCCGCCGATCGCGACCAGGACGCCGTTGTCCATCGTCACGGTCGACCACATGACGTCGTAGGAGCCGTTGACCGGCTGCATGTAGCCGTAGGCGCCGGCCGAGTAGATGCGCACCGGCCTCGCCGGCTCCAGGAGCCAGAACACGACGTCGAGGTCGTGCGTCGACTCCATCGCGGCGGGCGAGAGCCGCACGCGGCTTGCGATCTTCTTGCCGAGGCTGCGCGACAGATGCCGGCTCACCATTACGGAGACCGGCTTGCCGAGCGTACCGTCGGTAATCTTCTTTTTGGCGTACGCGAGCTTGGTGTTGAATCGCTGCGAATAGCCGATGGTGAACTTCACGCCGGCCCGCTTGGCGATCTGGATCAGCTCGTCGGCCTCGAACAGCTCCATGGCGATCGGCTTCTCCAGCAGCACGTGCTTGCCGGCGCGCAAGCAGTCGCGCGCGATCGGGTAGTGCGTGCTCTCCGGCGTGGTGCAGATGTAGACGACCTTGATGTTGCCGTTACGCACGATCTCCTGGTAGTCGGCGGTCGCGGTGGCCGGCTTCACCAGCGCCTTGATCTCGGCGAGCCGGTCCGGCCGAATCTCCGCGATGTGCAGCTTCTTGCACAGCGCCGAGTTCGCCAGCGTTTGGGCGCGAATGCCGCCGCACCAGCCCGGCCCGATCACGGCGCATTCGAGTGCTTCCACGACGATGACTCCCCGTACGATTTCGTCATGGCCGGGCTTGTCCCGGCCATCCACGTCTTGCTTGGCGAAGGCAGCGGAAGGCGTGGATGCCCGGGACGAGCCCGGGCATGACGGATGAGTTTGTCAGGAGCGGTATAGCCCGCCCGCCGCCCATAAGAAAAGGGCCGGACGCGTGCGTCCGGCCCCATCGTTAAGGCTTGCTCGAGCCCTACGCGAACGACGCCTTCACGTTCTCGGGCGAGAACGGCACGCGGCGGATGCGCACGCCCGTCGCATCGAAGATCGCGTTGGCGATCGCGGCCGCGATCGGGCGGGTCGACGGCTCGCCGGCGCCCGAGGGCGCGATCTCGGGATAGTTGAGCAGCACGGATTCGATCGTCTCCGGCGTCTCGGTGATGTCGAGGATCGGGTAGGTCATCCAGTCGATGCTGGTGACCGTCTTCTGGTCGAACTTGACCTCTTCCCATAGCGTACGGCTCACGCCCTGCACGATATTGCCCTCGATGCACTTCTCGAGGCCATCCGGGTTGATGATCTGGCCACAGTCATGCGCAACCGTGAACTTGCGCGCCCAGATCTTGCCGCTCTCGCGGTTGACCTCGATCTCGGCGATCACGGCGACACGCGTGCCGCTGCGCTGCGCATAGGCGATGCCGCGGCCGTTCACCTTGGTGCCGGTCTGGCCGCGATGCGGCGACGGCCGCGTCTGCCAGTTGGCCTTCTGCGCCGCCGCTTTGATCAGCGCGATGTCGCGCGGGTCTTTGATGTGGCGCAGCCGGAACTCGATCGGATCGACGTTGATCGCGGCCGCGATCTCGTCAATGAACGACTCGCTCGCGAAGTGGATCTGCGGGCCCACTGGGTCGCGCAGGTGCGAGGTGCGCAGCGGCGAGGCGCGGTCAAGCAGGGGTGGGATCGTCTCCCAGGCGAGCCGCTTGTTCGCGAACGCGTAGGATTCGGCGGGCACGCCGAAGCCGTCGCCCGACTCGAGCGCGACGCCACGGGTCTGGCCCGCCAGCGTGTCGAACGGCTTGCTGCCGTTGGTGTTGACGTCGACCCGCGAGAACCCCTTGCTCAGGAAATCGTAGGCGATGACCTGGCCGGAGGCATCGAGCGCGGCGCGGGCACGGTGGATCGAGGCCGGGCCCTTCGGATCCCAGCCGGTGCCCTGGTTGCGCATGTACTGGACCCGCACCGGGGCCCCCACCGCCTTGGCGAGGACCGCCGCATCCATGGCGGCGTCGTCCGCGTCGTTGCGGCCGTAGGAGCCGGGTCCGGTCACCCAGATCACATGCACGTTCGCAACCGGCATTTCGAGGATCGCGGCGAGGCCCTGCTGCACGAAGTGCGATTTCTGCGTGCCGCTCCAGCACGTCGCCTTGCCGTCCTTGATCTCCACCAGGGCACAGCCCGGGCCCATGCTGGCATGCGACTGGAACGGCCACTCGTACTCGGCCTCGATCACCTTCGCGGCGGTCTTGAACGCCGCGTCGACGTCGCCGTTCTGCTTTTCGACGTCGCGCTTGCGCACCGGCGCCTTGCGGATGTGGTCGTAGAGCGCGGCCTGGGTCGGGAAGGGCGGCTCCGCCTGCGACCACTCGACCTTGAGCTTCTCCATCGCCTGGATCGCGTCCCATTCGCGCGGCGCGACCACGCCGAGGAAGCCCTCCTGCCACACCACCTTGGCGCCCGGGATGTCCTTGATCGACGCTTCGTCGACCTTCACGGGCACCGCGCCCGCGATCGCCGGCCGGATCATGCGCGCATGCAGCATGCCCGGCACCTTCACGTCGGTGCAGTAGTCGTGCTGCGCGAAGACCTTCGGCGCCACGTCTTCGCGCTTGATGCGCTGGCCGACGATCTTGTGATCTTTCGGATCCTTCGGCTTCGCCTTGCCGGGTGCGTAGAGCGGATTGCCGTATTTCTTGTTCCAGGCGAGCTGCACATTGAAGTAGCGTCCGCCGATCAGGTCGGAATAGCTCGCCTTCTTGGTGGCGTCGTTCTTCGCGTGTACCACGCCGTCCGTGACGGCGAGCTGATCCGCCGGAACGCCGAGCTTTGCGGCCGCCATCTCGACCAGCACGCGGCGTGCTTCCGCGGCCGCGACGCGCATCTGCTTGCCGCCGTCCTGGATGCCGGTCGAGCCCGAGGCGCCGCCCTGGTTGACGCTGGTCGCCGTGTCGGCGAGGTCGACCTTGACGGCGCGGAACGGCACGTCGAGCTCTTCCGCCACGATCTGGGCGACCGCGGTCGTCAGGCCATGGCCCATGTCCATTTTGCCGAAATAGGCCATGACGTGGCCGTCGGCCTGCACCGCGATGTAGGACGAGAGCTGGTCCGGCATCAGCGGCGGCTTGACGTTCTGCGCGAGCGCGGTCTGGTGGTCGATCAGCATATCGAGGCCGACGCCGGCGCCGACCGATACGACGAGGACGCCGCCGGCCTTGAGCACGGCGCGGCGCGAGAAGGCGGAGGGCTTGTCCATCTTGGTCATGGTCGCCTCCTCAACCGGCCATCGTGGCGGCCGCGCGTTTCACGGCGCGCAGGATGCCCATGTGGGTGCCGCAACGGCATTTGAGGCCTTCGAGCGCCTGCCTGATCTCGACGTCGGTCGGCTTCTTCTTGTCCGCCAGGAACGCCGCGGCCGTCATGATCCAGCCGTTGATGCAGTATCCGCATTGCGGCACCTGCTCTTCGACGTACGCGGTCTGCAGCGGATGCGGTTTCTCGGGCGTGCCGAGGCCCGCGAGCGTGACGACTTTGCCGTCGCCGACGACCGAGAGCGGCGTGACGCAGGAGCGGATCGGCTGGCCATCGAGGTGCACGGTGCAGGCGCCACATTGGGCGAGCCCGCAGCCGAAATGCGGATTGTTGAGGCCGATGTCGTCGCGCAGCGCATAGAGCAGCGGCATGTCCGGGTCGGCATCGACCGTATGGTCGTGCCCGTTGACGTTGAGCTTGAATTTCTGGGTCGCCATGGGTGCGAGTTCCTCCCGAAAAGCGTTTCGTTGGGCGGGAGCCTATGCCAGTCGGCACGTGATGGGAACGGGGTCGCGGCGATGTGGCTTGGTGTGCCTCCTGTACGGCTCGCCAACCACACTCGGTCGTCATCACCCGCGAAATGCGGGTGATCCCATACCCACGGCACCACTGTGATTACTGGACGCCCCGCCTGCGCGGGGCATGAGGCTGAGTTTTTGGTTAGGTAGGGGCCAACGCCCGTACTGCCGCAAACAGATTCCGCACCTCGTGCTCGCCGATGTCGCGGGTGATGAACACCATGCGGCTCTTGCGCTCGCCATCGGGCCAGGCTGCGAGCTCGACCGGCGGATGTGCGATGTGCTGGACGAACTGCACCACCACCGGCCCCTTGCAACCCGCGATGTGCAGGATGCCTTTCGCGCGCAGCAGGTCGGCGCCGCGTAGCGCGATCAGCGTTTCCATCGCCCGCGCAAACGGCTCCCACGCCATCGGCGCCTCTCCTATGATCGTGAAGCTTTTCACTTTGTCGGTATGCGAGACCTCGGAGGCTTCGGCGAGAAAGATCGCGCCGTCGTGCGCCGAGGCGGCCTCCGTGATCCACGTCGGTTCTAGTCGGCCGTAATCGGCGGCGATAACGCGGGCGCGCGGATTGAGTTCACGCAGCCGCGCCGTCGTTATATCGACGGCATCCTCGTCGGCGATGTCGCCCTTGGAGATGACGATGCGGTCCGCCAGCATGATCTGTCGGCGCGCCTCGGCATATTTGGCCACGGTCTTGAGTCCGCTGCCCGCCGCGATCACGGTGATCACCGCTTCGATGAAGAATTCGCCGCCGAGCGCGCGATCGGTCGCGAACGTGGTGAGGATCGGGCTCGGGTCGGCGAGACCGCTGGTCTCGATCACGATGCGCACGAACGGCGGCACGACGCCGCGCTCTCGGTCGACGACCATGCGATGCAGCGCATTCTGCAGATCTGAGCGGAAATTGCAGCATAGGCAGCCGTTCCCGAGCAGTACCGTCTTGTCGGTCGACTTGCGCAGCAGCGCGTCGTCGATGCCTTCCTGCCCGAACTCGTTGACCAGCACCGCGGTGCCGTGCCCCTCCGGTGACTCCAGGAAATGCTTCACCAGCGTGGTCTTGCCGGCGCCGAGAAAGCCGGTGACCACCGTCACCGGAATGCGCGCGCCGCGCTCGCGCTTCTGCCGTCGTCCGAAGCGGCCGGCGTGCGGGGAGGGGAAGAGTTCTTGCATCATTGCGCCACGGCACGGTTACCCTCCCGCCCGTTGGCGGGGAGGGTCGGCCGCGTGAGCGAAGCAAACGCGGACGGGGTGGGGGGACTACGCTTGTTCTGCAAATCTTGGAGAACTTGGAAGCGGCTCTGAATCCGCGGCCGCCCCCCACCCCCGGCCCCTCCCCGCCACGCGCCGCGCGCGCGGGGGGAGGGGAGCGGCAGGCTCATTGCGTGGATCAAAAATCCATCTCCAGGATGTACAGCCCGCCAGTGAAGCGGTCGACCGTGTAGACGATCTCGCGCTCGTCGACGAACACGTCATTGAGCTGGATCGCTCCGACCGGCGAGAGCGCCGGCGCCGGCGGCACGAAGGCGGCGACCTCCTTCGGCTGGTAAGCGTTGGAGATGTCGTAGGCGCGCAGGCCTCCGTTGAAGAACGTGCCGAGGACGATCTGGTCCGAGTGCCAGCAATACGGCGACGGCGTATTTTCGTGCAGGTTATGTGCGCCGAAGCGGCCGCCGCGGCTCTTGAACGAATCGACCGGCGGCAGCGGGCAGGTCGAGATCGGTACCGGGTGCTTTTCGTCGCGCACATCGAGCAGCCAGACGAGTTTCGGCCAGTCGGTCGCGTCGTTGTTGGTCGACTCGTCGGACACGACGAGAAGATTGCGCTCGAACAGCGGCAGCACCGTATGGGTGAAACCCGTGTAGGGCGGCGAGTTGTCCCACCGGCAGATCGGTTTCGGGTGCGCTTTGTCCGAAATGTCCATCACGAACATGCCGGCATCGAGGTAGCCGAGGTAGCAGCGGTCCGGCCGCTCCGGATAGACGTTGGTGTTGTGCGCGCGGAAACCCTTGTCGAGGGCGGGCTTGGAGTGGCGCTCCGGCGGCGCTTCGTTGTCGCCCTCGCGCGTGCCGGGCAGCCACCAGCGGCCCACCTCGTGCGGCTTCGACGGGTTCTTCACGTCGAAAATGCGATAGCACTGATCGTCGAGCTCATGCCGTGCCTTGAAGTCCGG
>DASXCK010000542.1:0-7188 GCA_036491235.1 Xanthobacteraceae bacterium | reverse complement strand
TAGGAGGCGCTCGATCGCTAGTAGAGCGGCCGGAACTTGCTGTCCGCCACGTGGTCGCAATGGTGCAGCTGTCGCGATGCTTGCCTCTCGGACCGGGTGACGCCTGCCGCGTCCGCTTCTGTACAGTATCCCGTTGCACGTGATCGGGCGCACAAGCGTCGCTCTTTCGACGTTGCGCGACGTCACCAATCCTCGGCTCTGGCGCGCGCCGTGCTGGCCTCGATCGTTGATTGCCAGATCGAACGAGATGGACAATATATTATGGTATTATTCCGTTCTATTTTGGCAGAACAAAGCCAAACGGCCGGAGCCCCACGAAAAGCTAAGGTCTCCGTGGATCCGACACTCTCGCTCTAGCTAAGTGCTTCATTGCGGCGAGCGGATCGTTCACGCCATTTCCCTGTTCCGGTCTGATAAGGCGGTATATCGCGAATTAGTTCCCTGCTCTGATTTCGTAGGGAATTCATCTGCAAGCTACTGAATCCGCTGCTGTGACGCGGTTGCAACATACGTTTGCCGACGAAGCGGAGGGGCTGCAGCGCAATCGCGTCGTCATCGTCAATCTGTGGCGGCCGATCAAGTCGCTGGTTCTCGACGTGCCCGCTAGCCGTCTGCGACGGGCGTAGCGTGGCGTCTCGAGAACGAATACTGAGACATCTGTGGCGCGGTTTTTGGTGATGGCCGTAAGCCAAATATCGCCCGCAACACCGCTTTTGCTTTCAGGGGGCAAACATATCGACGGTAGGGATATCGGAAAGGAGCTTGGCGTTCGCTGCGTGCTGCTCGGTGCAACGCGACAAGGGCCGCGTGCGGGTAGATGTCCAGCTCGCAAACGCCGAGAGCGCTTGGGCCGAACGCCGATCCTCTCAACATGGGTCCAGGCGCCACCGGGTTCCCCTTGCACGCCCCCGCCGCGCGTGCGAAGTTTTGGGGGATCATGCGAGCCGGAAACCGGCAAACCTCCTGGGAGAAACGTCCATGTTGATCACCCGTCGCGGTGCGATGCTGGCCTCCGCAGCCACGCTGCTGGGCGCCGCTCCTCTCGCGCGTCCGGCCCTCGCGCAGAGCGGGCCGATCCTTATCGGATGGCTCGCCGCCTTGACCGGGCCGAGCTCGGCGCCGGCGATCGGTTTCGACCGCGGCGTCAAATTCGCCGTCGAGGAGATCAACACCGCCGGTGGCGTGAGGGGCCGCAGGATAGAGATCGTCACCCGCGACACGCAGGGCGACCCCACCAAGGCCGTCAATGCGGCGCAGGACATGATCAGCCGCCAGAAGGTCAACGCCATCTGGGGTCCGACCAATTCCGGCGAGGCGCTCGCGACCACGGCCGTGATGGCGCGCGCGAAGATGCCGAACATCCATCCCTGCGTCGTCGACAGTCTGATCGATCCGGCGAAGTATCCGAACGCGTTTCGCGTGGCTCCGTCCAACGGCCAGTGGGACGACGCGGTGCGCAACTATTGCGAAAATGTGCTGAAAGTGAAGGACGTCGCCGTCGTTGGCGACACCACCGGCTATGGCGCCTCGGCCGTCGCCGCCTCGGTCGCGGCCTTCAGGAAGGAAGGCGCCAACGTCACCTACCAGACCCAGATCGATGCGACGCAACCGGACGTAACGCCGGACATGCTGCGCATGAGGAACGCCGGCGCCAAGGTCATCGTGGTGTGGAGCGTATCGACCGGGATGGAGGCGCGGCTGATGAACGTGCGCGGCGCGCTGGGTTGGGACGTGCCTATTGTCGGCCACCCCGCACTGGGCTCGGGCGATGTCCGGCAGCTGCTCGAGAATGAAAGAAATTGGGAAAAGGTCTACATGATCGGCTACGCGAGCTGCAGCTATGACGCCAATGGCAAGCTGCCGCCGCGCACAGCCGCTTTCGTCGCCAGGCTGGCCGGCAAGGTCGCGCTGGACGACACGTCGCTCTGGTGGGTGGCGTCCGGCTACGACGCGGTCAAGCTCGTCGCCGAAGCGGTGGATGCGACCGGCTCGTCCGCGTCCGATGCGATCATCGGCTACTGGAACAGTCTGCGGGCCTATCCCGGCATATTCGGCGCCTACACGTGGACACCCGAGCAGCACAATGGCTTCCCGACCAGCGAAGTGGTGATGTCGCAGGCGAACTCGCAGAAGGACGGCGCATTCAAGCTGGCGCCCGGCTACGCCTGAGCCGTGCTCTACTCGATCCTTTCGACGGGCTTGGCGATCGGCGCGATCTACGCGCTGATCGCGGTGACTTACAATGTCATGTTCTCCGCCTCGCGCGTGATGAGCTTCACCGCAGGACAGGTCGGCATGCTCGGCGGCGTGTTCGGCGCCTGGTTCATCCTGCGACTGCATCTGCCGATCGTCGTTGGTTTCCCGCTGACCTTGCTGGCCTGCGCCGGCATCGGCGTGCTGACGGAGATTGTTGCGGTGCGGCCCGTGATAGCCGGGCTGGAAAAACACCTTTATGTGCTCTCCACACTCGCCCTCGCCCTGATGATGCAACAATTCACCGCCATCGAGTGGAGCACCGAGCCGCAGCCGTTTCCGCGCATCGTCGGCCGCGGCTTTGGGCTGGACGAGAAATTCTGGCTCCCGCTGCTGGCGTGCGCCGCGGTGATCCTCGGCCTCGAACTCCTCTACCGCCGCACGCTGGTCGGCCGCGCCTTCCTCGCGATCGCCGAGGACAATTACGCGGCGAGCGCGCTCGGGCTGCCTGTACGCGATCTGCGCATGGCGAGCTTCGCACTGGCCGGCGCGATCGCGGGGTTGGCGGGCTTCGCCGGAGGCCAGCTTCTGCTGGCCTCGATCGCGAACGGGCCGATGCTCAATTTCTACGGTTTCGTTCCCGTGGCGCTCGGCGGGCTGGGCAACAATCGCGGCGCGATCGCGGGCGGCCTTCTGCTCGGCCTGTTTCAGCAGGCGGCGAACTTCCTGGTCGGCGGCGTGCTCGTCTCGGTCGCAGTCTTTTCGGCCTTCATCGTCGTCCTGATGGCGGCGCCGCAGGGCCTGTTTGGGGCGCCGCCGACGCGGCGTGTCTGATGCGCTTCCGTGTCGCTGCTCTGCCGTATGCTCTGATCTTCGCGGCCGCCGCCGCAATCCCGCTGGCCGGCGACGACTACCTGGTCGTGATCGCCACGCGTGCAGCCGTGTACTGGGTGCTGGTCTCCGGCCTCAACCTCGTCGTCGGCTTCGCCGGCCAGCTCGCGATCGGTTGGGTCAGCTTGCTGACCATCGGCGCATACACGACTAGCATCATCGTCGCCCGCGACTGGCTCGGCCCGCTGCCGGCGCTCGCCGTTGCCGGCGTCGTCGGCGCGTCGGCCGGCGTGCTCGTAGGCCTCCCCGCGCTGCGGTTGCGGACCTTCTATTTCGCGATGACGACGCTCGGCTTCGCCACCATCGTCACCCAGGTGGCGCTGGCCTGGACCGACGTGACCGGCGGCGGAATCGGCATCGCCGGCCCGACGCTGCCGGCCCCGCTTGACAGCCGGACGGGCTTCTATCTGTTCTGCCTCGCCCTTGCCGCGCTCTGCACGTGGATGACGCTCAACATCGCCGCGAGCCGCTTCGGCCGAGCGCTCGTCGGGTTGCGCGACGTCGAGGTCGCGGCGGAAGCGATGGGCATCTCCAAGGCGCATCTGCTGGTGACGGTGTTTCTGTTCAGCGGCGCGACGGCGGCGGTCGCCGGTGGCCTGTTCGCGACGCTACAGAGCTACATCACGCCCGACGCCTTCACCTTCGACCTCTCCGTCCTGTTTTTCATCGCGATCCTGATCGGCGGCCGTGGATCGGTGCTCGGCCCGCTGCTCGGCGCCATCCTGCTCACGGCGCTGCCGGAATTCGCCGCCCCGCTGGTCGCCTGGTCGACTTTCCTCTACGCCGCCCTGTTGCTGGTGATCGTGATCGCCCTGCCCGGCGGGATCGCCGACCTGCTCGATCAGCGGCGGCGCCGCAAACTGCCGCAAGACCGCCTGGTCGTGCCGCGTCCCGACCTCGTGACGAGCCTGATCACGCGACGGCCCGACCGCCCGGCGATGCTCCTATCAGACGTACGTCTGAGCTTTGGGGCCGTCCGTGCCATCGACGGGCTCGACCTCGTGGTGCGTCCCGGCGAGGTGCACGGCCTGATCGGCCCAAACGGCAGCGGCAAGACCACGACGCTGAACGTCATCAGCGGCTTCTCCGTGCCCCAGGAGGGCGAGGTCCGGATCGGCGACGCTCCGCTGCGCAGTGGCGCGACGCAGACCCGCGCAGGCCTCGGGATCGCCCGCACCTTCCAGACACCACGCGCGATCGGCGAAGCGTCTGTGCGCGAGAACGTGATGATCGGCGGCACGATCGAAGGCCAAGCCAGCTTTGCCGAATGCATGCTCGCGCTGCCGCGCCACCGCCGCGACGAAGCGACGTTGTGGACGAAGGCGGAGCGCTGCCTGCAGATCGTCGGCCTCGAGGCGCTCGCGGACGAGCGCGCGGACCGGCTGCAACACAGCGAGCTCCGCTTCATGGAGGTCGCCCGCGCGCTCATGCTGCGGCCGGCCTTCCTGCTCCTCGACGAACCTGCGGCCGGCCTCTCCGCCGACGAGATCACACGCCTCGGGGCGCTCATCAAGGCGATCAAGGAGGCCGGCTGCGGCATCCTGCTGGTCGAGCATCATGCGGACCTGATCTTCGACATCTGCGACCGCGTAACCGTGCTGAATCTCGGCCGCGAACTCGCCGCTGGAACGCCCTCGGAGATCCGAGCACACCGGGAGGTTGTCAGTGCCTACCTCGGCGGCTGATCCCCTGCTCGACATCGCCGGCCTCTATGCCGGCTACGGGAAGATCGGCGTGCTGCAAGGCGTCGATCTCCGTGTCGGCCGCGCCGAGATCGTCGCACTCCTCGGCCCCAACGGCGCGGGCAAGACGACGCTGCTGCGCGCCGTCTCCGGCCTGCTGCCGACCACCGCCGGCACGGTCACGTTCAGCGGGCGAAACATGCGCGATGTCGGCCCGCGCGTAGCGGTGCGCGCCGGGCTCGCGCATGTGATCGAGGGCCACCGCATCTTCACGCAGCTCTCCGTCATCGACAACCTCCTGCTTGCCGCCTACGATCTGCCGCGCGGCGAGCGCTGGGCGCGCGTGGACGAGGCGCTCGGCTTATTTCCCGAGATTGCCGCCAAGCGAAATGACCGCGGCGGCGCGCTCAGCGGCGGACAGCAGCAGATGCTCGCCGTCGCACAGGGCCTGGTGCGCCGCCCGCGCCTCTTGATGCTCGACGAGCCGTCCGCCGGCCTCTCCCCACTGCTCGTCGACCGCGTGCTGTCCGTCGCCGCGCGGCTACGCGAGACCGGCGCCTCTGTGCTGCTCGTCGAACAGCTCGTCGAGAAGGCGCTCGCGCTCGCCAACCGGGTCTATGCCTTGGCGCGCGGCCGCATCGTGCTGGCCGCGCCGACGTCCGAGCCCGACTTGCCGCACCGGCTCGAGCGCGCCTATTTTGGTCACGACGTCTCCCCCGCTCTGCATCGTTGAGGCTGCCATGAAGATCGTCGCGATCGAGACCCATCTGATCCGCGTCCCCTGCGACATCGGCGCGGCCCCGACCGCCTTCGTCGGCGTCGGCTGGTCGAGCCTCGATACGCTGCTGGTGCGCGTCGTCACCGACGAGGGGCTCGATGGTTGGGGCGAAGGCTTCGGTCACGCCTGCTGTCCGGCGACGCGCATCGTTGTCGATACGCAACTTGCTCCGGCCGTGCTCGGGGAGGACGCGCGCGACATTCGCGGCCTGATGGCGCGCCTCGCCCAGCGCCTGCATCTGTTCGGCCGCAACGGCCCACACGTCTATGCGCTGTCGGCCCTGGACGTCGCGCTCTGGGATATCGCGGGCAAAGCGGCGAACCTTCCGCTCTGGCGGCTGCTCGGGGGCGCCCCGGTCGGCGCGCTCCCCGCCTATGCGAGCCTGCTGCGCTACGGCGCCCCGGACGACGTCGCCAAGGCCTGCGCGCGTGCTCTCGACCAAGGCTACCGCGCGGCGAAGCTGCACGAGATCGATGTGCCGCAGGTCAGGGCGGCGCGCGATGCCGTCGGGCCGAACGTTTCGCTGATGCTCGACGTCAACTGTCCCTGGAGCGTCGACCGCGCGATCGAGATGGCCCATCGGCTACAGGACTGCGATCTGGCGTGGCTGGAGGAGCCAGTCTGGCCGCCGGAGCATCATGCGGGTCTTGCCCGTGTCCGCCGCGAGGGCGGCGTGCGGGTCGCCGCCGGCGAGAATGCGGCGAACCTGTTCGAGGTCCAGGCAATGCTGGACGCCAGCGCCGTCGACATCATTCAGCCGAGCGTGGCCAAGATCGGCGGCATCACTGAAGTCATGAAAATTGCCGCCGTCGCGGAGGCAGCCGGCGTTCGGCTCGTGCCGCACTGCGCATATTTCGGACCTGGTTTTCTGGCCTCGGTGCACCTGGCGGCCGCTCTGGCGCCGGCAGCTCCATTCGAGCGGTTGTTCGTCGATCTGGAAGCGAGCCCCTATCACGATCTTGTTGAAGCCAAGGGCGGGCGTGTCACCGTTCCAGACGCCCCTGGCCTGGGTCGCGATCCCGATCTCGACATCCTTCGCCGCTACGCACTCTAGGCGCCGACCATTCTGCGCACCTGACGGGGACAGTCCATGAAGATCACCAGCCTACGCACTGTTGTCGTCGATCTGCCGATCAACCCGCCCATCATGAGCGCCATCTTCGCCATTCGCTCGACGAGTTGCATCCTCTGCTTTCTGGAAACCGACCAGGGACTTGTGGGCGAAGGACTGGTGCACGCAATCAATGGGCGGCGCGTCAAGGTCCTGTATGAAATGGTGCGCAGCCTGGAGCCGCTGGTTCTGGGGCTCGACCCGACGCTCGGCGGCAGCTTTAACGCGCGGGCGTGGAAGGAGCTGAATTTTCTTGGTTATGAGGGCGTGACGATCCAGGCGATGGCCGGAATCGACATGGCGTTGTGGGATCTGCGCGGCAAGGCGGCCGAGCTCAATGTCAGCCGGCTCATCGGCGCCGTGCGTCAGGAGGCGCCGGTATATGCCAGCGGCGGCTTATGGCTCTCCTCCTCGATCGACGAATTGCAGCGCGAAGCCGCGGACTTCGTCGCCGCGGGGTTCCGGGCGATGAAGACACGCGTTGCGCCGGGAAAGCCGGAAGCGATGGTCGCCCGTGTCCGCGCCGTGCGCGA
>DASXCK010000541.1:0-8165 GCA_036491235.1 Xanthobacteraceae bacterium | reverse complement strand
GTCAGCGGCCTGTTCGTGCTCCTGTTCTTCGTCTACCCGGCGCCGCTGGTCGATGCGGCGGCGGCGGCGGCGAAATCGCTGTTCTGATCCGATGCAACTCGCCCCGGGCGCAGCCGCGGCGGGTGTCGGCCTGATCGCCCTCGATACCGTCGGCTCGACCAACGCGGAGGCGCTGGCGCATGCGCGGGCAGGGGTGCGCGGCCCGCTGTGGGTCACGGCGCGGACGCAGAGCGCAGGCCGCGGCCGGCGCGGCCGCACCTGGGTGTCCGAGCCCGGCAATCTCTACGCCTCCCTCATGCTCACCGATCCGGCGCCGCCCGCGCGTGCCGCGCAGCTCGCCTTCGTCGGCGCGCTGGCGGCCGCCGACGCGATTTTGGCGACCGCGCCGGTGCTCACGGGCCAGCTCGCGTTCAAGTGGCCCAATGACCTGCTTCTGCGTGACGCCAAGGTGGCGGGCATCCTGATCGAAGCCGAAGGCACGCGGCCGCTCATCGTCGCGATCGGCATCGGCGTGAACTGTAGCCATCACCCGGCGGGTGCCGAGTATCCGGCGACCGATCTCGCCGCGGCCGGCGCCGCCGTCGCCGTCGAGGCGCTGTTCGCGGCGCTGTCGGACGCCATGGTCCGCCGCCTGCGCGAGTGGGAGAAGGGCTTTGCGTCGATCCGCGCTGCCTGGCTCGCCCGAGCCGCCGGCCTCGGCGGCGAATTGCGCGCCCGGCTCGGCACGCGCGAGCTGACCGGCCGCTTCGATGGCGTTGACGAGGACGGCCGCCTGCAGCTGCGCCGCCCCGACGGAATGCTCGAGACCATCGCGGCCGGCGAGGTCTTTCCCGTTGCGTCTGCAGCCGTGCCCGTGGGACGGTGACGCATGCGATTGAGAGTAAGCGCCGGCCATGCACTCGGGCTGCTCCCTCCTTCCTTGTGGGCGAGGGTTGGGGTGGGGGGTGGCGCGATGGGGCACGACATTGGCATAACGAGCGACCCCCACCCCCAATCCCTCCCCACGAGGGGGAGGGGAGCGCGCCGAGTTTGTGACTCGGTCCTGCCCCACTCTGACAAGCCCTGACCCATGCCCACACCCTCCGACGAACTCGTCTTCGCGCCGCTTGGCGGCGTCGGCGAGATCGGCATGAACCTCTCGATCTACGGGCTCGGGCGCGAGAACGCGCGCAAGTGGCTGGCGGTCGATCTCGGCGTCGCGTTCGCGGGCGACGACCTGCCCGGGGTCGACCTGATCCTGCCCGACATCGGCTATTTGGTCGAGCAGCGACGCAATCTCGTCGCCCTCGTGCTCACCCATGCGCATGAGGATCATTTCGGCGCCATCATCGACCTGTGGCCGCGCCTGCGCGTGCCGATCTATGCGACGCCGTTCACGGCCGCGCTGTTTGCCGCCAAGCGCCTGGCCGAGCCGGGAGCGCCCGATATCCCGATCAATGTCGTGCAACTCGGCGCCCGCTTCACCATCGGTCCGTTCGATGTCGAGCTGGTCTCGATGGCGCATTCGATTCCCGAATCGAACGGTCTCATCATCCGCACGCCGCTCGGTGCGGTACTGCATACCGGGGACTGGAAGCTGGACCCGACGCCCGTGATCGGGCTGCCGACCGACGAGACGAAGCTGCGCGCGCTCGGCGAGGCGGGCTGCCTCGCGCTGGTCGGCGATTCCACCAATGCGGTGCGCGATGGCCGCTCGCCGTCCGAGGCCGATGTCGCCAAGTCGCTCGCCGAGCTGATCAGAAATGCGCCCGCGCGCGTCGCGGTCACGACCTTCGCGTCGAACGTCAACCGCATCCGCGCCGTCGCGGACGCCGCCCGCGCCTGCGAGCGCGAGGTCGTGGTGGTCGGCCGCGCCCTCGACCGCGTCGTGCAGGTCGCGCGCGAGACCGGCTACCTCGACGGCGTGCAGGATTTTCGCGGTACCGACGCCTACGGCTACCTGCCGCCCGACAAGGTGGTGGCGCTGTGCACCGGCAGCCAGGGTGAAGCTCGCGCGGCGCTGGCGCGCATCGCCAGGGACGAACACCCCGACGTGACGCTATCGCGCGGCGACCGGGTGATCTTTTCCTCGCGCACAATTCCCGGCAACGAGAAGGCGGTCGGCGCCGTCGTCAACGGCCTCGTCACCCAGGGCATCGAGGTCATCACCGACCGCACCCAACTGGTCCACGTCTCGGGCCATCCGCGCCGTGCCGAGATGGAGGATCTCTTCTCCTGGGTGAAGCCGCGCATCGCGCTGCCGGTGCACGGCGAGGCGCTGCACCTTGCCGAGCACGCCGCGCTTGCGCGCAGGCTCGGTGTGCCCGAGGTGGTCACCTGCCGCAACGGCGATCTCGTCCGGCTCGCGCCCGGCAAGCCTGCGGTGATCGACGAGGTGCCGGAAGGCCGCCTTTACAAGGACGGGCGCCTGCTGGTCCAAGCGGATGCGCGCACGGTCGCCGACCGCCGCCGCCTCGGCTTCGTCGGCCTCGTCTGCGTCGCGCTCGCGCTCGACGAGCGCGGCACGCTCGTCTCCGATCCGGCCGTCGAGCTCATCGGCATTCCGGAGGTCGACGCCGAAGGTGAGAAATTCGACGCCATCGCCTATGACGCCACCCTCGACACGGTCGAGAACCTGCCAAAGCCGCGCCGGCGCGATCCCGAGGCGATTGCCGAGTCGGTCCGCCGCGCCGTGCGCGCCGCGGTCGCGGAGCGCTGGGGCAAGAAACCGATCTGCGTCGTGCAGGTGGTCGTGGTGTGACGCGTAGCCCGGATGGAGGCGCGCAGCGCCGCACTCCGGGGAAACCGTATCTGCGGAAATGCTTATGGCCCCGCGCCCCCGGAGACACCCATGATCGGACGGCTCAATCACGTCGCCATCGCGGTGCGCGACATCGCCGCGGCGGCGCGCGTTTATCGCGACACGCTCGGCGCCGAGGTCTCGGCCGCGGTGCCGCAGCCCGACCACGGCGTCACCACCGTGTTCATCACGCTGCCCAACACCAAGATCGAGCTCCTCGAGCCGTTCGGCAAGAACTCGCCGATCGCAAAATTCCTCGAGCGCAATCCGGACGGCGGCATCCATCATCTGTGCTACGAGGTCGACGATATCGTCGCCGCGCGCGACCAGCTCAAACGGGAAGGCGCGCGCGTGCTTGGCGCTGGCACGCCGAAGATCGGCGCCCACGGCAAGCCGGTGCTCTTCCTGCATCCAAAGGATTTTTGCGGCACGCTGGTCGAACTCGAGCAGGCGTAAAGCGTGATTGCGGAAAGCTTGCCTGGATCTGATCGGGCGGATACCGGTCTTGGAAGGGATCATCCTCAAAATAAGGGGTCGGGGCGGCGTGGGGCGCGAGGGGGTCTGGCTTAAGGAGTTCGTCGATGTCCTGGACGACCGCGCTCGCCATCTATTTCGTCGCTTGGTGGATCGTGCTGTTCGCGGTGTTGCCCTTCGGGGCGCGCTCGCAGCAGGACGCCGGCGAGGTGGTCCCGGGTACCGACCCTGGCGCGCCCGTGACGCCGCGGATGCTGCGCGTCCTGGCCTGGAACACCGTAGTCACTGCCCTGCTGTGCGGCTTCTTCTTCTGGCTTTTCCTGACCCGCCGCGTGACCTTCGACGACATATCGGGCTTGTGGGGGCTGTTGCCCTCCCAGTGACCTGAAGGTAAAAAAATGAGCAGGGACAATGCCCTGCTCAGCTTTCTTCATTCGTCCTTGAAACCCGGCTTGGTTATTCTTGTCGGGGCCGGCAGCGGGTGAGCGCGCCTTCGGACTGTCCTCCCAAGACTTGGACCGGGAAGCCCACCTTTTTGATGGTACTTCGCGACAAAGTGAACGTAGCCCATCAAATTTCGTTTGTCACCCGTTGGGCGCAACTAGTCGGAAAAAATCGTTGCTGCCACGCAATAAAATAGCGCCAAACGTATGTGGGAGTTAGCACGTGTTCCGGCGAAGCCTGCCCTGACTTGATCGGGGGTGGACCCCGGTTCGACGACAAGAACATGCGCCAAGTCGAGCGCATATTCCGGCGAAGCTTGCCCCGGACGTGAGCCGGCGGGACACCGGTTTCGATAAGAACATGCGCCAAGCCTTGTGTTTTCGCGCCCGATCCGCTTTCACTCGGCGCGCGGCCCAACTCCGCTCGAATCGGACCTCCTTTCATGCGCCTCTCTCGCTTCTTCCTGCCGATCCTGCGAGAGACGCCCAAAGAGGCCGAGATCGTCTCGCATCGTCTGATGCTGCGCGCCGGTATGATCCGCCAGGAGGCGGCCGGCATCTACGCGTTCCTGCCGCTCGGCTTTCGCGTGCTGCAGAAGGTCAATCAGATCGTGCGCGAGGAGCAGAACCGCTCCGGCGCGATCGAGATGCTGATGCCGACCATCCAGTCGGCCGATCTGTGGCGGGAAAGCGGCCGCTACGGGGACTACGGCAAGGAGATGCTGCGCATCAAGGACCGCCATGAGCGCGACATGCTCTACGGTCCGACCAACGAGGAGATGATCACCGAGATCTTTCGCTCGTATGTGCGCTCCTACAAGGACCTGCCGCTCAATCTCTACCACATCCAGTGGAAATTCCGTGACGAGGTGCGCCCGCGCTTCGGCTTGATGCGCGGCCGCGAGTTCCTGATGAAGGACGCCTATTCGTTCGACGTCGATCACGCGGGTGCGACGCACGCCTATAACCGCATGTTCGTCGCCTATTTGCGCACGTTCGCGCGACTTGGGTTGAGATCGATCCCAATGGTCGCCGACACCGGCCCGATCGGCGGCAATCTCAGCCATGAGTTCATCATCCTGGCGCAGACCGGCGAGAGCGAGGTCTATTGCCACCGCGACTACCTCGACTTCGAGGTGCCTGGAGCGGATGTCGACTTCAACAGCGTCCCGGGGCTGCAGAAAATCGTCGACAAGTGGACCTCGCTCTATGCGGCGACGTCCGAGAAGCACGACGCCGCTGCCTTCGGCAAGCTGCCGGACGCCGCCCAAGTGTCGGCGCGTGGTATCGAGGTCGGTCACATCTTCTATTTCGGCACCAAGTATTCCGAACCCATGAAGGCGGTCGTCGCCGGGCCCGACGGGGTCGAGCGGCCCGTGCACATGGGATCCTACGGCATCGGTCCCTCGCGGCTCGTCGCCGCCCTCATCGAGGCCTTCCACGACGATGCCGGCATCATATGGCCTGAGCCGGTCGCGCCGTTCCGCGTCGCCATCCTCAATCTCAAGCAGGGCGGTGCCGACACCGACGCGGCCTGCGAGAAGCTCTACGCCGAGCTGACCGCACGCGGCGTGGACGTGCTCTATCACGATCTCGACGAGCGCCCGGGCGCGAAGTTCGCCGCCATGGATCTGATCGGCATACCCTGGCAGGTGATGGTCGGCCCGCGCAGCCTCGGCGAGGGCAAGGTCGAGCTCAAGCGGCGTCAGGACGGCTCGCGCGAACTGGTCACGCCCGCCGACGCGGTGGCGCGACTGGCCCCGTGACGCGCACGTTTGCGATTAAACTGTGGCATTTGGGACCAGCATTCGCGAATCTGCTGGCATGAAACCGCCAGAATCGGATGAAATTCGGGGGCGGGGAATATAAAGCACAAAAAATGACCGAGCCGACCGCTACCCGGCCCTTCGCTCCTTTCGAATGGATGCTGTCGCTGCGCTACCTGCGCGCGCGCCGCCGCGAGGGATTCATATCGGTGATCGCCGGCTTCTCGTTTCTCGGCATCACGCTCGGCGTCGCGACCCTGATCATCGTGATGGCGGTGATGAACGGCTTCCGCAAGGAGCTGCTCGACAAGATCCTCGGCCTCAACGGCCATTTGATGGTGCAACCGCTCGATCGCCCATTGAAGGATTACGACGAGGTGGCGGCACGCATCATGAAGGTGCCGGGCGTGATTCTCGCGGCCCCGTTCGTCGAGGGGCAGGCGCTCGCTTCTTCACCCTCGGCGGTGACGGGCGCGCCGGCGAGCGGCGTGCTGGTGCGCGGCATGCGCGCCGCCGATCTCGCCCGGCTCGGCACCATCGCCAAGAACATCAAGCAGGGCTCGCTCGACAATTTCGACGCCGGGCAGGGGATTGCGATCGGCCAGCGCCTCGGCGATCAGCTCGCGTTGCGCGCCGGCGACAACCTCACGCTGGTGTCGCCGCGCGGCGCGGTCACGCCCATGGGCGTGACGCCGCGGGTCAAGTCCTACAAGATCGCCGCCGAATTCCAGATCGGCATGGTCGAATACGATTCCGGGTTCGTATTCATGCCGCTCAAGGAGGCGCAGACCTATTTCAGCCACGACGGGGACGTGAGCGCGATCGAGGTCTACGTCCAGAACCCGGACGACGTCGACCGCTATGCCGCGCTGATCAAGCAGGCCGCAGGGCGGCCGGTCTTCGTCGTCGACTGGCGGCGCAAGAACTCGGCCTTCTTCACCGCGCTGCAGGTCGAGCGCAACGTGATGTTCCTCATCGTCACCTTGATCGTGCTGGTCGCGTCGCTCAACATCATCTCCGGGCTGATCATGCTGGTGAAGGACAAGAGCCCTGACATTGCCATCATGCGCACCATGGGAGCGACGCAGGGCGCGATCATGCGCATCTTCGTCATCACCGGCGCCGCGATCGGCGTGGTCGGCACCCTGGTCGGCTTCGTCGCCGGCACGCTGGTCTGCCTCAACATCGAGGCGATCCACAGGTTTTTGATCTGGTTGCTGCATGTCGACGTCTTCAACCCGGAAATCTACTTCCTGTCGAAGCTGCCGGCCGATATGTCGGTCGGCGAGACCACGTCCGTCGTGGTGTTGGCGCTGACCCTGTCCCTGCTCGCCACCCTTTATCCGGCGTGGCGCGCGGCGCGCCTCGATCCGGTCGAAGCGCTGCGCTACGAGTAGGCACGATGGCCGAACGCGAAAAGCCCGTCATCTTCCTGCACGGCATCGAGCGCCACTATCAGCAGGGAGACGCGAGGCTCGACATCCTCAAGGGCGTGGAGCTCGCCATCTGGGCGGGTCAGTCGGTCGCGCTGATCGCGCCGTCCGGCGCCGGCAAGTCGACGCTCCTGCACATCGCCGGCATGCTCGAACGCCAGGACACCGGCGAGGTCTACATCGGCGACAGCGCCACCTCGACGTTGAGCGACAGCGAGCGCACGCGTATCCGCCGCATGGACATCGGCTTCGTCTACCAGGCACATCACCTGTTGCCGGAATTCAGCGCGCTCGAGAACGTGATGCTGCCGCAGATGATCCGCGGCCTCTCGCACCGCGAGGCGTCGACGCGCAGCGCCGAGCTGCTGTCCTATCTCGGCCTCAAGGAGCGCCTGCCGCACCGTCCCGCCGAGCTCTCGGGCGGCGAGCAGCAGCGCGTCGCGATCGCGCGCGCGGTCGCCAATGCGCCAAAAGTGCTGCTCGCGGACGAGCCGACCGGCAACCTCGACCCACGCACCTCCGAGCATGTGTTCGGCTCGCTGACCCAGCTCGTGCGCGCCTCCGGCCTCGCGGCCGTGATCGCGACCCACAACATGGACATCGCGTCGCGCATGGACCGCCGCGTCACCCTGCGCGACGGCAAGGTGATCGAGCTGGAGTAGGCTGCCTTGGATACACCGTCATGCCCGGACTTGTGCCGGGCATCTACGTCTTCGGCCATTTGGCAAGAAAGACGCGGATGGCCCGGACAAGCCCGGCCATGACGAGTCTCAATACCGCCAATCCTCGATCTTCATCAGCGGGAAACCGCTGAATACGTGCGGCTGCGTGACCGCGGGCGCGGCGTGCAGGTAGCTCCTGTCGAGCTCGGCGAACTTGGTGACGCCGAGCAGGCCGAGGCAGCGCTGCACCTCGTCCTCGAGGAGTTCGAGGAGCCGCGCCACGGCCTCGGCGCCGCCGGCGCCCAGGGCGTAGCACTGCACGCGGCCGAGGCCGACCAGGTCGGCGCCCGCCGCGATCGCCTTGACGATGTCGGTGCCGCGCACGAACCCGCCGTCGATCATCACCTTGGCCTTGCCGGCGACGGCCGCGACCACCTCGGGCAACACATCCATCGAGCCGCGGCCGTGGTCGAGCTGCCGGCCGCCGTGGTTGGAGACGTAGACGTAGTCGACGCCGTGCTCGACCGCGAGCTTGGCATCCTCGGCGGTCGCGATGCCCTTGATGGCGAGCGGGATCTTGAAGTTCTTCTTGATGCGATCGACCGTGC
>DASXCK010000540.1:0-5177 GCA_036491235.1 Xanthobacteraceae bacterium | reverse complement strand
ATCAATCCCGAGATGGAGGAGGCGGTGCGCATCCTCGGCGGCGGCCGGCTGCTCGCGATCCGCAAGGTGCTGGCGCCGCTGCTCAAGAAGAGCCTCGCGGGCGCCTGGATCCTGGTGTTCATCCCGGCCGCGCGCGAGCTGTCCTCGGCCATCTTCCTGGTCGGGCCCAACACGCGGGTCATCTCCGTGATGCTGTTCGACCTCTCCGAGGAAGGCAATTTCGAGGTGCTGGCCGCGCTCGGCGTCATCCTGCTCGTGGTGACCCTCATCATCGCGGCGATCGGTTTCCGCATCATCGGCCGCGATTTCATGCTGCGAAGGAACGTGTGATGACCAAGCTCGCGTTGCGCGGCGTCGAGCGGCGTTTTGGCGATTTCCACGCCGTCGCCGGCATCGACCTCGCTTTGCAGCACGGCGAGTTCGTCTCGCTGCTCGGCCCCTCCGGCTGCGGCAAGACCACGACGCTGCGCATGATCGCCGGCTTCATCGACCCGACGGGCGGCACGATCGAGATGGACGGCAAGGTCCTCTCCTCGCCGTCCGGCTCGCTGCCGCCGGAGCGGCGCCAGATGTCGATGATCTTTCAGAGCTACGCCATCTGGCCCAATATGACGGTTGCGCAGAACGTCGCCTTCGGGCTGAAGCTGCGCAAGCTGCCCACCGACGAGGTGAAGAAGCGCGTCGGCGAGATGCTCGAGGTCGTGCACATGAGCCATCTCGCCGGACGCTACCCGGCCGAGCTCAGCGGCGGCCAGCAGCAGCGCGTGGCGCTCGCGCGCGCCATTGTCATTAAGCCCGCGGTGCTCCTGCTCGACGAGCCGCTCTCCAACCTCGACGCCAACCTGCGCGAGGAGATGCGCTTCGAGATCAAGCGCCTGCACGACGAGTTCCGCATCACCACGGTCTACGTCACGCACGACCAGTCCGAGGCGATGGTCACCTCCGACCGCATTGCGGTGATGAATCAGGGCCGCATCGAGCAGGTCGACGATCCGCATACCCTCTACACCCGTCCGAAGACACGCTTCGTCGCCGGATTCATCGGCCGCACCAACTTCGTCGAAGGCGCCTGCAACGGCGCCGAGGTGGCGTTCGACGGCTTTGCGGTCGCACGCAGCACGATTCTCAACGGTGCGACGCTCGCCGGGAAAGTCACCTTCTCGGTCCGCCCGCAGAGCATGCGGCTCGTCCGCGCGGCGGCGCCCGCGGGCAATCGTCCGCAGGTCGAGGTGAAGATCGTCGAGCGCGCGTATCTCGGCGAATTCTGGGACTACGTCGCGGTCCCGGTCGCCGGCCAAACGCGCCTGCGCGTCACCGCCGCTCCGCACGACATCTACGAGAAGGGCGGCACCGCGTGGCTCGAGCTCGATCCGCAGCAGATGACGCCGATCGTGTGAGTAGGTTCGTCATGGCCGGGCTTGTCCCGGCCATCCACGGTTTTCTTGGCAGCATTCAAGACGTGGATGCCCGGAACAAGCCCGGGCATGACGGTGAAGATGCGAAAATGTCTCACCTACCGGGCACACTCACTTTCGCGCGATGCCCAGCACCGACGCGATATGCGCGACTTGCGCGTATTGTCCCTTGAGGACGGCGGTGTAGGCGTCGACGTCCATTGGCGCCGCCAACTGCCCCGTGACGGCCAATCGGTCCTGGATCGTCTTGTCGGCGAGCACGGCGAGCACGTCGGCCGCGATCCGCCGACGCAAATCCATCGGCATGTCGCGCGGTGCGAGCAGGCCCAGGACGGGACTCGCCAGCAAGGACGGGAATCCGCCTTCCACCACGGTGGGAATGTCCGGCGCGATGGGTGAGCGCTCGCGGTCGTTGATCGCAATGAACTTGATCTTGCCGGCCTGCGCATAGCTCCGCATCGCCGCATAGGACTGCATCGATAGCTGGATCCTGTTCTCGGCGAGGTCGATCGGCGATTTGGTGATGTCGCGGTAAGGAGCCTTGGCGATCGCGAGTCCGTTTTCCTTGACGAATCCGTCGA
Organism: Xanthobacteraceae bacterium; assembly: GCA_036491235.1. Lineage (GTDB taxonomy): Bacteria > Pseudomonadota > Alphaproteobacteria > Rhizobiales > Xanthobacteraceae > JAVDCA01. The sequence goes on along the minus strand of DASXCK010000540.1, from coordinate 3,181 downwards.
AGACGAACTCGGAGAATCCCGGCGCAACGGCATAACTTGTCGCATTCGGCTTGGCGCGCGCCAGCGCGACGAATTCGGCCAGTGTGGAAACGCCGAGACTGGTCGGCACCGCAATCGCGATCTGCACCTTGGCGACCGCCGCGATCGGCGCAAGGTCGGTTTGCGGATCGAACGTCATGTTCTCGTGCAGATAGCGTTGTACGACGAAGATGCTGCTGGGCCCGAAGAACAGCGTATGGTCGTCCTTTGCCGACACGACGGTTCCCACGGAGAGGAGCCCATCCCCTCCAGGCCTGCCGTCGATGATGACGGGTTGGCCCCATTTCTCTTGCAGTTTTCCGGCGATCAGCCGCGCGGCGGTGTCCGCTCCGGAGCCTGGTCCGAACGGCAACACGAAGCGCACCGAATGCGTGGGCCACGGCTGCGCCAGGCTTGCCGTCGTGGCGATCGCGTGAATCGCCAGCGCGAGCGTGGCAACGACATTGAGGCGAATCCAACGATTGGGCATGTTTCCTCCGCAGATGTGCCGCCGTGCACCAGTCACGTGCTTCGCGCTACATCACGTGCATCCCGCCGTCCTGATCGCGCCGTCCTTTTCGAACGCCGCGATCTCCGCCTCCCCAAACCCCGCCTCGCGCAGCACATCGCGCGTGTCTTCGCCGAACCGCGGCGCGCCCTTGCGCACCTTGCCCGGCGTCTCCGAGAACTTCACCGGCAGGCCCACGGTCTTGACCGGCCCGAGCGCCGAGTGCTCGACCTCGACCACCATCTGGCGCGCGATCGTCTGCGGGTCGCGCAGCGCCGTCAGCATGTCCTGCACCGGGCCGCACGGCACGCCCTTGGCGTTGAGCGCATCGAGCCAGTATTGCGCCGGCCGGGTGCGGAAGCGGCGGCTGAGCTCGGTCTCGAGCTCCTTGAGATGCGCCATGCGGTCGGCGCCGGTGACGAAGCGTGGATCGGCTGCAAGCTCGGTCGCGTCGAGCGCCTCCAGCATCAGCTGCCATTGCTTGCGGTTGGCACCGCCCACCACGATCCAGCCGTCCGCCGCCTCGAACGCCTGGTAGGGCGCGTTGAGCGGATGCGCCGAGCCCATGGCGCGTGGCGCGACGCCGGTCGCGAGCGCGATCGCCGACTGCCAGTAGGTCTGCACCAGCGCGGCCTCGAACAGCGAGGTCTCGACCCACTGGCCCTGGCCGGTCTTGAGCCGGTGGGTGTAGGCCGCGAGAATCCCCATGGCGGCGAGGATGCCGGCCGTGATGTCGGACAAGGGTGAGCCGCATTTGACCGGCGGCCCGTCCGGCCGCTCGCCCGTGAAGCTCATGATGCCGCTCATCGCCTGCGCGACGAGATCGAAGCCGCGCCGGTGCTTGTATGGGCCGGTGCGGCCGAAGCCGGAGAGCGAGCAGTAGATCAGCGCCGGATGCTCGCGCCGCAGTGCCTCGTAGCCGAAGCCGAGCCGCTCCATCGCGTCGGGCGCGAAATTCTCCACCAGCACGTCGGCGCCGGCGATCAGCCGGCGCAGGATCTTCTTGCCGTTATCGGTCTTGAGGTCGATCACGATCCCGCGCTTGTTGCGGTTCATCATCATGAAGGCGGCGGCCTCGTCCCCGATCTTGGGCGGCAGCATGTGGCGCGAGTCGTCGCCGTCCGGCACCTTCTCGACCTTGATCACGTCGGCGCCCATGTCGGCGAGCATCAGCGTGCAGGTCGGTCCCGCCATCACGTGGGTGAGGTCGATCACCTTGAGCCCGGCGAGCGGGCCGGTCGGACGGTTCTCCGCGCTGGCCATCGCTATTCGCCCTTCCACTGCGGCGGGCGCTTGTTGAGGAACGCGTCGAGGCCCTCGCGGAAATCGTGGCTCATGTAGCACATCAGAATCAGGTCCTCGCCTTCCTCGCGGGTGAGCTGCGGGCGCAGCCGCGCCAGCCCCTGCTTGGCGGCGCGTAGCGTGAGCGGCGCATGGCCGGCGATCAGCGTCGCCAGTTCGTCGGCGCGCCGTTGCAATGCTCTGACGTCCTCGACCACCTCGCTGAGCAGCCCGGCGGCCGCGGCCTCCTCGGCGCCGAGCAGGCGTGCCGTGAACAGGATGTCCTTGACGCGCGCCGGTCCGATCAGGGCGCTGAGCCGGCTGAGACTCGCCATCGACAGGCAGTTGCCGAGCGTGCGCGCGATCGGAAATCCGAACCGGGTCGTCTTCGTCCCGATGCGCAGGTCGCAGCACGCCGCGATGCCGGCGCCGCCGCCCGTGCAGGCACCGGTGATCGCCGCGATGATCGGCACGCGGCAATCCTCGATTTCCGACAGCACCCCGTCGAGGTGGGCCTCGTACTCGATCGCCTGCTGCGGCGTCGTGAAGGCGCGGAACTGGTTGATGTCGGTGCCGGACGCGAACGCCTTGTCGCCGGCGCCGGTGAGCACCAGCACCTTGATGCTCTTGTCGTGGTTCGCCTGGCGGCAAATCTCGGCGAGCCGCTCGTACATCGCGAACGTGAACGCATTGCGCGCCTGCGGGCGGTTGAAGGTCACCCGTCCGATGCCGTCGCGCAGGTCGAAGAGGATGTCGTCGGAGGATGATGGCTGATCCATGGGCGACCTTTGCTGTTGGAGAATGCACAGAAGGGTAGCCCGGATCGGGCGAAACGGAATCCGGGCTACGACTGAAATCCAGACGGCACGGGGCTCGCTACTGCAGCGCCATGCCGGTGTCGTGGATGACCTTCGCCCATTTCGCGGCGTCGGTCTTGAACCGCGCGGTCGCCTCCTCGGGCGTGCTCGACAGCGGCTCGTAACCGAGGACGTCGAGGCGCTGTTTCACATCGGGCGCGACCAGCGCCCGCGCGACCTCGCCATGCAGCCGCGTGATGATGTCCTTCGCCGTGCCGGTCGGCACCAGCACCGTGAACCAGGTCTCGCCCTCGATTTCCGGATAGCCGGCTTCCGCCATCGTGGGCACGTCCGGCACTGCCGACGCGCGCTTGGCGCCGGTCACGGCGAGCGCGCGCAGCTTGCCGGCCTTGATGTGCGGCACCGACGGCGCGATGGCGCCGAACGAGATCGGCGTCTGTCCGCCGAGCGTCGAGGTGATCGCCTCGCCGCCGCCCTTGAACGGAACATGTACCAGGTCGAGCTTGAGGGTGAGACGAAAAAGCTCGCCCACGAGGTCGGGCGGTGTGCCGGTGCC
>DASXCK010000539.1:0-5244 GCA_036491235.1 Xanthobacteraceae bacterium | reverse complement strand
CATCACCAACGGCACGGCGATCCTCGGCCTCGGCAACCGCGGCGCGCTCGCCGCCAAGCCCGTGATGGAAGGCAAGTCCGTCCTGTTCAAGCGCTTCGCCGACATCGACTCGATCGATCTCGAAGTGTCGACCGAGGATCCCGATGAGTTCATCAACTGCGTGAAGGTGCTGGGCAAGAGCTGGGGCGGGATCAATCTCGAGGACATCAAGGCGCCCGAGTGCTTCATCATCGAGCAGAGGCTGCGCGAGCTGCTCGACATCCCGGTCTTTCACGACGACAAGCACGGCACGGCGATCATCGCGGCGGCCGGCCTCATCAACGCGCTCGACCTCACCGGTCGCGACATCGCGAGCGCCAAGCTCGTCTGCAACGGCGCCGGCGCCGCCGGCATCGCGTGCCTCGAGCTCCTGCGCGCGATCGGCTTCCGGCCGGAGAACCTGATCCTCGCCGACACCAAGGGCGTGATCTACGAGGGCCGGCGCGAGGGCATGAACCAGTGGAAGTCGGCCTTCGCGGTCAAGACCAAGGCGCGCACGCTCGCCGAGGCGCTCGAAGGCGCCGACATCTTCTTCGGCCTCTCGGTCAAGGGCGCGGTGACGCCCGACATGGTGAAGTCGATGGCCGCGAAGCCGATCATCTTCGCGATGGCCAATCCGGATCCGGAGATCACGGTCGAGGAGGTCGACGCCATCCGCGACGACGCCATCATGGCGACCGGCCGCTCGGACTACCCGAACCAGATCAACAACGTGCTCGGTTTCCCCTACATCTTCCGCGGCGCTCTCGACGTGCGCGCGACGACCATCAACATGGAGATGAAGATCGCCGCCGCCCACGCGCTCGCCGATCTCGCGCGCGAGGACGTGCCGGACGAGGTCGCGGCGGCGTACGGGATGCGGCCGAAATACGGCCCCGACTACATCATTCCGGTGCCCTTCGACCCGCGGCTCATCTCGTTCGTGCCGCCGGCGGTCGCCAAGGCCGCGATGGACACGGGCGTCGCCCGCAAGCCGATCGTCGACATGACCGCCTACGGCGCAGCGCTGCGCTCGCGCCGCGACCCGATCGCCGGCGTGCTCGCGCAGGTGTTCGAGCGCCTGCGCCGCTCGCCCAAGCGCGTCGTCTTCGCCGAAGGCGAAGAGGAGCAGGTGATCCGCGCGGCGGCGAGCTTCGTCCAGCAGGGGCTCGGAACCGCGCTCCTGGTGGGGCGCGAGGAGCGGGTGCGCGAGACCGCCAAGGGCACCGGCATCGAGCTCGGCGACGGCATCGAGATCATCAATGCGCGGCTGTCCAAGCGCAATGCGTCCTATGCCTCCTATCTCTACGAGCGGCTGCAGCGCAAAGGCTTCCTTCAGCGCGACTGCCAGCGCCTGGTCAACCAGGACCGCAATCACTTCGCCGCCTGCATGGTGGCGCTCAACGATGCCGACGCGATGGTGACGGGCGTCACCCGCAATTTCTCCGGCGTGCTCGCCGACGTCGCCCACTGCATCGACCCGAAGCCGGGCCATCGCGTGATGGGTGTCTCGCTCGTGATCGCGCGCGGCCGCACCGTTCTCGTCGCCGACACCGCGGTGTCCGAAATGCCGGAAGCGAAGGATCTCGCCGAGATCGCGGTCGAGGCGGCGGGGGTGGCGCGCAAGTTCGGCTACGAGCCTCGTCTCGCGCTGCTCGCCTTCGCGACCTTCGGCCATCCGCCGGGCGAGCGCGCGGCGCGGGTGCAGGAGGCGGTGCGCATCCTCGATCAGCGCCGCGTCGACTTCGAGTACGACGGCGAAATGGCGGCGGACGTCGCGCTCAATCCGGAGCTGATGGCGGCTTATCCGTTCTGCCGCCTGACCGGCCCCGCCAATGTGCTGATCATGCCGGCGTTCCATTCGGCCGCGATCTCGACAAAGATGCTGCAAGAGCTCGGCGGCGCGACGGTGATCGGGCCGCTGCTCGTCGGTCTCGACCGGCCGGTGCAGATCGTCGGCCTTTCGGCCACCGACTCGGAGCTCGTCAACATGGCGGGGCTTGCCGCGTTCAATGTCAGCGGCTGAGCGCCGGTAAATGCGCAACAAGGCGCCAAACCAAAAGCGTCAGAACAAGGTCAGGAGATTTCCCCGATGCCCGTGTCCGCGCTCTCCGGCGTGATCGCCGCGATCTCCACCCCGGTCGAGCCGAACGGCGAGCCGGATTGTGCGCGCGCGACCAAGCTGGCGCGCTTCCTGCTCGACAACGGCTGCAATGGCCTCAACGTGCTCGGCACGACCGGCGAGGCGACGTCGTTCTCGCTCGCCCAGCGCCAGCGCGTGATGACCGCCTACCGCGACGCCGGCCTGCCGCTCGGCCGGCTGATGGTCGGCACCGGCGCCGCCGCGGTCGACGACGCGGTCGCGCTCACGCGCCACGCCGCCGACCTCGGCTTCGCGGGCGCGCTGGTGCTGCCGCCGTTCTATTACAAAGGCGTGCCGGACGATGGGCTCGCGGCCTATATCGGCACGATCGTCGCGGCGACCGCGGCAAAGCCGATCCCGCTCTATCTCTATCACTTTCCACAACAGTCCGGCCTGCACTGGCACGCCAAGCTAATACGCCGGCTGCTCGACACGCATCGCGCGCGCCTCGTCGGCCTCAAGGACTCCTCGGGCGACATGGCCTATGCGCGCGAGGCCGCCGCGATCTCGCCGGACTTCAAGGTCTTCCCCTCGACCGAGGCAGTCCTGCTCGAGGCGCGCGGCGGCGCGTTCGCGGGCTGCATCTCGGCGACCGCGAACCTCAATGCGGACCTCTGTCAGCGCGCCTGGAGCGGCGGCGACGCCGCCGCCCTCGACACCGCCGTCGCGATCCGCAAGCTGTTCGACGGGCGTCCGCTGGTGCCCGGCGTCAAGGCGCTGCTCGCGCATATCCACGGGGACGCGGCGTTCGCCCGCGTCATGCCGCCGCTGGCCGACTTCTCAGCCGCCGATACCGCCGCGGTCACGGCCGGCTACGACCAGGCGCGCGCCCGCAAGGTCGCCTGAGCGACGCCGCGCGGGCGTTGACGCCCCCGGCAAGCCTAACTATAAGCGCGCATAAGGCGGCGGGCGCCGGCTCGCCGCCATTGCTTTTTGGCGCTGTCGCGACCGCTCCCGAGGGCCTCGCACGCCGCACACGACGGAACCCTGATGGCCAATACCAAATCCGCCAAGAAGGCGAGCCGCAAGATCGCGCGCCGCACCGAGGTCAACAAGGCGCGGCGCTCGCGCATGCGCAACTACGTCCGGGGCGTGGAGGAGGCGATCGCGGGCGGCGACCGGCAGAAGGCGCTGGCCGCCCTGCAGACCGCCGAGCCCGAACTGATGCGGGCTGCCCAGCACGGCATCCTTCATAAGAGGATGGCGAGCCGCAAGGTCTCGCGCCTGGTCCACCAGATCGGCAAGCTCGGCAAGTAGCCGACGCGGCCGTCGGCCAATCCGCATCAAAGGTCGAAGCTTTTAGGCGTGGCGCGACATGTTTGCGCCGCGCCGTGGTCGCATTTCCGCGCGAGGGCCGCGCGCATAGGCATGTCACGCCCCGATGACAGCCCGCCAGCGCATCTTAGCTGTTGTTGAAAAGCCACGTTTTCCAGGAAAAGATCCCGGACAAATCCAACCCGGGGCGTATTACGTATTGTTCTGATTGGGGCGAAAATCGGTTTTTTCGGTGCAGGGCTACGTGCCCTTTTTGGGCAAGGAAACCATCCACAGAACAAAGGCTTGGAGGCCAGGACGAAAGTAGTGGTTGGGAATTTCGAGGCCCACACGAAATCGGCCTAGGGTCAGATGTCCCTTTCTGCGACATTTCTGAATGTGTTGCCGTCCGGCGACTCTCCGGTGAATTAACACGGGATTTCAAGCATTTGATTTTCCGCCGTCGCAGAGTTGCAATGGAAACGTCACCATCGGTTGGCCGCCGGTAAAAGCGAAGCACCTTAACAACCCATTGCATCGCGGCGGCCAACATGTATTTTGATCCTCACCGCGGGGGCCACTCGCGGTCCCATCAGGTAAACGGGTGCGGTTCACGCTCATCTTGGTGAGAGCGGGGAAGGGTTTGCCTTGTCCTCTCAAGTCCTCGGTGCGTCGCGACGCTCTCGTTGGTGTCGAGTAACTTCAAGTGAGCTTGTGTTCTCGTCACCGCACAGTCGAATGCGGGAAGTACCAATGGGAATACTTGAATTTCCCAGCGAGATACAAAAGCGGCCAAGGATAAAGGCGTCTACCGGAGGGGGCCAAAGCATGACAAATTCGTGTCAGCGCAGTGCAATTACGTTCGTCGATGCAGCCTGCGCGTCTCATATCGCGAGCCCGCGACCGCAGGATGTCGCGTCAGTGCTATCCATATCTCCCCCCTCCTCAACCGCCATGGGCGCCCCCGATAGACGGGTTTCGCCGCCCGGCGGGTAAGGCTCCGCGTCCGCTGCGACCCCGGCCTTCCCGTCTCCCCTTCCCCGTCGCGGGCCGGAGGGCGGCGAAGCTCGCTCGACGCGGCGGACGCCGATCGAGTGCCGGCGCGGCCGTGTGCTCCTGGCCGCGCCCCCAAAGTCACATACGCATGAAAAGCCAATTCGGACGGAAGAAAAACCATGATGGCACATTTGGACGAGGAGCGTCCCGGCACCGAGCTGCGCGAGCGCTCGAACCAGGAACGCTGGCAGCGTACGAAGGGCCGCCTGCGGACCGAGGTCGGCGAAGACATCTTCACCTCCTGGTTCGCCCGTATGGAGCTCGATGAGGTCGCTGGCGAGACCGTGCGCCTGTCGGTGGCGACCCGGTTTCTCAAGACCTGGACCCAGTCGCATTACGGCGAAAAAATCCTGACCTGCTGGCAGTCCGAGCTGCCTGCGGTGCGCCGGATCGACATCGTGGTGCGCTCGGCGGTGATCCGCAACGCGGCGACCCCGGTGAAGTTGCCCGATCCCGTCCCGGTGGTGCGCGAGAGCCGCGACCTCAAGATGGACGGCTTCGCGCCGCGCGGGCACGCGGCGCAGGCGGCGAGCCAGGAGATGCATGGCGGCTCGCCGCTCGACCCGCGCCTCACCTTCGACAGCTTCATGGTCGGCCGCTCCAACACGCTGGCGCACGCAGCCGCGAAACAAGTGGCGGTCGCCCGCCGCAACGACCCGGTGATGTTCAATCCGCTGTTCATCCATGCGGGCGTCGGCCTCGGCAAGACCCACTTGCTGCAGGCGATCGCGTGGACGGGCAACCTCCAGCCCGACCGCAAGGTGCTCTATCTC
>DASXCK010000538.1:0-29322 GCA_036491235.1 Xanthobacteraceae bacterium | reverse complement strand
ATAGGCCTTCCAGGTCTCGAGGCCATGATGCGGGTTGCCGTACTCGCCGTGGCGATGGCCGAACAAGGTGCCGTCGCCGAACGGCTGGCGCGGCAGCTCGACCAGCAGCTTGCCGTCGTTCTCGTAGAGGTACGGCAGCTCTTCGTGGAAGGCGTTCGAATTCCACACGAAGCCGTTCTCGATCAGCAGCTCGATGGTGTTGGTGCTCTGCGTGCACGAGCGCCAGCCGTAGGGCCGGCGGCCGGTGCGTTTCTCGATCATCGCGATCGCCTTCTTCATGACCACGTCTTCCTGGTCGCGCGGCAGGTAGCGGGCGATCTCGTGATTGTAGCCGTGGCCCTCGACCACGTGGCCTTGGGCGAGGATCGCCTGCACGGCCTCGGGGTAGCGCTCCGCGATGGCGCCGCAGGTGATGAAGGTCGCCTTGACGTTCTCTTCCTTGAGGACGCGCAGCAAACGGTAGATCGCGTGGTGCGGGCCGTACTCGCCCTGGCTCCACATCTCGTAATTGAGGACGCCGTTCTTATCCGGCTTTACGTCTTCCCCGCCCTGGAAATCGAAGGTCAGGAAGACCGCGGCGCGCTCGCCGCGCGGCCAACGGATCAGGTGGTCGTAGTGATATTCCTTGATCATAGTGTCCCGTTCTATCGCGGCGGGTCGCCGGCGCGGCGACGCATCGGGTGCGCAGTTTAGATTCGGGAATGTGCGCTGGGTAGCGGATTTTTGAATCAAAAAGCACGGTGCGCAAGCGGGGAGAGGGAGCGCGGGCGCCGAGCTTTTCGCGATGTCGCAACGGCTGCCGCCCCGGGCATGCGACGATCCGCGCCGCCCCGGGCTTTTCCCAAGGCTCGCGCGGGGACATATGTTGTGGCCCGGCTCACAACCCGACGCATGGCCGACGGGCCGGCGCCGACCACGGAGATACTGACATGAACATCACACGCCGCCGCCTCACCGTTGGGCTGGGCGCGGGCCTCGGCGCCGGGCTCGGGCTGACGCTGCTGCCGCGCCGCGCCTTTGCGGCCTTTCCGGAGCGGCCCATCCACATGATCGTGCCGTTCGCGGCGGGCGGCAATGCGGACATCGTCGGTCGCATCACCGGGCAGCTCATCACCGAGAAGCTCAAGCAGGCGGTCGTGGTGGAGAATCGCGCCGGCGCCGGCGGCAGCATCGGCGCCCAGGTGGTCGCGCACGCGGCGCCGGACGGGTACACGCTGCTCGTCGCCTCGAACGGTCCGATGACGATCAATCCGCTGGTGCAGGCGCATCTCGGCTACGATCCGTTCACCGACCTCGCGCCGGTCGCGCTCACGAGCTACGTGCCGCACGCGCTTCTGCTCAGCAACAAGGTCGCGGTGAAGAGCGTCGCCGATTTCATCGCCCAATCGAAGAAGACGCCGATCACCATCGCGACCAGCGGCATCGGCAGCGCCAGCCACATGACGCTCGAGCGCCTCAAGGCCGCGACCGGCGCCAACCTCACGCACGTGCCCTATCGCGGCGGCGGTTCGCTGCTGCCGGATGTGATCAGCGGCAGCGTCAACGGCGCGCTCACCGAGTTTTCGACCGCCCTGCCGCTGCACAAGGCCGGCCAGGCGCATATCCTCGCGATCGCGGCGATCAAGCGCTCGCAGCTCGCGCCCGATATTCCGACTTTCGACGAAAGCGGCGTGAAGGGCTTCACGGCGGAGAGCTACATCGGCGTCGCGGCGCCGGCGAAGACGCCGGCCAACGTGATCGCGAGCCTGCAGCAGGCGATCGACCAGGGGCTTTCTGGCGGCAGCGCGCCAGAGAAGCTGATCAAGCTCGGCTCGGAAGTCGCGACACCGGAGCAGCGCACCGCCAAGGGGTTCGCGGCCTTCCTGCGCGCCGACGCCGACAAGATGAAGGAAGCCGCCAAGCTCGCCGGACTCAAGCCTCAGTAAGGCGCGGAGCATGGGCGCCAGATCACGCGGCGGGGCCTTGGATGCACGTCGCGCGATCGGCATCGCGCTCGCCGCCTTCGTGCTCGCGGCAGGCAACACGGCTCGTGCCGCCGACTATCCGGTCAAGCCGATCCGCATCTACGTGCCGTATGCGCCGGGCGGGGTCGGCGACCTCACGGTGCGCATCATCGCGCAAAAGATGGGCGAAAGCCTCGGCCAGCGCCTCATCATCGAGAACCGTCCAGGCGCCGGCGGCACCATCGCGATGAAAAGCGTGCTGGACGCGCGGGCGGACGGATACGCGCTCGGCGAGATGGGCAACGGTCAGGCGATCGCAGCGACGCTGTTCACGCACCTGCCCTACGACATCCTCAAGGATTTCTCGCCGGTATCGGTTGCGGCCTCCTTTCCGGTGCTGATCGCCGTCTCCGGCGCCTCGCCCTATCGTTCGGTCGGCGATGTGATCGCGGCGGCACGCAAGAATCCCGGCAAGCTCAATCTCGGCGCGATCAATCCGGGCAGCACGCAGAACCTGTCGGCACACCTGTTCGGACAGCTCACCGGCGCGCGGTTCGCCATCATCCCGTTCCGCACGACGCCCGACCTCGTCACCGCGCTGCTGCGAGGCGACGTCGACGTGGGCTTCGACTATCTGGCGGGCTTCGAGGGCGGCCTCGCCGACGGCAAGCTGCGCATCATTGCGGCCTCGGGCGAGACCCGCGACGCCCGGCTCAAGGACGTGCCGACGATGCAGGAAAGCGGGCTGCCGCAATACGTGGTGACGAGCTGGAACGGGCTCACGGCGCGCGCCGGCACGCCGCCGGAGATCATCCGCCGGCTCAGCGCCGAGGTGAATCGCGCGCTCGCGGCGCCCGACGTGCAGGCGAAGGCGCGCGGCCTCGGCATCGATGCGCGCGGCTCGACGCCGGAGGAAATGCAGGCGCGCCTCGCGCGCGACATCGCCAAGTGGCGCGAGGTGATCGACAAGGCGGGGATTCCGAAGCAGTAGCGAGGAAGTACAGCGTCAGGCGCGGGCTTGACCCGCGCATCCACGTCTTGCTTGGCTCAAAGGAAGACGCGGATGGCCGGGACAAACCCGGCCATGACGGGAGAATGAAGCGTGGCACATCCATTGCCTCTCAAGATCGCGATCGCCGACTACGGCCATACGCGCGCGCTCAAATCGGGCGAGGTGCCGATCGCGGGCGTGGCGCCCGACTTCGTCGAGGTGAAACCGATCATCGGCGCGTTCCGCCGCATGGTGCGCGAGGTCGAGTTCGACGTGTGCGAGATGGCGCCGACGACCTACATGATCGCGCGCGCGCTCGGTGCGCCGTTCGTCGCCATCCCGGTGTTCCTGATGCGGCGCTTCCACCACGGCGGCTTCGTGGTGCGACCCGACAGCGGCATCAAGACGCCGAAGGACCTGGAAGGCAAGAAGGTCGGCGTGCGCGCCTATTCGGTGACGACCGGCGTATGGACGCGCGGCATCTTCATCAACGAATATGGCCTCGACTCCTCCAAGGTGACCTGGGTGGTCGACGACGAGGAGCATGTCACGACGCTGCAGCTTCCGGCCAATGTGGTTCACGCACCGGACGGCAAGTCGCTCGCCGGCATGATGGCGGCGGGCGAGTTGCATGCAGCCTTCTCGGGTCCGGCTGGCATCGGCCGCGCCGGCCCGCCGACCGGCGCCTGGGAGGCCGGCGGACAGGCAAAGACCGAGATCTATCCGGAGCTGATCGCAGACGTCGAGAAGACCGAAGCCGACTGGTTTCGCCGCACCGGCATCTACCCGATCCACGGGCTCGTGGTGGTGCGCTCGGAGGTGCTGTGGAAGCGTCCGTGGGTCGCACGCGCACTCTACGAGGCCTTCGCCGCCGCCAAGGCGCCTTACCTGGCGCGGCTCGAGGCCGGCGTCGGCGACGACGCAAACGACAAGAAGTATCGGGGGCTCATGCCGCTGGTCGGCGATCCGCTGCCCTATGGGCTCGCGGCCAACATGCCGAGCATCGACGCGATGCTGACCTACGGGCTACAGCAGAAGCTGATCCCGAAGCGCATGGGTCTCGATGAGGCGTTCGTTGATCCGGACGCGAAATGATTCAACACTCTCCGCCGTCGTTGCCCGCGAAAGCGGGCAATCCAGTAACCGCGAACGGGCGAATGGGACGAGAGCAGTGCCTCATCGATCAGCTGCGGCGTACGGGATCGTCCGCTTGCGCGGACGATGACGGCGGAATTTGACGCGAGCAAAGCTGGAACCCAACATGGCATCGATCATCGACGTCCATCCGCACGTGATCTCGACCGACACGTCGCGCTTTCCGCTGGCGCCGCTCGGCGGCACGCAATCGACGTGGTCGCGCGATCGCCCGACCTCCTGGCAGCAGATGATCGCCGAGATGGACGCGGCCGGCGTCGCCAAGTCGGCGATCGTGCAGGCGTCGACGGCCTACGGCCACGACAATTCCTACGTCGCCGAGGCGATCGCCGCCCACCCCGAGCGCTTCACCGGCGTCTTCTCGGTCGACGTGCTCGCGCCCGACGCGGTCGACAAGATGAAATACTGGGTCGGCCGCGGCTTCTCGGGCATGCGCCTCTTCACCACCGGCAGCACCATGCCGGGCCAAGCCACCTGGTTCGACGATCCACGCTCGTTTCCGGCCTGGACGTACGCCGGCGAGGCCGGCATTCCGGTGTGCATGCAGATGACGCCGCAAGGATTTCCGCAGCTGCGCGCCCTGATGGAGCGCTTCCCCAAGGTGCGCATGATCCTCGACCACCTGGCACGGCCAGTGCTGACCGACGGGCCGCCCTATGCGGCCGATCGGACGTTCTTCGACCTTGCCCGTTATCCCCAGGTGTTTCTCAAGGTGACGCCGGTCAATGTCGAGCCGAAGGCATGGGGCAAGGCCACGCCGGACACCTTCTTCGGCACGGTCATCAAGGCATACGGCGCCTCGCGCCTGGCCTGGGGCTCCAATTTTCCCGCCACCGCCGGGCCACTCGCCGACATCCTCAAGAAAGCGCAGGCCGCCTTCGCATCCGCGAGCGCGGCCGACCGCGAGTGGATTTTCGGCAAAACCGCGCAGGTGCTCTATCCGGCGCTTCGCTGAGCCGCGGCGACGGCCGTCTCGGCGCAGCAGAGGATCGGGCGCGATCTCGGCGTGAGCTACAGGGACAGGAGCCGATTGCCCACACGCTCGGTCGCTCGATCCAGCGCTACGCGGGTGCACTTTGGGCCCCGACCGTCAATTCGGCCTCGTAACCGAACAGCGCCGGCAGGCCGCCGGTATGCACGAACAGGACATTTGCGCCGCGCGCAATGGTGCCGTCGCGCACGAGCGCGATAAGCACCGCGAGGCTCTTCGCCGTATAGACCGGATCGACGAACAGGCCCTCGTTGCGCGCCATCAGTTCGATCGCCTCGCGTGCCAGAGGTCCGAGACGTCCGTAACCGGGCGCGAGCGCCATATCCCAGGTCAGGATGTCGTCGTTGCCGAGCAGCGGCGGGCTGCCGAGCATGCCCGCGAGCTTGGCCGCAACCGTCGTTACGCGATCGCGCTGCGCGTCCGCGGGGCGGCGCACGCAGGCGCCGTGCACGGGCACGCGGCAGCCCAGCGCGCGCAGTCCGCACAGCAGACCCGTATGGGTCAGCGCGCTGCCGGAGGCGAGGACGGCGCAATCGAACGAGATGCCCAGCGCGGCTGCCTGCTCGACTATTTCCTTGGCGGCGATCATGTAGCCGAGCGCGCCGAGCGGCGGATTGTCGAGCCCGAGCGGAATGACATAAGGCCGTCGGCCGGCGCGCCGCAGCCGTTCCGCTTCGTCGCGCAGCGCCTGATCCGCGGCCTGCTCGTTCTCGCCCTCGGGAAACGACAGGCGACGCGCGCCGAGCAGATCATCGAGCAGGACGTTGCCCGACGCGTGGTAGGCAGGCCCCATGCCGGGAACGCGCTCCTCGAGCTGGAGAACGGCGTCGAGGCCGAGCTTTGCGGCCGCCGCGGCGGCGGCACGCACGTAATTCGATTGCACCGCGCCGGTGATGAGCACCGTGTCGGCGTCCTGCGCAAGGGCGGCGCCGAAATAGAACTCGAGCTGCCGGACCTTGTTGCCGCCGAAGCCGAGCCCCGTGAGATCGTCGCGCTTGACGAACACCTCGACACCAAGCTTGCGCGAGAGCCGCGCGAGGTGCTCGAGCGGTGTCGGCGCCGATTGCAGCGGCGCGCGCGGATGCTTGTCGATTAGGGAGAAGACGCTCATCGGATGCCGAGGCCTGCATAAGCGAGGGGCAAGTGTCACGCAAGGCTGGAGCAAAATCGGCCCAAGCGCGGAACGCCGGCGGAACGGCGACGCTCGCCATGACGCACGATCGTCTCGTAACGGAATGCTCTTACGACGCTGCCGCCGCGTGGAACCGCATGAGGTGCGCGGCGGTCGCAGGGCTCATGTGCTCGAAGGCCGCGAGGCTGTGCTGCAGCTCGTCGGGCGCCAGGATGTGCGGCGCGGCCCGCAGCTGCAGCACGAGCTTGACGGTGCTCCATTTCAGATTGATCGCCCGCGTGATGGCCAGGAGCACGTCGGGCCGTTCGGCGTACATCGCGCGGTCGACGAGGGGCACCGGAACGTGGGCAAGCAACGCGAGCGTCACCACCGCGTCCTCGAACTTGCCGGCTTGGCAGAACTTCACGAGATCGCCCTCGCCGAGGCGGCCCGCAATGAGGCGGTCGCCGAGCTCCTCCAGGCTGTCCGCATAGTTGCGCGGCACCGCCGTGACCCGCGACCTGATGCGGCCCGCCACCGTTTCGACCACGCGGTCGATCTCGCCCCCGGCCTGCGGGTGCGAGGCGCGGAGCCGGTCACGCACGCGCTCGGAGGCGGCCGACAACAGCTTGAGGAAGAGATGCGCCGGGATCTCGCGGCGCGTGCCCAGGCGCTCGGCGAGCATGTCGTCGCCGGCCGAGCGCTTGACCAAGCCGAGATATCCTTTCTCGGAGAAGCGCGCGCCGGTGTTGCCCGCAACGCTGATCGCGACCGCGCGGTCACCGCGTTCGACCAGCACGTCGGTGACCGGCTCGCCGAGGGTCGACCGGCGGGAGATCGCGAACAGGTGCTTCTGACTCTTGGTCTGCGCGTTCTCCACCAGCGTGGTCTCGGGGAGCTGCTCGGAGTGAGTCAGCACCGGGGTCGCGACCTCGACGCAGTCGTCGAAGGCCAGCATGCGGATCACCTTGCCCGGCGCGTTCGGCACCTGGGCGAGCCGATGCGCGAGAAGAATCCTCGCCTCGACCTCGATCTCCGCCGCAAGGCGCGCGATGACGTCGTCGAACAGCGCGATCTCATCCGCCGAGTAGGTGGCGGCGTGCAGGACGAACAGGTCCGTCACCTGACCGAGCACATGGGCGCGCCGGTCGGGCGCGACATGAGCAACCGCCGCCTTGAGCTCGCGGATGTTCATCGTTTCGTCCGTCGCGTGCAGCATGGTCTGCCGCTCCTCACGCGACGCGCCCGATCAGCCGCTCGTCGACGCGCACGCCGAAATCGAGCGCCGAGGCCGGCATCGGCCGATCGAACAGGAAGCCCTGCACCTGCGTGCAGCCGGCGGCGCGCAGCAGCTCGAACTGCTCGGCCGTCTCGACGCCTTCGCCGGTCGTCTCGACCTGCAGGCTGCGGCCGAGCCCGGTCACGGCGCAGACGATCGCGGCGCAGTCCGCGCGGTTGGAGAACTCGGCGACGAACGACTTGTCGATCTTGATCTTGTCGAAGGGGAACATGCGCAGATAGCTGAGCGACGAGTAACCGGTGCCGAAGTCGTCGAGCACGATGGCGACGCCGGTTGCCTTGAGCTGGTGGAGGACGGTGAGGCTCTCCGACGTGGCGTCGAGCAGCACCGACTCGGTGATCTCGAGCTCGAGCCGGCGCGGCGAGAGGCCGGAATCGACCAGCGCGGAAGTCACATCGTTGAGCAGATTGCCGCTGCGGAACTGCACCGGCGAGAGATTGACCGCGATCTTCACGTGGTCGGGCCACGCGGCCGCGTCGCGGCATGCCTGCCGCAGCACCCATTCGCCGATCGGGATGATCAGGCCGACCTCCTCGGCGATCGGAATGAACTTGTCGGGCCCCAGCTGCCCGCGCCGCGGATGATTCCAGCGGATCAGGGCCTCGACGGCGCAGATCTGGCGGTTCGGCACGTCGATGATGGTCTGGTAGTGGAGGACGAACTGCTGCTGTGCGAGCGCGTTGCGCAGGTCGATCTCGAGCTCGTGCCGCAGGCGGGCCGCGGTGTCCATCTCGGGGTCGTAGAGCTGGTAGCCGAGCCGGTCCGCCTTCGCGCGATAGAGCGCGAGGTCGGCGTTTTTCAGAAGCTCGATCTGGCCCATCCCGTGTTCGGGCGCGAGCGAGATGCCGATGCTGATGCCGATGACGATCTGATGACCCTCGATGAGATAGGGCGCGCACAGCGTCGACTGCAGGCGCTTGGCGAGGACCACGGCGTTTTCGCGCGCGTCCCCCTCCTCGGCCTGCAGCACCGCGAACTCGTCACCGCCGACGCGCGCGACCCGCCCGGCGCCGAGGTCGAGGCCGCGCAGCCGTTGCGCGATTGCCTTGAGCAGCGCATCGCCGATCGGGTGTCCGAGCGAATCGTTCACCGACTTGAACAGATCGAGATCGAACAGGAACAGGTTGAACGGGGCCGCGCCCTCGCGCAGCCCGGCGATGAGCCGCTCCATCTCCTCGCCGAAATAGATGCGGTTGGGCAGATCGGTGAGCGCATCGTGGCGCGCCATGTGGGCGACCTTCGCTTCGGCGCGCTGGCGCTCGGTGACATCCTCGTGCATCGCAACCCAGCCGCCACCCGCCATCGGCTGGTTCTGCACCGCGATCACCCGTCCATCCTGAAGGTGCGTGGTCGTACAGAACGGCCGGCCCTCATCGAGCTGCGCGCGCAGATCTGCGATGTAGCGGTCGGGATCGGTGGAGAAATTGTTCTGCGCCACCCGCTTCACCAGGAGATCGCGCAAGGCGCAGCCGGGCGTCACCTCGGACGGCGAGAGACCGTACATTGCGAGGTAGCGTGCATTGAACACGGTCAGCCGCATCGCGGCGTCGAACATGCACACGCCCTGCGGCACGTTGTTCATGGCGGCGTCGAGGCGATCGTTTGCGGCCTTGAGCTCCTCGGCATTGCGGGTGAGCATCGCCTCGGAGACGATCAGCCGCTTGAGCTGCTTTGCCCAGATCCGCAGCAGGACGCCGGCGCAGCAGACCACCAGCAGCGTGCCGGCGCCGATGGCGAGCATGCGTCGATTCCAGCTCGCGAGGACCGACGGCTCGGAAAGCGCGACATCGACGGCAAGCGGATAATTCTTCAGCGACCGGATCGACACAAGCCGGATGCCGTCGCCGAGATTCCCACGCGAGCGAAAGCTGCCGCCCCCGTCGCGGATGATCGCATAGAAAGCCGAGTCGGCCGGCAGTTTCTCGCCCAGGTGCCGAAGGGAGGCGGGATAGCGCCAGATCATCGTCCCATCGCGATGCAGCAGGAGGAACTGCTGGCCGTTCACGGCGGCCACGGATTCGTAGATGTCGGCGAAATACTCGATCTCCACCGCGATCGCGACGATGCCGGCGAACGCACCATCGCGCGCGTTGATCCGCCGGCCGACGTGGAGGGTCATCCTCCCGCTGAGCCGGCCCGTGACCGGCACGCTGATGTACATCGCGCCGTCGTCGACCTGGCGCAAATGCTGGAAGATCTGGCGATCCGCGATATTGCTGACCGGCCGCGGCCATTGCCGGGTCGTGTTGATGACCTGACCGTCGCGCGCCGTGAGCGTGATCGCAATCGCCCGCGGCACCTGCTGCAGCCGGGTTGCCGCCAGGAACTGAAAGATGTCCGACGTATCGACGAGGCGCGGAAAGTCCTCGGGCGTATTGATCGCGAGCTTGGCAATCCTGCCCTGCACGTCCTTCAGGGTGGCATCAAGCGTCGCAAACGAACGGTTGGTCTGGTCCGCGAGCATGTTCGCGGCGCGTTCCGTCTCGCGGTAGCCGGCAGCGATCTGGTCGCCGCGCAGCCCCCAGGCAGTCGCGCCGATCGCCGCCACGGCAAGCGCGATCAAGCCGACGATCACCCAGATCAGGCTATGAAAGGCGACGCGGCGCCTGAGGCGGGACATGGCGGGTCCAACTTGAATAAAATTGGAGCAAAGTTAGCCGCCACTTCTTAATAAATTCGACGGTTGCGGGTTATGGCTTTCCTTAAATTTGGCATGCGGCGCCTCGGGTTAGGCGGCCGATATAGGTAACGCCGTCTTGGGCCGTTTACGGTTTGTTAAGGCTGCCCTTAGCCCCGAATGGAGCAAAGCGAAATCGGGGAACGTCCGATCCGCGGAAATGCCTTCCCGGCATTCCGCTGCGCTCAATGCGGGCTACAAAAACCTACTCCGCCGCGGTGCGCCCAGCGCCGCCGGTGCCATAGCGGCGCTCGATGTAGTCGATCACCATGGTCTTGAAGTCGGCCGCAAGCGTCGCGCCGCGCAGCGTCGCGGCCTTCTTGCCGTCGATGAACACCGGCGCGGTCGGCGTCTCGCCGGTGCCGGGGAGCGAGATGCCGATGTCGGCATGCTTGCTCTCGCCGGGGCCGTTGACGATGCAGCCCATGACCGCGACGTTGAGCGACTCCACGCCCGGGTAGCGCGTCTTCCATTCCGGCATCGAGTCGCGGATGAATTTCTGGATGTCGCCGGCAAGCTCCTGGAAGGTGGTCGACGTGGTGCGGCCGCAGCCCGGGCATGCCGCGACAAGCGGGATGAACACGCGGAAGCCCATGGTCTGCAGGATCTCCTGCGCGACCTTGACCTCCTGAGTGCGATCGCCGCCGGGCTCGGGCGTGAGCGAGACGCGGATGGTATCGCCGATGCCCTGCTGGAGCAGAATGCCGAGCGCGGCCGAGGAGGCGACGATGCCCTTCGAGCCCATGCCGGCCTCGGTGAGGCCGAGGTGGATCGCGTAGTCGGAGCGCTTGCCGAGCTCGAGATAGACGCCGATCAGGTCCTGCACGGCCGAGACTTTGGCGGAAAGAATGATCTTGTGGCGCGGCAGGCCGATCTCCTCGGCGCGCTTGGCCGAGAGCAGCGCCGACTGCACCATGGCCTCGCGCGTAACTGCGCGCACGTCGGCCGGGTTCGGCTTCTTGGCGTTCTCGTCCATCAGGTGCGTGAGCAATTCCTGATCGAGCGAACCCCAGTTGGCGCCGATGCGCACCGGCTTGTCGTGCTTGAGCGCAGTCTCGACAATCGCGCCGAACTGGCGGTCCTTCTTCTCCTTGAAGCCGACATTGCCGGGATTGATGCGGTACTTGTCGAGCGCCTCGGCGCAGGCCGGGTGATCGGCGAGCAGCTTGTGGCCGATGTAGTGAAAGTCGCCGACGATCGGGACATTCACGTTCATCTTGAGCAGCCGCTCCTTGATGTGCGGCACGGCGGCCGCGGCCTCGTCGCGATCGACCGTGATCCGCACGATCTCGGAGCCGGCATGGAAGAGGTCGGCGACCTGCTTGGTGGTGGCGGCGACATCGGCGGTGTCGGTATTCGTCATCGACTGAACGACGACTGGCGCCCCGCCACCGACCTTCACGTGGCCGACATTTACGGGAACCGATTTGCGGCGCGGCAATGGCGCGGCGGCATCAAGCATGGTGGTCTCCAGACAGGAACTTCAGCCTCAATCTAGTCATCCCGGGCCCTCGGGGACAGTCCCGTAAGCGCATGACCCGTCATCATCCTTTCCGGCAATGGGCGCAGATGCCGGTGATCTCGACGACCGACAGGCCGGGCAGGAACCCGGCGTTGTGGGCCGCGGCCGCGAGCGACGCGCCGGCGGCGCCGGCCGGGGCCTCGCCAACGGCGCCGCAGCGCTCGCACAGGAGGAACGCGACCAAGGCGTCAGGGCGATGATTGCGCACGCAGGCGACAAAGGCATTACGGCTCTCGATGCGATGCACGAGACCGTTCTCGCGCAGGAAATCCAGCGCCCGATAAACCGTGATCGGGGCCGGCCGGGGGCCACTGCGGGCCGCCAAGTCCATGATCTCGTAGGCGCCGAGCGGCTTGTGACTGGCGGCGAGGATTTCCAGCACATGGCGCCGCATCGGGGTGAGGCGCTGCCCCCGCTCGGCGCACAGGTTCTCGGCATGCGCCATGGCGTCCGCGCTGCAGCGGGCATGGTCGTGGTCGGGGGCCGGAAACACGCTTGGCATCGGCTGGTTCTACGCCGGCACGGCGGGCCGATCAAAGCGGCCGCCGAAAAGACCGCTGTATCATGGTAGGGCTCGCCAAAGCGCCGTTAAGATTTTATATTGCACTGCAGCATATTCCGCTGCCCGGTTCCGGTCACTCGGGTTCCGCGCGGGGGCGATCTCAACAGGACACCGCACAATGCTCAAGGGAAAATCTGCCATTGTCACCGGCTCGACCTCCGGCATCGGGCTCGGCATCGCCAAGGCGCTGGCCGGGGCCGGCGTCAACGTCACCATCAACGGCTTCGGCGACAAGGCCGCGATCGAGGCCGAGCGCGTCGGGCTCGAGAAGACGTTCGGCATCAAGGCGGCCTACTCGGCCGCCGACATGACCAAGCCGGACGAAATCGCCGGCATGATCGCGGCCGCGGAGAAGACCTTCGGCTCGGTCGACATCCTGGTCAATAACGCAGGCGTCCAGCACGTGGCGCCGATCGAGGAATTCCCGATCGACAAGTGGAACCAGATCATCGCCATCAATCTCTCGGCCGCGTTCCACGCGATCCGCGCCGCCGTGCCCGGCATGAAGGCACGCAAGTGGGGCCGCATCGTCAGCACGGCGTCGGCGCATTCGCTGGTCGCCTCGCCGTTCAAGTCGGCCTACGTCACCGCGAAGCACGGCCTCACCGGCCTCACCAAGACGGTCGCACTCGAGGTCGCCACCTTCGGCGTCACGGCGAACTGCATCAGCCCGGGTTACGTGTGGACGCCGCTGGTCGAGAAGCAGATCCCCGACACCATGCAGGCGCGCGGAATGACGGAGGAGCAAGTCAAACGTGACGTACTCCTCGCCGCACAGCCGACCAAGGAGTTCGTCACCGTCGAGCAGGTCGCGTCGCTCGCGCTCTACCTGTGCGGCGACGAGGCCGCGCAGATCACCGGCGCCAACCTGTCGATCGACGGCGGCTGGACCGCGGCGTGAACTTGCGGCATCAGCTCGATCCGCGCCGCATGGTGCGTGGCGCGATCGAGCGCGTGCGCGGTGACGGACGCAAGAAGATCAATCTCGCCCTGCAGGGCGGCGGCGCGCACGGCGCCTTCACGTGGGGCGTGCTCGACGCAATTCTCGATGACGGCCGGCTCGCGATCGAAGGCATCTCGGGGTCGTCGGCCGGCGCCGTCAATGCCGTGATGCTCGCCGACGGCCTCGCGCGCGGCGGCCCCGAAGAAGCAAAGAGGCGTCTCGCCGAGTTCTGGCACGCCGCGAGCCTCGGCGGCGACCTCCCGCCGTTGCAGCGCGCCGTGGTCGAGCGGCTGTTTTCGTTCCTGCCGCTCGAAGGCTCGCCCGTGCAGGCGTGGTTCAACGCCCTGGCGCGATATCTGTCGCCTTACGACCTCAACCCGCTCAACATCAATCCGCTGAAGGAGCTGATCGAACGCTTCGTCGACTTCGACGCGGTGCGCAACTGCTCGCACGTCGAGCTTTTCGTGTCGGCGACCAACGTGCACACGGGTCGGCTGCGCGTCTTTCCCCGCGAAAAAATCACCGCCGACGTCGTGACCGCCTCGGCCTGCCTGCCGTTTCTGTTTCGCGCGGTCGAGATCGACGGCGAGCCTTATTGGGACGGCGGCTATCTCGCCAACCCACCGATCTTCCCGTTCTTCTCGGCGACCAGGAGCGAAGACGTACTGATCGTCCAGATCAACCCGCTCGAGCGCCAAGCGGTGCCGACCGCATCGAAGGACATCATGAACCGCATCAACGAGATCACCTTCAATTCCTCGCTGATGGCGGAATTCCGCGCGATCGCCTTCGTCGATCAGCTGATCGACGAAGGCAGGCTCGCGCGCGGCCTCGGCGCCGGCCAGTACCGGCGCATCAACGCCCACCGCATCGTACTCGACCGCGAAGGCAAGCACCTCAACGCCGACACCAAGCTCTCGACCGACTACGACTTCTTCGAAATGCTGCGGGCGGCCGGCCAGCGCGCCGCGCGGCGCTTCCTCGATACGCATTTCGCCGATATCGGTCGCCGCAGCACCTTCGACCTGCTCGCCGAGGCGCGCGCCGAATGGGCGTAGGGCGGAATTCTTCGTGCATGTTAGCTCGCTGCGCGCGCTCGCGTGATATTTGAATCATGCGTTCGGCTATGATGGAAGGAAACATGGCCACTCCCCTGCCCTCGGCCAACGTCGGCAATTGCCGTCTCGACATCCTGGTCGCCAACATCACGACGCTCGACGTGGACGCCATCGTCAACGCCGCGAACACCTCGCTGCTCGGCGGCGGCGGGGTTGACGGCGCCATCCATCGCGCGGCCGGACCGCAGCTCGTCGCCGAGTGTCGCATGCTCAACGGCTGCCCGACCGGGGAGGCGAAGATTACCGGCGGCTACCGGCTCAAGGCGCGCCATGTCATCCACACGCCGGGCCCGGTGTGGAGCGGCAGCAACGCCGACGAAAAGCAAGCGCTGCTCGCCGACTGCTACCGCAACGCGCTCGCGCGGGCGGGCGAGCATCGCCTCACGTCGATCGCGTTCCCGGCGATCTCGACCGGCATCTACCGCTTCCCGCCCGACCTTGCGGCGCGCGTCTCTGTCGCGACGGTTATCAAAGCCTTACCCGTCAAGGCGCCGTCGCTCGAACGCGTCGCATTCTGCTTTCTGGACGAGGCGGCGGCCCGTTACTACCTAGAGGTATTTGCGGAGATGAAGCTCGCTTAATCGGACGGCCAGACGCGAAAGCTGACATGTCACGGCTGATTGCAAGTAATTCGCTCGCGGATTCCTTTAATTTTTTAGCGACCCTCTTAGCGCGATTGCAAATCTGACACGCTACCTTGAGCATCAGGCAAGGGGCAAAACGGCCGCGGGCCAAGGTGCGAGGATGAAGAAGTATTTTTTCGACAGAGTGGGCCAGTCCAGCTCGGAGTATGATTTCCGCGGCCACGAATTCGCCGAGCCGCAGAAGGCGTTTCAGCTTGCACAGCTGCTGGCGCTCGACCTCGGCGTGGAAGGCCAGGAAGAATTCCTCGGCGGCACCATCAACGTGCGCAACGCGGACGGCCACAAGCTGTTCTCGGTGCTCATCCACGACGGCGAGGCGATGGCGGCGTAATCCCTGCCAGCCATAGCGCGCCGGGCTGGGTCCCAACCGCCGTCAATTCTTCGTAACCTGATCCTTATCGGCCAAATCCTTGGCGACGCGCCCCATCACGTCATCCCAATCGCCCGGCCGCGACTCGCGATAGAGGCGCGCCGACGGATACCAGGGACTGTGATCCGCATCCTTGGTCCAG
This sequence comes from Xanthobacteraceae bacterium, assembly GCA_036491235.1. Classification (GTDB taxonomy): domain Bacteria; phylum Pseudomonadota; class Alphaproteobacteria; order Rhizobiales; family Xanthobacteraceae; genus JAVDCA01. The sequence goes on along the minus strand of DASXCK010000538.1, from coordinate 13,853 downwards.
CGCCAGTCGGCCGAAAACGGCAGCAGCACCCAGAGCGGACGGCCGAGCGCGCCGGCGAGATGCGCGACCGACGTATCGACCGCGATCACCAGATCGCAGCACGCCAGCACCGCAGCCGTATCGTCGAAATCGACAAGATCGCGCCCGAGGTGCAACACCGGCGCGGCTGCGAGCGCCTCGGCTTCTCCGGGCCGCAGGTCGCGCTGCAGGCTCACGAAGCAAGCATGACCGTGGGCCCACAGCGGGGAGAGCTTGGCGAGCGGCAGCGAGCGATTGCGGTCGTTCGCGTGCGCGGCATTGCCGGCCCAGACGATCGCGACGCGCGGCCGGCCGAGCGCGTCGAGACGCGGACGCCAGCGTTCGATCCGCGCCGGCTCAGCCGCCAAGTAGGGAATATCGGCCGGCACCGATGCGAGCTCGGTCTTGAGCGCGAACGGCAGGCTGCCCAGAGGACAATGCAGGTCGAAGGGCGGGCGCGCCTCGCCGAACGCGATCACGGCGGCGACGCCGGGCAGCCGCGACAGCAGCGCTTTGAGCTCGGGATGCACCTCGAGAATGATCTTGGCGCCCCCGGCCGCGAGCCGCGGCACGTAGCGGACGAACTGGAGCGTGTCGCCAAGCCCCTGCTCGGCCTGCAGCAGCAGCGTCTTGCCCGAAAGCGGCGTCTCGCCGAGCCAGAGCGGCCGCCCGAGATTTTGCCGCGCGACGGCGCCGGAGCGCTTCCAGCGCCATTCGTATTCGGCCTGGCCGGCGCGATAGTCGCCGACCGCGAGCAGCGCCAGCGACCTGTTGAAATGGACATCGGCATAGTCGGGCGCCAGCGCGAGCGCGCGGTCGAAGCTCGCGAGCGCCTCGGCGTGGCGGTTGAGCGCGTGCAGGGCGACGCCGCGGCTCATCAGCGCCGCGACGTAGTTTGGGATCGCCGTGAGGGTACGGTCATAGGCCTCGACCGCTTCCACGTTGCGACCGAGCCCCGCAAGCGTGAGGCCGCGGTTATAGATGACGATCGGGTTCGGCCCGGCGCGCAGCGCGGCATCGAACTCGGCCAGCCCCTCGTCGTGGCGGCCGAGCGCCGCAAGCGCGACGCCGCGTTGGGCGCGCGCCTCGAGATGTCCGGGCGCGGCCGCGAGAATGCGATCGAGACCGGCGAGCGCCTCCGCGGGCCGGCGCAACGTGAGCAGGACGTCGGCGCGGCTGCCGAGCGCGTCGATGCTTTGCGGGTCGAGCGCCAGCGCCTTGTCGTAGCTCGCGAGCGCATCGGCGTCGCGCTTGAGCGCGCGCAACACATGACCGAGATGCACGTGCGCGTCGGGCGAATTCGGCCGCGCCTTGACGGCCGCGGACATCAGGCGGAAAGCCTCGCCGGCCTTGCCGCGCTGCATCTTGACCTCGGCGAGCAGCTGCAAGGCGTCGAACTGGCCGGGCAGCGTCTTGAGGATGCGGTTGTAGATCTTCTCGGCATCGGCGAGCTTGCCCTGGCGCTGCAGGGCGACGCCCTCATCGAGAGCGCGGCCGAGCGTCGCGAGAAACTGGGGCGAGGCGGGCTTGGGCATGCGGACGCGCCTGTAGGACAGCAAAAGTGGCTGTCAATGTCACAGGGCGCGCACCTTTGGCAACTGTTCGGCAAACATCTGCGCCGCGACCGCGGCGCAGCCGACGAGGCCCGGCTCGTTGCAGATCACGAGGGAGGTCGGGATGGCGGCGAGCAGGTCTCGATAGGGCGGATGGTGCTCGAACGCCGCGCGGAAGATCGTCTCGTCAAAAAGCCGGCCGAGCCGGCGCGAGACGCCGCCCGCGATGTAGACGCCGCCGGTCGCCTTCAACGTCAGGGCGACATCGCCCGCGAAACGGCCGAGCAGGCGCACGAAGAGATCGGTCGCGGCGCGCGCGTCGGTCGCGCCGTCGCGCGCCTCGTCGACGATGGTGCGCGCCTCGAGCGGGATGCTCAGCGGATTGAGCGCGCAATAGATGCGCTCGAGGCCGGGGCCGGAGATCACCGTCTCGGCGGTGATGAACTCGCCGCCATAGGAGAGCCGCTGGAAGATCGGCCGCTCGTCGTCCGCCGCCGGACCGAACGAGGCGTGGCCGCCCTCGCTGGCGAGCGCGATCCACTCCTTCCCGTGCGGCAGCAGCGCCGCGACGCCGAGCCCCGTGCCGGGGCCGAGCACCGCGCGCGGGCCGGGACGCGGCAGGCTCGCGATCCCGAGCGGCCGCAACTCCTCGGGCCGCAGTACCGCGAGCGCATGCGCGACCGCCTCGAAATCGTTGATCGGATGAACGTCCGTGAAGCCGAACTGGTCGGCGATCTGATCGCAGCTGAAGCGCCAGTCGCGGTTGGTGAGCTTGATCTCGCCGCCGTCGACCGGGCCCGCGACGGCGAGCACCGCGGCGCGCGGCGTTAACCCGGTTTCGTTGAGGTAGCGGCGGATCGCCGCCTCGGGCCCGGAGACCGTCTCGTTGTCGATGATTGTGACGTGCTCAGGCCGGCCGCCCGATCGGCAGACCGCAAAACGCGTGACACTTCCGCCGATATCGGCAAGGAGAACGCTGGTCATTGGCACAAAACCCCGACTCCCACACGACGGATAATGGCGCAGTGCCGCCTTTGTTCCGACCCTTTGTCCGGACCATGGCCGTGTTAGCACGGCCATCCACAGGTTATCGCTTGTTCTATTGTTAGTACTACTGTCGCTTCTATTGCTTCCGGGCCCGCACCTCGACGCCCACGCGGCGTTCCAGCGGCTGCACCACCGTCGAGAGGTCGGCGTTCGCACCGATCTCCTCGCAGGCGCGGCGCAGATGGCGCAGCACCAGCTCGGCGATCTCCATCGGCACGCCGAGCGTCTTGGCCTCGGACACGGCGAGCCCGACGTCCTTCGCCATCAGGCCATTGGTGAAGCCGAGGTCGAACGTCCCTGGCAGCACATTCTTGGGGAACTTGGTCTCGGTCGCGGTATTGCGGCCCGAGCTCGAATTGATCACGTCGAGCATCACGCGCGGATCAAGCCCGGCCCTGACGCCGAGCACCATGGCCTCGGCTGTCGCGGTCATGCAGGTCGCCGACAGGAAGTTGTTGCAGAGCTTCATGGTCTGGCCGGCGCCGGGCTCTTCGCCGATGAAGAAGTACTTGCCGATGACCGAGAGCACCGGCTTCATCGCCTCGGCGTCCGCGCGCGGGCCGGATGTCATCACGGCAACCGTTCCCTTCTCGGCTCCGCTGACGCCGCCCGACACCGGCGCGTCGATCTGCACGATGTCGCGCGCCTTGAGTAGCGCGAAGACGCGCTTCGCCGTGTCGGCCCCGGTGGTGGAGAGATCGATGAACCGGCGCACGCGCTGACCGTCGATCACGCCGCCCGCGCCGGTCGCGACCGCGAGCACCACGTCGGGTGTCGGCAGGCTCGCCATCACGACCTCGGCGCGGTCACCGACCTCTTTCGCCGACGCGGCCGGCTTGCCGCCGAGCGCCACGATGCGGTCGAGCGCCTCCTTGCGGGTGTCGAGCGCAATCACGGTGTGGCCGGCCTCGATGAGCCGCCGCGCCATGTGGAAGCCCATGCTGCCGAGGCCGATGAAGCCGATGTCCATGAAGACGTCTCCCTTATGACGAATGGTGAGCGTAGGGTGGGCAATCGTGCCCGCGCGGCCGCGTGGGCAAAATCGCTCGCACGCGGTTGCCCACGCGGACAGGCATCACGCGATTTTGCCCACCCTACAGGCTAGATCTTCTTCCCCTCGATCTCCTTGAAGAACTCACGCGCGGTGCGGAACGAATCCACCGCCGCCGGCGCGCCGGCGTAGCAGCCGACCTGGAGGAAAATCTCGGCGATCTCCTGCTTGGTCACGCCGTTGCGCAGCGCGCCGCGCAGATGCGCGCGCAGCTCGTGCGGCCGGTTGAGGATCGAGATCATCGCGAGGTTGAGCATGCTGCGCGTCTTGCGCGGCAGGCCCTCGCGACCCCAGATTGCGCCCCAGCAATATTCGTTGAGGATGTCCTGCAGCGGCTGATTGAAATCGTCGACGTTCTTCGTCGCGGCGTCGACGTACTCGTCGCCGAGCACCGCCCGGCGCACGCCCATACCTTTGTCGTGCATTGCCTTGTCCATGGTGTTTCCTCTCAGGTGGTGGCTCACGCGGGAGCCTTGGGTTTGGAAGAAGAATTTGCCCGATCGGGCCACAATTTGTCACCCACTCATCGTCATGCCCGCGCATGCGGGTATCCACGTCTTGCTGGAGCGAGAAAGACGTGGATGGCCGGGACAGGCCCGGCCATGACGACATGTGTCAGCCGCTGAATTCCTTCCTGATCTTCTCGCCGTGCTCACCGAGCGCCGGCACGGGGCCATACTGCGGCGGCTCGCCGGCGCGTTGCGCGGCGGGCGCGGGATACGAGACTGCGCCGGTGGGCGAGCCGATGGTGATGCGGCGAAGATGCGGATGGTGGCGTAGCGCCTCGGGATCGCTGACGCGGCCGAAGGCGATGTCGGCCTCGAGGAGTTTCGCGGTCAGCTCGGCGACGGTCATCGTGGCGAAGGACGCCGCCACCTTGCCGTCGGTGTCGGCGCGGCGCTGCACGCGCTTCACCACCGTCGCGAAATCCGGATCGGCGGCGAGCGCGGCGTCGCCCATGACGTCGCGTGCGAGCACACCCCATTCGCGGTCGTTCTGGATCGAGATGAGCACGTCGACGTCATCGCGCGTCTTGAACACGCCGTAGGGCGAAATCGACGGATGCGCGAGCCCGATGCGGGTCGGCGTCTTGCCGCCCTCGTGCTGGAGCAGCGGCACCGTCATCCAGTCCGCCATGGCGTCGAACATGGCGACGGAAATTGCCGTGCCCTGCCCGGTGCGCTCGCGCCCGATCAGCGCTTCGAGGATCGCCTGGCAAGCGTTCATGCCGGTCGCGACATCGACCACCGAGACACCGACGCGCGCCGGCGCCTCCGGGCCGCCGGTGACCGAGGCGAGGCCGGACTCGGCCTGGATGAGCAGATCGTAGGCCTTGCGTTGCGCATAGGGCCCGCTCTCGCCAAAGCCGGAGATCGAGGCGACGATCAAGCGCGGATAGTCGCGGCGCAGGCGATCGACGGAAAAGCCGAGGCGCGCGATGGCGCCGGGCTTGAGGTTCTGCACGAACACGTCGGCCTTGGCGATCATCCGCTCCATCAAGGCGCGGTCGTCCGGCTTGCCGAGATCGACCACGACCGATTCCTTGCCGCGGTTGAGCCAGACGAAGTAGGCGCTCTCGCCATGCACGAGCGCGTCGTAGCCGCGGGCGAAATCGCCCTCCGGCCGCTCGACCTTGATGACGCGCGCGCCGGCATCGGCGAGGCGGCACGTGCACATGGGCGCGGCCACCGCCTGCTCGAGTGAAACGACGAGGACGCCAGCGAGGGGTTGGGACATGTGCGGCGGTTGCGAGGCTCAGTAGGAACGCGGGAGACCGAGCACGTGCTCGGCGAGGTAGGAGAGAATGAGGTTGGTCGAGATCGGCGCCACCTGATAGAGCCGCGTCTCGCGGAATTTTCTTTCGATGTCGAACTCTTCCGCAAAGCCGAACCCGCCGTGCGTCTGTACGCACATGTCGGCTGCCGCCCACGAGGCGTCGGCGGCCAGCATTTTTGCCATGTTGGCCTCGGGACCGCAGTCCTTGCCGGCCGCGTAGAGATTCGCGGCCTCGTGCACCATCAGCGCGGCGGCGCGCATCTGCGCATAGGCCTTTGCGATCGGGAACTGGACACCCTGGTTCTGCCCGATCGGGCGGCCGAACAGCACGCGCTCCTTGGCATAGTTGGTCGCCTTGTCGATGAACCACTTGGCGTCGCCGATCGACTCGGCCGCTATGAGAATGCGCTCGGCGTTCATGCCGGACAGGATGTAGCGGAAGCCCTGTCCCTCCTCGCCGATCAGATTTTCAGCCGGCACCCGCAGCTGGTCGAAGAAGACCTGCGTGGTCGCGTGGTTCATCATGGTGCGGATCGGCTGGATGGTGAGGCCCTTTGCGTCGCGCATGTCGACGAGGAAGACCGAGAGACCCTCGGTGCGCTTCTTGACCTGCTCGCGCGGCGTGGTGCGGGCGAGCAGCAGCATGAGGTCGGAATACTCGGCGCGTGAGGTCCAGATCTTCTGGCCGTTGATGACGTAAGCGTCGTTGCCGTCGCGCGTCGCGGTGGTGCGCAGGCTCAATGTGTCGGTGCCCGAGGTCGGCTCGGTGACGCCGAACGCCTGCAGGCGCAGGTCGCCGCGCGCGATGGCGGGGAGATACTTCTGCTTCTGCGTGTCGCTACCGTGCCGCAACACGGTGCCCATCGTGTACATCTGCGCGTGGCAGGCGGCGCCGTTGCAGCCCGAAGCGTGGACCTCCTCGAGGATCGCGGCCGCTGCCGGCATGCTGAGCCCACTGCCGCCGTACGCTTCCGGAATGAGCGCCGCGAGGAAGCCGGCCTTGGTGAGCGCCGCGACGAACTCGGCCGGGTAGGCGCGCTCACGGTCGAGCCTGCGCCAATACTCGCCGGGGAAATCGGCGCACAGCGCCCGCACCGCCTCGCGGATCGGCGCGATGTCGTCGTGGAAAGCGACGGTACTCACATTGGGGCTCCGGCAACCTCGATCATCGAAAGCAAATTACCCGTCATGGCCGGGCTTGTCCCGACCATCCACGCCTTGTCTTGCCGCAAAGACCTGGATGCCCGCATTCGCGGGCATGGCGGAGGGCGGGCTCGGGCCTATCCCCAAACCTCCTCCGCCACCTCGACGATCATGCGCAGCTTCGCCCACTGCTCCTCCTCGGCGAGCGTGTTGCCGTCCTCGGTCGACGCGAAGCCGCATTGCGGCGAGAGGGCGAGCTGATCGAGCGGCACGAACTTCGCCGCCTCATCGATGCGGCGCTTGATCGTGTCCTTGCTTTCGAGCGTGCCGCTCTTCGAGGTGACGAGGCCGAGCACCACGGTCTTGCCCTTGGGTACGTGGCGCAGCGGCTCGAAACCGCCGGCGCGTGCGCTATCGTACTCCATGAAATAGCCGTGCACATGAATCGTATTGAACAGGATTTCGGCGACCGGCTCGTAGCCGCCGCTGGCGACGAAGGTGGAGCGGAAATTGCCGCGACAGAGGTGCATCGTGATGGTCATGTCGGACGGAATGTCCGACATCGCCGCATTGATCATGCCGGCATAGATCATCGGCAAGGCGGCCGGATCATCACCTCGCGCCGCGACCTGCTCGCGCAGCGCGGGATCGCAGAGATAAGCGAGGTTCACCTCGTCGAGCTGGAGATAGCGGCAGCCTGCGTCCGCGAAAGCGCGCATCACCCTGGCGTAGGTCTTGCCGAGATCGGCATAGAATTCGTCCATCGTAGGATAGATCGATTCAGGGACCGCCTCGCGGCCGTAGCGGAAATGCAGCGTCGAAGGTGACGGGATGGTCATCTTCGGCGTCGCCCTCGTATTCTTCTGCACGAAGCCGAAATGCTCGATCATCGGATGGCCGGCGACGCGGCCGAGCTTTCCCTGGAGCCGCAGCAGGATCGGCCGCGGCTGCGGTCCCTTGAACTTGAACTTGCGCTCGCCGCGGTAGCCCTCGACGCCGTCGAGGGCGGTGAGGAAATCGGTCTGCCACGACGCGCGGCGATACTCCCCGTCGGTGATCGACTTGAGGCCCGCGGCCTCCTGCTTGCGGATGAGCGCGAGGATCTCGCGGTCTTCGACGGCCTTCAGCGCCGCAGCGTCGATCTCGCCGCGCTCGCGCTGGACGCGCGCCGCGGCCAGCGCCGGCGAGCGCAGCAGGCTGCCGACGTGGTCGGCGCGAAAGGGAGGCTTGGTGCGTTGCATGGCGATTTCTTTCCGGTACCGTCATGGCCGGGCTTGTCCCGGCCATCCACGCCTTTCTTGTTGAAGCACCGCGAAGACGTGGATGCCCGCGACAAGCGCGGGCATGACGGAGAATTGGACTCCTACCCCCACACCTCGTCGGCCAACTCGACGATCATCCGCAGCTTCGCCCACTGCTCGTCCTCGGCGACGACGTTGCCTTCCTCGGTCGACGCGAAGCCGCATTGCGGGGAGAGCGCGATCTGATCGAGGGCGACGTATTTCGTCGCCTCGTCGATGCGGCGCTTGATGTCGTCTTTCTTCTCCAGCGTGCCGAACTTGGAGGTGACGAGGCCGAGCACTACGACCTTGTTGCCTTTGGGCAGGAACCGCAGCGGCTCGAAGCCGCCGGCGCGGTCGCTGTCGTATTCGAGGAAGTAGCCGTCGTAGTTGCACTTGCCGAGCAGGCTCTCACCCACCGGCTCGTAACCGCCGGAGGAGATGAAGGTCGAGCGGAAATTGCCGCGACACACGTGTGTCGTGATCACCATGTCGGCGGGTTTGGCTTCGAGCGCCTTGTTGATGCAGCGCGTATAGGTGTCCTGCAGGTGATCGACGTCGAGGCCGCGGTCGCGCGCCTTCTTCATCTCGGCCTGCGAGCAGAGATACGCCCAGGCGGTGTCGTCGAACTGCAGGTAGCGGCAGCCGGCGTCGTAGAAGGCGCGCACGGCGTCCTGGTAGGCCTTGGCGAGATCATCGAAGATCGCGTCGCGATCCGCATAGGCGGACTTGGCGACCGCGCCGGGCTCGAGGCGGAAGTGCATCACGCTCGGGCTCGGGATGCACATCTTCGGCGTGACCTTGGTGTGCGCCTTCACGAAACGGAAATGGTCGAGCATCGGGTGATGGCCGAAGCCGATCTTGCCTTTGACGCGGATGCTCAGCGGCTTGGTCTGCACGCCCTGGAACTGGATGCCGTGGTCGAGCTCGTAGATCTCGACGCCTTCGAGCATGCCGAAGAAATCGAAATGCCACCACGAGCGGCGGTATTCGCCGTCGGTCGCGAGCTTGAGGCCGATCTCCTCCTGCTTCTTCATGATCTTCTCGATCTCGCGATCCTCGACGTCCTTGAGCCCGGCGTCGCTGAGCTTGCCGGCCGCATGGCTGGCGCGCGCCTCTTTGATGGCGCCAGAGCGCAGGATGCTGCCGACATGGTCGGCGCGGAACGGCGGCTTGGTGCGGGCGGTCATTGGAGGTCTCCTGGCAACACGCTGATTTCCGGCATGTTTATCACGGCTTCGACGAAGACAGGTAGAGTGGGCAAAGGCGCAAAGCACCGTGCCCACGCGCGGTGGGCGCGCTTCGCTTCGCCCACCCTACTGACGCTTGCGGCGCGGCCCCGCCTGGGTGACGCCGAGGAAACTCTCCAGCACGGCGCGATCGGCGCGTAGCGTGGCGCTGTCGGATTGGTGCACGATGCTGCCGCGCTCGAGGATGACGGCACGGTGGGTGACGGCGAGGATTTTTTGCGCGTTCTGCTCGACCAGGATGGTGGCGATCCCCTCCTGGCGCACAATGCGGTCGAGCGCCGCGATCAGCTCGTCGACGATGATCGGTGCGAGGCCTTCGAGCGGCTCATCGAGCAACACCAGGCGCGGGTTGAGCACGAGCGCGCGGGCGACCGCGAGCATCTGCTGCTCGCCGCCGGAAAGCTGGTTGCCGAGATTGTTGCGCCGCTCGGCGAGACGGGGAAACAGTTCGTAGACGCGCGCGACCGACCAGCGGCCCGGCCGCGCCACCGCGGTCAGGTTCTCCTCGACGGTGAGCGATTTGAAGATGTTGCGCTCCTGCGGCACCCAGCCGATGCCGGCATGGGCGCGCTGGTCGGGGCGCATCCGCGTGATGTCGCGCCCGTCGAGCCGGATGACGCCGCCGCGATAGCGGGTCACGCCGACGATCGAGTTGACCAGCGTGGTCTTGCCCATGCCGTTGCGGCCGAGCAGCGCGAGCGACTCGCCTTCCTTGAGCGTGAGCGAGATCTCGGAAAGCACCACGGCCTCGCCGTAGCCGGCGCTCAGGCGCTCGATGCTCAGGAGCTCAGGCATCGAACGCCTCACCGAGGTAAACCGCTTTGACGCGGGGATCGCGCGCGACCTCGTCGGGGCCGCCCTCGACGAAGAGCGAGCCGTTCACCAGCACCGAGATGCGGTCGGCGAACGAGAAGACGATGTCCATGTCGTGCTCGATCAGCAGCACGGTCACGTCCTTGGGCAGCGCCTCGACCGAGCTGAGGATCTCGTGGCGCTCGTCCTCCGGGACGCCGGCCGCCGGCTCGTCGAGCAGAAGGACGCGCGGCTTGCAGGCGATGGCGAGCGCGATTTCGAGCAGGCGCTGCTTGCCGTAAGGCAGAATGCCTGTGCGCTCGCGCATCACGTCGCCGAGACGAAAACGCTCGATCAGCTCGACGATCTCGTCGGTGACGCTCTTATCGCTGCCGACGATGCGCCACCAGTCTCGCCCGCGGCCGAGCCGCTCGGAGATCGCGAGGCCGAGCGTCTCGATCGGCGTCAGGTCCGCGAACAGCTGGTTGATCTGGAACGTACGCGCGACGCCGAGGCGCACGCGCGCGTGTGACGGCAGACCCGTGATGTCGTTGCCGTCGAGCAGTATCTGTCCCGCGGTCGGCCGCAGCACGCCGGTGAGCAGGTTGACGACCGTGGTCTTGCCGGCGCCGTTCGGGCCGATCAAGGCGTGCCGCGCGCCCTTCTCGATCTTGAGCGAGACCCGGTTCGCCGCGACGATGCCGCCGAAATGCTTGTCGAGGCTGCAGGTTTCCAGTACCGGCGCCATGGCTCAGCCTGCCCCGTCGGTCGGCGCAGCGCGTCCGCGGCCTGGGCGCCAGCGCGCGATCTCGTCGGCAAACCGCGTCGCCGGCCGAAGCCAGCGCCCGATGCGGTCGCGCCCGATGATCACGATCGCGACCAGGATGAGGCCGATCCAGAACTGCCAGTAGCGCGCCGTGAGCACGGACAGCTCATCCTGCAGGAAGCGATAGATCAGCGCGCCGATCAGCCCGCCATAGAGCCAGCCGGTGCCGCCGATGATGAGGATCAGCAGGACGTCGGAGGAGCGCTCGATCGAGAACATCTCGAGCGACGCGAACGCCTGCGTCTGCGCGAGCAGCGCGCCCGCGATGCCCGCATAGCCGGCCGCAAACGTGTAGATGGCGACGAGCCGCCAGTTGACCGCGATGCCGACCGCGGCCGAGCGCAGCGGGTTGCCGCGGATCGCCTGCAGCGACAGGCCGAACGGCGAGCGCACGACGCGGCGCGCGAGCACGAACAGGACGAACAGCACCGCCAGCGCGTAGACGTAGCCGACGTGGCCGTAGAGATCGAACTCGAAGCGGCCGAACAGCGGCTTGATCTCGACGCCCTGCAGGCCATCGGCGCCGCCGGTGATGTCGGAGAATTTGTTGGCGATCTCGCCCATCATCAGCGCGACGCCGAACGTCACCATCAGGCGCGTGAGATCGGAGCCGCGCAGCACCAGAAAGCTCGTCACGAAGCCGAGCGCCGCCGCGAACAGCCCCGCGGCAATGAGCGCAAGGATCGGTTCCGGGATCCATCCGTATTTGGCGAGCAGCCCGGCCGCATAGGCGCCGACGCCGAAGAACGCGGCGTGGCCGAGCGAGATGATGCCCGCATAGCCCAGGATCAGATCGAGCGAGAGCGCGAACACGCCCCAGATGCAAATCTCGGTGAGGATCAGGTGCCTTTGCGGAAACAGCCAGATGCTCGCGGCCGCCAACAGCCAGAATGCGACCTCGAGCGGCGACCAGCGCGAGCGCCGCGCGAGGAACGAGGTCACCTCGATGGTGAGCGGGCGGCCGGGATTGGAGACGAGCGACATCACGTCACCGCGAGGTCGTACGCGCGAACAGGCCCTGCGGCCGCCACAGCAGCATGACGATCATGATGCTGTAGATCACGAAGGAGCTGAGCGTCGGCACGTAGTATTTGCCGGCGACGTCGCCGAGGCCGAGCAGGATCGAGGCGACGAACGGGCCCGTGATGCTCGACGTGCCGCCCACCGTCACGACGATGAGGAAGTAGATCAGGTATTTGAGCGGGAAGATCGGATCGAGGCCGAGGATCTCGGCGCCGAGCGCGCCGCCGAGCGCCGCAAGCCCCGAGCCGAACGCGAAGGTGAACCCGAACACGGCGCCGACATTGATGCCGAGCCCGCGCGCCACGCGCTGATCGTCGACGGCGGCGCGCAGCCGGCTGCCGAATCGCGTCTTGGTGAGAATGAGCTGCAGCGCGATGGTGAGCAGGCCGCACAACACGATGATCATCAGGCGGTAGCGGCCGATGCCGACGCCGAGCACGTCGAACTGGCCCTGCAAAAACGCCGGGATCTGCACGAACTGCTGGCGCGAGCCCATGGCATAGTCGACCGCGGCGACCGCCATGAAGACGAGGCCGATGGTGAAGAGCACCTGGTCGAGGTGGCTCTTGCCGTAGACGTGGACGTAGAGCGTGCGCTCGAGCACGGCACCCAACACGGCGCCGGCGAGGAAGGCGATCGGCAGGGCGGCAAAGAACGGCACGCCCCAGTTGTTGACCACCACGACCGCGACGTAGCCGCCCGCCACCGCGAAGGCGCCGTGCGCCAGGTTGACGAAATTCATCAGGCCAAGCGTGACCGACAGTCCGCACGCCAGCACGAACAGCAGCATGCCGTAGGCGACGCCGTCGAACAGGATGGTCAGGATGGCCTCCGCAGCATGTTCTTCCGCGCAACGAACTCTTTCGTCCAACCATCATCCTGAGGTGCGAGCCCTCGGGTCGCGCCGAGCGCGCCCAAGGGCAAACTCCGCGAGCCTCGAACGATGATCGGCCGAGACGCTATGACCACGTCGCAAGCAACACGGCAGCGGCCGTCGCCCTTGGAGGCTCGCACGCAAGAGCGAGCGCCTCAAGGTGACGGATTGAGATCAGTGCAGCATCACGACTTCTTCGCTGCCTTCATCGGATCCTTGATCGCCTTGAAGGTGGCGAACTCGACGTTGAAGAGCTGGCCGTTCTTCTTCTCGACCTTGCGGATGTAGACGTTCTGGACGATGTCGCGCGTCTCCGGATCGATCGAGATCGGCCCGCGCGGGCTCTCCCACGCCATGCCCTTCATGGCGTCGACCAGCTTCTGGCCGTTGGTGTCGCCGCTGGTCTTCTTCAGCGCCTCGTAGATCATGTGCATGCCGTCGTAGCCGCCGACCGACATGAAGTTCGGCCGCATGTTGTTGTTCGCCTTCTCGAAGGCCGCGACGTAGGCCGTGTTGGCCGGCGAATTGTGGTCGGCCGAGTAGAAATGTGCCGTCACGGTGCCGATCACGGCGTCGCCCATGCCGTTGAGCACGTCGTCGTCGGTCACGTCGCCGGGGCCGATGATCTTGATGCCGGCCTTGTCGAGGCCGCGCTCGAGGAACTGCTTGACGAACACCGCGCCCTGGCCCGCCGGGACGAACACGAAGATGGCATCCGGCTTCGCGTCGCGCGCGCGCTGCAGGAACGGCGCGAAGTCGGGGTTGGCAAGCGGGAAGCGGATGGCCTCGAGGATCTGCCCGCCCTTCTTGGTGAACTCGTCGCGGAACGAGACCTCGGAATCGACCCCCGGCGCATAGTCGGAGACCATGCTGACCACCTTCTTGATGCCGTTCTGCGCCGCCCAGTCCGCCATCGGGACGGTCGACTGCGCGAGCGTGAAGGCCGTGCGTACGATGAAGGGCGAGCGCTCGGTGATGATCGAGGTGCCGGCGCACATGACGATCTCGGGGATTTTCGCCTGGGTCGCGAGCGGTGCCACCGCAAGCGCGCACGGCGTGATGCCGAAGCCGGCGACCATGTTGACCTTGTCGTTGACGATCAGCTCCTGCGCGAGCCGCTTGGTGGTGTCGGGAACCGCAGCGTCGTCCTTGAGGACGATCTCGACCTTACGGCCCGCGACCGTGTCGCCGTTCTGCGCCATGTAGAGCTTGACGGCCGC
>DASXCK010000537.1:0-6485 GCA_036491235.1 Xanthobacteraceae bacterium | reverse complement strand
CTACGAGTGGCAGACGGTCGACCTCAACAAGTACCCGAACGTGAAGCGCTGGTACGTCGCGATCGCCAACCGCCCGGCCGTGCAGAAGGGCTACCACGTGCCGAAGAAGGTGCAGGAAATCCCGATGCCGTGAGGCGCTTTTCCTCGCCCTCATGCACTCAGCGTCCGCGGACGATGATGGCGGCGTGCGGAGCAGCGCAGTGCCTCACCGTAGATGTGGCATTACCTCGGCCGCGAACATCTCCATGTTGCGCTTCGTCAGCGCGTCGGAGAGCACGCCGAACTGCAGCATGGTCACGAGATTGTTGGCGCCGGTCGCGTCGCGCTGGCGCTCGATCTGCGCGCGCACGGTTTTCGGACTTCCGACGATCGCGGTGCCGTTCTCGATCAGCTCCTCGGCGGTCATGCGGGCGCGGGTGCCGAGCGCCTTGCGCATCTTCATGGTGTTCTTCATTGAGGCGAGCGACATGTAGCCGGGCGGCAGCAGCATTTCCCACGGCACGGCGAGGAAGTCGTTGAACAGCGACTCGAGGCCCTCCTTCGCCTCGGCGCGGGCGCGCTCGTCGGTGTCGGCGACATAGAGCGGCACGGCCCAGCCGAGCTGGTCGCCCGAGGCCTCGTAGCCGTATTGTCGGGCCTGGTCGCGATACATGTTGAGATAACGCGCGACGAGGTCGCGCCCCGAGAAGGTGACGAGGAATGGATATTTGCGCTCCGGCGCCGCCGCCCATTTGATCGTCTCGGACGAGCCCATGGAAGGAATCCAGATCGGCGGATGCGGCTGCTGATAAGGGCGCGGCCAGAGATTCACGTAGCGCAGATTGTAGTGCGTGCCCTCGAAACTGAAGGGGCCCGGCTTCGTCCACGCCGAGACGATGAGATCATGCGCCTCATGGTAGCGCTCATGCGAGAAATACGGATTGATCCCGCTCGCGTGATACTCGTTGCCGATGCCGCGCACGAACCCCGCGATCAGCCGGCCGCGCGACAGGTTGTCGAGCATGGCGAACTCTTCCGCGATGTAGACCGGGTTGCTGGCGAGCGGCAGCGCGCGGCCGAGCACCGCGACCTTGGCCCGCTTGGTGCGCGCGATCACAGCGCTGGCGATGAGATTGGGCGCCGGCATCAGCCCGTAGGCCGTCTGGTGATGCTCGTTGACCCCGAGAACATCGAAGCCGAGCTCCTCCGCGTAGACAAGCTGGTCGATATAGGACTGATATTCGTCAGCGCCCTTCTTGGGATCGTAGAGCGTGTTCGGCAGCACCACCCAGGCGGCGCGGTGCTTGTGGCGCTCCTCCATGTCGAGCGGGCGATAGGGCATCAGGTGGAAGAACGTGAATCTCATGGCCGCCCCCCGATGAACGCGAGCACCTTCTCGGCCACCACGTTGGGCTTCTCCACGTAGGGGCGATGACCGCATTCGGGGATGATCTCGACACGGTTATCGGGAATCCGCGCCGCCCACGCCTTGGCGTAGTCGCACGGAAAGAGCTTGTCGTCGCGGCCCCACAATATGAGGGTGGGAATGCGGATGCGATGCAGCCAGGTCTCGAGCGACGGATTGAGCCAGCGCGGCTCCCAGCCGAGCTTCGTCGCCATGTAGCGGTTGGTCAGCTCGATGTCCGCTTCCTCGTCGGTCGGCACCCGCGCGATCTCCTGCTCGGCAAGCTTCTGATCGTACATCAGGTTGCGGAAGTATTCCTCGCGCGACCAGATGAAGTTGTCGCCACACACCAGGCCTTTCACGCGCACGCCGGCGGGTGCGAGCAGCGTCAGGCTCTTGAGGCGCGCAGCATTGCGCACCGCGATCTCGGCCGCGGTCCAGCCGCCGAGCGAGTGGCCGATCAGATGAACCGGCGGACCGTCGAGCGCCTCGAGGAAATCGAGGTAGTACATCGCGATATCGCCGATGTTGCGAATCCAGTCCGGATTGTCGGAGAGGCCGAAACCAGGATGCTCAGGCAGCAGCACATCGTATTTGCCCGCGAGGCTCGCGAGAAACGGTCCCCAGGCAGGCCAGCCGCCGGCGCCATGCAGGAAGAGCACCCGCTCGCCCTTGCCGTCACGCCGCAGGCGGACGCTCGTGTCGCGGGTCTTATGGCGGATTTCCTGCACGGCCATTGAACGCTCCCAGCACGCGAGAGTCTTCTATACCAGAACGTCGCGCGCGGCGTCGCCTACGCTGCCCCGATGCCTGCTATTCCATCGCGGCGTGAGCGTCCACTGGGGTGCGGCGGCGATAAACCGCATCGTGCAATCGGCCTTATCCATCACGTTTTTCTGGAAATCGCGACAGCAATTCGGTCATACTGCGTGGCCTTCACGGGGGTGACATGGCGTCGGTGTTGACCCGCCTGCTTGGGGCTTTGCGGGGTACCGGAATTCCGTTCGCGGGACGCGAAACCGGGATCCTTGAATCGCAGGCTCGCCCGGTGCGCAAGCGCGCCGGTGCGCCGGCCGATGCGCCCGCCGACCGCACCACCCGCATCTCGGGCTTCCGCGCCAAGCGACTACGCCAGATCGCGGCCTTCTATGCCGACGGCGCCCACGAGGCCGTAGTCACGATCGCCGACTGCACGTTCCTCCCGCAGGACGGGTTTCACACCGCCGCCGAGCTGATCGTGCGCACGTCGGGTGAGCGCGCCTCGATGCTCGTCGCCACCGAGAACGCGGTGCGCAAGGCCATCCTCAAGCGCCGGCTCGGCGAGCTCAGCGACCGCGAGCGCGCAACGCTGCGCGCCGCCGACCTTCTGTGCGAGCTCGGCGAATTCGAGCGCACGGCGTCGCTGCGCATTCGCCTGCCGATCGTCTGGAACGAGGGCCGCTGCCACGCAGCCGCGCCGGGCTTCGAGAGTGTGACGCACCGCAACTTCCTACGCGCCGGTCTCGACACGCTGCTCGGCGAGTCCGCGGAGCCGGCGCCAGACTTGTTTGACGAGCTGAGGCGTGCGTGGCGCAATGCGCTTTCGCTCGACACGACGCTGGGCGAAGAGGAGCACCAGGTGCTCGAGTCCTGCCAGTTCGTCGAGCGCGGCTGGCTCGCGCCGCCGACGGAGCCCGACACTGGGCCGGTGCCGCCCGCAGCGCTCTCGCTCGGATTATTTGCCGGCACCGGCCGTCCGCTCCTCTACGACGGTAACCACGGGGTGATCACGTTCGCGCCGGCCGAATCGCCGAAGCGCCAAAGACAGATCGCGCAGAACCTCGCGCGCCTGCTCACCGGGGCCGTGGTGATCGACGTCGACGGCCAGGCCTTTCAGGCGAGCGCGCGGCGCCGGCAGAAGGAGGTGGGCAAGGTCTTCGGCTTCGCGCCGGCGCTGACCGACCATTCGATGCACTACAACCCGATCGACGCGGTGGCGCGCGATCCCGACGACGCCTGGAACGAGGCACGCCTGCTCGCCGACCTTCTCACCGGACGGAACGGACCCGACGAGGAGGGCCGCGGCTTCATCGCGCCGGCGATCTACGACGTCGCCCAGAACGACCAGCCCGAGCGCCGTCACATGCGCCGCGTCCTCGCGCGTATCGCCTGCACGGACCAGCAGCTGGCGAGCTGGACCGCGGCGCTCGCCCGCTCGCCGCATCCGGAGCTGGTGCGGCACGGCCAGATGCTGCGCGACCTTGCGCCGGAGAAGCGCAAGACGCTTGCGGCGCGGCTCATGCACGAGCTCGCGGTGTGGCAGACGCCGCCGATCGCCAACCTGATCGACCGCTCCTACTGGATGCCGTTGGATCTGCGCCGCCGCGCCACGCTCTATCTGTGCGTCAACCGCGACGATCTCGACCGCTACGCGGTGGTGCTGCGCGTCATCGTCGGTCAGATGCTGGCGGCACTCGGTCGCGACAGCGCGGTCTCGCCGGGCACGACAGTCACGTTCTTCCTCGACGAACTGGCGCGGCTCGGCCCGATGGCCACGGTCGCGCGCTCGGTCGACACCGGGGCGGCCTGCGGCGTGCGGCCGTGGATGTTCTTCGCCAATCCGGCCGAGCTGCGCGCCACTTATGCCAACGCCGACGGCATGATCGCGAATTGCGCGGCGCACTGCTACATCGAGCCGGACGCGGAGACCGCGCACGAGTTGTCGCTGCGTCTCGGCTTCGCCAAGAGCCTGTTCGGCACCGAGGAGAGAGCGATGGTCTCCGCGGATGACCTCGCGGGGCCGGATTTCGCCGACAAGATCATCGCGCTCGTACGCAATCAGGCGCCCGCCCGGCTGGTGCTGCCGGGCGAGGCCGGGACGCAGCGGAGCGGGCGGTAAATTATTCCGTACCCGCGATTCCGGCGGCTTCGACGACCTTGCCCCAGCGCGCGATTTCGGATTTGACGAAGGTCTTCATCTCATCCATCGGCGGGCTCGCAAGCGGCACCAGGCTGAGTTTGGCGATCTGTTGCTTGACCTCCGGCTCCGTGAGCACGGCTTTGATCGCATCGTGCAGCTTCGCCACGATCGCGGACGGTGTCTTTGCCGGCGCGACCACCATGAACCAGCCGGCGACGTCGAAGCCGGGAACGCCTGCCTCGGCGATCGACGGAACGTCCGGAAACGTATCGACGCGCGCCTTGGTGGAAACGCCCAGCACCCGGACGCGTCCGGTCTTGATCATGCCGATGGCTGGCGGGATGTCGCAGAACATGAGATCGATGTGCCCGGCGACGACGTCATTGAGCGCCGGCAGGCTGCCCTTGTAGGGCACGTGCGTCATGCTGATGCCGGTCATGCTCTTCAGCAGCTCGGCATAGAGATGGTGCGGCGCGCCGACTCCGCCGGAACCGTAGGACAGCTTGCCCGGATGCTCCTTCGCGTAGGCGATCAGCTCCTTGACGGAGTGCACCGGCAGCGCCGGATTGACGATCAGCACGAAGGGCGCGCTCGCGACCATGGCGAGCGGCACGAAATCGATCGCCGGATCGTAAGGGAGCTGCTTGTGAATCTTGACGTTGATCGCCAACGGGGTCGGCGTGGCCATCAGCAGCGTATAGCCGTCAGGCGCCGCCTTGGCGACGGCGGTGGTCCCGATCACCGTGCCGGCTCCCGGTTTGTCTTCGACAATGACCGACTGGCCGAGACGCGGGCCGAGGTGCAGCGCGATAATGCGCGCGAGGATCTCGGTGCTGCCGCCCGGGGTGTATGGAACGACGATCGTGACAGGGTGGCTGGGATAGTCGTCGGCGCGGGCAATGCCCGGCCAGACAACCCGACATGCGGCGGCCGAGCCGCCCATCAGTGCGAGGAAATCGCGCCGTCTCATGCAGCCTCTCCGTCCCGATCCGTGGCTACAGTCCAACCGCGGCCCGAGCGTAGCACATTGTCCAACCGCCGGCGTTGCCTGCGGCAGCGCGGTTCGCGGCATTACGTCATCACGCTGCTGCAAGCGCGAAAACGATGGTGTCCGGCCGAAAAACTCACGCTTGCAATGGCGCATCGGATATCCCCTAATCGCCGCTGGAGCATCGCGTCATGACGGACATCCAGCGTTCGATCGAGATCCTCGACTCACTCGTCGGATTCGACACCACGAGCCGCAACTCGAACCTGCCGCTGATCGACTGGGTCGAGAATTTCCTCAGGGGCTGCGGCGTCAGCTATGAGCGCATCGCGGACCAGGCGGGGGTCAAGGCCAATATCTGGGCGACGATCGGCCCTGCCGACAAGCCGGGATACATCCTGTCCGGCCATTCCGACGTAGTGCCGGTCGACGGGCAGTCGTGGGCGAGCGATCCGTTCCGGCTGAGCCGACGTGACGGCCGGCTCTATGGCCGCGGCGCGACGGACATGAAGGGATACGTGGCGTGCTGCCTCGCTGCCGTTCCCGCCATGAAGGCGCGGCGGCTCGCACGGCCAATTCACCTCGCGATCTCCTACGACGAGGAGGTCGGCTGCATCGGCGTGCAGGACATCATTGCGCGCATCAAGCGCGGCGCCGTCAAGCCGGCCGGCTGTTTCGTCGGCGAGCCGTCGCTGATGGCGGTGATCGTCGGCCACAAGAGCAAGCGCTCGCTGCGCGTGACCGTGCGCGGGCACACGGCCCACTCCTCGCTCGCGCCGCAGGGCGTCAATGCGGTGGAATATGCGGCGCGCCTGATCGTGAAGATTCGTGACATTTCGGAGCGGCTGGCGCGCGAGGGCGCACGCGACCCGCTCTACGATGTGCCCTTCACGACCGGGCACACCGGCACCGTGAACGGCGGCACGGCGCTCAATATCGTCCCGGAGAGCTGTACGTTCGAGTTCGAGTTTCGAGCGATCGGCGCCGACGACGTCAACGCGCTCACCGAAGAGGTGATCACGTATGGCCGCGACGTGCTCGAACCCGCCATGAAAGCGGTGGCGCCGGAAGCCGGCATCGAGTTCGTCGACCGATCCAATTTTCCAGGACTCAACACGTCCCCGGACGCCGGCGTCGTCGCACTCGCCAAGCAGCTCGCCGGCGCATCCGACTACGCGAAGGTCGCCTACGGCACCGAGGCGGGCCGCTTCTCC